>NZ_SMKY01000059.1 GCF_004349235.1 Actinomadura darangshiensis | reverse complement strand
GCGCCGCCCCCGCCAGCGCTGCCCCCGCCGAGACCGCCGCCTCCGGCGCCCGGTGGTCGCCGGACCTCGCCTCGATCGGCTCCGACGACGTCAACGTCCGCCACGACGGCCGGGCCCTGCGGCTCGGCTCCGCGCGCGGCGGCCCCGCCTCGCTGCGCTCGGCCGAGGCGGCGGGCCAGCTGCTGCTCGCGCCGAAGGACCTCGCCGAGCCCGCCAACCGGGTGAGGGCGCGCGTCACCGGAGGCGGGTCGGTCGCCGTGGACGTGCGGGCGCAGGCCGCCGGCGCCTGGACGGAGTGGTATCCGGCCGGGGCGGCGCTGCCGTCCGCGTCCCAGCGGATCCAGGTCCGGGTCGTCCTCACCGAGAAGGCCGGGGCGCCGGCGCCCGCCGTCTCCGCCGTGGAACTCACCGCCGACCGCGTCCCGGCCCCGCGCGGGACGGCGAAGGCGGCCGCCACCTACCGGGTGTTCGCGACCCGCGAGGGACTCGTCGGCGGGACGACCGCGAACGGCCACGTCATCACCACCCGGGACCACTTCGTGGCGCTGCCGTCCCGGCGCGGGCTGTCCCCGAACAACAGCGACGACTACTCGGTGAAGGTGTGCACCGAGAGCGGAAGCCTCTGCGAGTACGCGCCCGTCTGGGACGTCGGCCCGTGGAACACCCACGACGACTACTGGAACCCGTCCGGCACCCGCGAGATGTGGCAGGACCTCCCGCAGGGGCGGCCGGAGGCGCAGGCCGCCTACCAGGACGGCTACAACGGCGGCCACGACGAGTTCGGCCGCGCCGTAGCCAACCCGGCCGGCATCGACCTCGCCGACGGGACGTTCTGGGACGGCCTCCAGCTGACCGACAACTCGTGGGTGAACGTCACCTACCTGTGGGCCGGCGCTGCCGCCAAGGGCACCGTCCGCACGGCGGGCGCCCCCGTCACCGTGCGCTCGGCGGCCGACGCCTCGTCCGCCGCCAGGGGCCTCGCCGCCGACCACGCGACCGTCGCCGTCGAGTGCCGGGTACGCGGCGGCAAGGTCACCGGCACCTACGGTACGAGCGACGTCTGGGACCGGATCGGCCCCGGGCACTACGTCCCCGACGCCTACCTCGACGCCGCGTCCGAAGCCCCCGCCTGCTGAGATTCACGCGTGCGGCGGCCGGTCCCGCTGGGTCGGCCGCCGCGCGTTTCAGCCGCCGTAGAGCTTCTTCGTGTAGTTCGCCTCGGTGTAGTGCTCTTCGAGCTGTTCGAGGGACTCGGCCGTGTACTGGACGTCCTTGACGATCCGGGCGTGCGAGGGCAGCGCGTCCGGCTCCCAGGACTCGGGCTTCCACAGCTTCGAGCGCATGAGCGCCTTCGCGCAGTGGAAGAAGATCTGCTCGATCTCCACGATCAGCGCGAGCGCCGGCCGGTGCCCCTTGACGACCATCTCGCCGAAGAACGGCGCGTTCCGGACCAGCGTGGCCCGGCCGTTGATCCGCAGCGTCTCGGCGCGCCCCGGCACGAGGAAGATCAGCCCCACGTGCGGGTTGCCCAGCACGTTCACGAACCCGTCCGCGCGGCGGTTGCCCGGACGGTCCGGGATGGCGATCGTCGTGTCGTCGATGACGTGCGCGAACCCGGGCGGGTCGCCCTTGGGGGAGACGTCGCAGTTGCCCGCGGCGTCGCTGGTGGAGATCAGGCAGAACGGGGACCTGGCGAGCCACTCGCGGTCCCAGGGGTGCAGCGTGACGCGCTCCTTGTCGATCGCCCGCTGCATCGGCGCGCCGAGCAGCTCGCGCAGCTCCTCCGCGGACGTGATCGCAGTGAACTCGGGGGCGACCGTCATCGCCGCTCCTTCCGCCGGGGGAAACCGGAGATCAGCGTAACCCGGACGGATCCGGCCGCCCGGCGGCAGGGGGCCGTCAGCGGCGTGCGGCGTAGCGGCGGACGCCGTCCTCGTCGTGGGCGTCCAGGACGCCCCGGTCGGCGAGGACGTCCAGGTGCGCCTCGATCTCCAGGACGGCCAGCATCCGGCTGAACGCGTCCAGGTCGTCGAGCGTGCGCCTGCGTCGCGTCCACGTCATGGCGGCGGCGGCCTCGAACGCCGTGCCGTGTCCGGCCCGCACCTGCGCCGCGGCGGCGTCCAGGCGCTCGGCGTGATGCTCCAGCAGCTCGTCGATCCGGGTGTGCACGCTCGGCCGCACGGGACCGTGCGCGGGCAGCAGCAGCGTGTCCGGCATGTCGCGGACGATGCGCAGCGACTCCAGGTAGCTGCGCAGCGGCTTGGGCTCCGGCTCGGTCTCCAGACCGATCGACGGCGTGATGTGCGGCAGGATGTGGTCGCCCGCGAACAGCAGCCCGGCGCCGGCGTCCCGCAGGACGATGTGGCCGCGCGTGTGGCCCGGCGTGGCGAACACGTCCAGGCCCCGCGCGGCGAGGTCGACGCGCTGGCCGTCGTCCAGCCAGGCGTCCGGCGCGTTGTGCGGGAGGTCCCGCTCGGAACGGTCCACGGGCCGGCCCGCGATCTCGTCGGCCAGCTCGTCCGCGCCGCACCGGCGCAGCAGCTCGACCTGCCGGGGGTGCATCCCCCGCTTGGCGTCGAACGCCTCGATCGACGGCCGCTCGCCGCGCCCGATCCGCACCCTCGTCCCGAACGACTCGCGCAGCGACAGGGCCTGCGAGTAGTGGTCCCAGTGAGCGTGCGTGACCAGGAACTGCGACACGTCCTCCAGCCGGTGGCCGAGCGTGCGGATGGCGCTCTCCATCGCCGTGCGCGTGTCGGGCATGGCCCAGCCCGAGTCCACGAGGACGAGGCCCTCGGCGTCCTCGATCACGTACACGTTGACGGCGTGCAGCGACGGGATCGGCAGCGCCAGCGGGATCCGGTGCACCCCGGGCGCCACCTGGTGAGCGCCCGGCTCGGTCCAATCAGTCGGCTGCTCCACGACCGGTGCCGTCACCGCGCGCCCCCTCGATTGTCGAATCACGTTCGGAACGAACCTACTTCATCCCGAAAATCCCATTCACCACCGGCCCGCGGCCCCGGTCGCCGGGTCAGCCGTGGTCCGCGTCGCGGTCGGCGGCGCGGCGGGCCTCGGCGGCCGCCCTGCGGGCCTCGCGCGCCGCCTCCTCCGCACGGGCGCGGTTCTGCTCGGCGCGCTCCGCCCGCCTGGCCGCGGCGTCCCGCTCGGCGACCGCCCGGTCCAGCTCGCGGCGGAGCCGGCCCACCTCGGCCGACGCCTCCTCGGCCTCGCGTCCGGCCTCCGCCGCGCGTTCCTCGCGCTCGGCCAGCTTCCGCTCGGCCTGGCCGGCGCGCCTGCCGAGCGTCTCCGCCCGCTTGGCCCTGGCCGCGCTCGTCCGGGTGACGTTCGACCTCGCCCGCTCGGGCTCCTTCGCCGGCTCCTTCTCCGGGGGGCCCTTCTTCTTCTCCTCGGCGGGCGCCTCCTCGCGCTGCCGCCCGTTCGCGGGCGCCATCGGGAAGCCGGCGGGCACGAAACCCGTGTGGCTGCGCGGTTGCGGCAACCGTCCTTCGCGCACCTCGCCGGCGATGCCGGCGTCCACGGTCGCCGCCTGGAGAGTGTCCTCCACCTCGCGTACGGCCTGCTCCCGCAGCGGATTGCCGGCCTCGGCCGCGAGGTCGCCGGTCGTGCGCACGAGCGCACCGACGAGCGCGGCCCGGCGCCTCTCAAGGTCGCCGAGGCCGCGGCCGGAGCCCCATGCCGCGCGGATCTCGTCGCCGATGTCCAGCAGGTCCCCGAGGTCGCCGGCGGCCGAGCGGGACAGGAGGTTCACCGCCCATGCCGACAGCGTCGGGCGGCGCAGTGCCCCGATCCGCTTCGCTAGCGCCGCGTCGCCCGCGGCCTTCGCCTCCTGGGCCAGCCGCTTCCGCGTCGCCACGAACTCGGCCGGCAGGACGCCGTAGAGCTCGTCCGCCGCGCTGGAGAAGTCCACGCCTGATCTCTACCCGCCTCGCGCCCCCGTCGATCGGGGTGGACGGACGCGAGCGCATCTGTGATACTCGCCTACGAGTATTCGCGCACGAGGAGAGTGACATGGCGAAGCGGCGCAAGGTGGGCAACCTGCTCGGCCTCGCCGTGCTGTCGACGGTCACCGCCAGGCCGATGCACCCGTACGAGATGGCCTCGCTGATGCGGGCGCGCGGCAAGGACCGCGACATGGACATCAAGTGGGGGTCGCTCTACACCGTCGTGGGCAACCTGGAGAAGCACGGGTTCCTGGCGGTCGAGGGCAGCGCCCGCGAAGGGGCGCGGCCCGAGCGGACCGTTTACCGCATCACCGACGCGGGGATGGCGGAGCTGGCCGACTGGGTGCGGGAGCTGGTCGGCGTGCCCGAGCGCGAGCAGCCGCGCTTCGAGGCCGGCCTCTCCGTCCTCGGCGCCCTCGGCCCGGACGAGGCGGCGGCGCTGCTGCGCGGACGGCTCACGACCATGGAACGGCAGATCGCCGGCGACGGAGCGGCCCTGGAGGCCGAGACCGAGGTGCCGCGCATCTTCCTGATCGAAGCCGAGTACGACCTCGCGATGCGGCGCGCGGAGGCCGCGTGGGTGCGGGGCCTCCTCACCGAGATCGAGGACGGCTCCCTGCCCGGCCTCGACCTGTGGCGGGCGTTCCACGAGACCGGTGAGATGCCGCCCGAGATCGCCGAGCTGGCGGAGAGGGGAGCCGCGGGGGAGTAGCGAAACGTGAAGGCCCGGCGGCGGTGCGGCCACACCTCCGCCGGGCCGGAGAACCCACCACCGAGAATCCGCGCGGAGCGGGCCCTGGCGGCGAGCACGCGTCACCAGCCTATCGGGCCCTTCGCGCACGTCCCCTCGCGGAGGAGACCATGGCGCATGCCATCGAGGCCGCCGGCCTCACGAAGAAGTACCCCGGCGACGTCCGGGCCCTGGACGGCTTGTCCATCACGGTCGGGCAGGGCGAGATCCTCGGGCTGCTCGGCCCCAACGGGGCGGGCAAGTCCACCACCGTCAAGATCCTCACCACGCTGATCCGGCCGGACGCGGGCACCGCGGCCGTCGCCGGGCACGACGTGCTGCGCAGGCCCGACCGGGTCCGCCGCGTCATCGGCGTGGTGTCGCAGAAGTCCGGCGCCGACCCGGAGGCCAGCGGGCGCGACAACCTCGTCCTGCAAGGGCGCCTCTACGGGATGGGCGGCGCGCAGGTGCGGCGTCGCGCGGCCGAGCTGCTCGCGCGGTTCGGGCTGGAGGACGCCGCGGCCAGGAAGGTGAAGACCTACTCCGGCGGGATGCAGCGGCGGCTCGACGTGGCACTCGGCCTCGTCCACCGGCCGGAGGTCCTGTTCCTGGACGAGCCCACCACCGGCCTCGACCCGGAGGCCCGCGCGTCGATGTGGGCCGAGATCGCGCGGCTGGCCGGGGACGACGCCCTCGCGATCCTGCTGACCACCCACTACCTGGACGAGGCCGACCGGCTCGCGCGGCGGGTGGCGATCGTCGACCGGGGCCGCGTCGTCGCGGAGGGCACGCCCGACGGCCTCAAGGGCGAGCTGCGCGGCGACGCCGTCCACGTGCAGTGGCAGGAGGCGCCGCCCGAGGCCCCGGTGCGCGAGGCGCTCGACCGCTTGCCCGGCGTCCGGGAGGTCGTCCTGGACGGGACGCGGCTCAGCACCCGCGCCGACGACGGCGCGGCTGCCGTGCCGGCCGTCCTCGCCGCCCTCGACCAGGCGGGCGTCCCGGCCGCGGCCGCGACCGTCGCGCGGCCGTCCCTGGACGACGTCTACCTGCGCTACGCCGGCCGCCGCTTCGCCCAGGCCGACGGCGCCGACGCCGCCGGACCGGCCGAGCCCGCCACCGCCGGGGGTGCCCGATGACCGCCCTGCCCGTCGGGAGCCTGGTCACCGGGACCTGGTGGATGACCCATCGGCGGCTGTCCGCGCTGCTGCGCAACCCGGCCGTCCTCGTCATGACGCTGGCGCAGCCGATGATCTGGCTGTTCCTGTTCGGCGAGCTGTTCAAGAGGGTCGTCGAGATCCCCGGGTTCGGCGCGCGGTCCTACCTGGACTACATCGTGCCCGGCGTCGTGATCATGAACGCGGTGTCGCTGAACTCCTTCGCCGGCATGGCGACCATGGACGAGATCGAGCGCGGCACCCTGAACCGGTTCCTCGTCACGCCGGTGCGGCGCAGCGCGATCGCGAACGCCGGCGTCGTCGAGCAGGCGCTCGGCACCGCGTTCCAATCGCTGGTGATCATCCTGCTGGGCTGGGCGGCGGGCGCGCACTACCCGGGCGGCCCCGCCGGGCCGGCGGTGCTCGTCGCCGCGTCGGTGCTGATCGGCGTCTTCCTCGCCGCGCTGTCGAACACGCTCGCGCTGCTGGTGCGCGACCGCAACACGATCATCGGCCTGAACGTGATGCTGCTGCTGCCGCTGACGTTCCTGTCGTCGGCGTTCATGGCCAAGGACCTGATGCCGTCCTGGATCCGGCATGTGGCGGCGGGCAACCCGGTCAGCTGGGCCCTGGACGCCGCCCGCGCGGCGCTCGACGACGACCCCGGCTGGGGGACGGTCGCCTCGCACGGCGGGTGGCTCCTCCTGCTGACCGCGGCCACGGTGGGGCTGGCGATCTACTCGTTCCGGAGCTACCAGAAGTCCCAGTGATACGGCGATAGATCCCCGGCGGGCATTGGCGGAACGTTCCCAGCGTGTGACCATCCGTCCATGGACACCTCGTTGAAGGCCTTCCTGGAAGGCGGTCCCGCGGACCTGCCCCGCCGGATCGTCGGGATCACCCCGCCCGGCGTCGAGCTGAGGCTTCCCTTCCGCGGCGGATACGAGCACTTCAAGGCGACGTCCCGGCACCAGGACACCCCGGAGGGCAGGCTCCCGGTGTTCCGGTGGTCGGGGCGCACCGCCACCCCCGGCTCCGTCTAGCGGGTGTCGAGGAAGCGGTCGAGGACGCGGGTGCCGAAGGCGAGGCCGTCCAGGGGGACCCGCTCGTCCACGCCGTGGAACATCCCGAAGTAGTCGAGTTCCGGGCCGAGCAGCAGCGGCGCGAAGCCGAAGCTCGTGATGCCGATCCGGTTGAAGGACTTCGCGTCGGTGCCGCCCGCCATCACGTACGGGACGGGCCGGGCGAGCGGGTCCTCGGCGCGCAGCGCGCCCGCGAGGGCGGCGAAGGTCGGGCCGGCCGGGTCGGCGGCGGGCGCCTCCTCGTAGTTGATGAACTCGCGGGCGACCTTCGGGCCGAGCAGCCGGTCGACCGTGGCGAGGAACTCCTCGCCCGTGCCGGGCAGGTACCGGCCGTCGACCTGCGCCGTCGCCGTGCCCGGCACGACGTTGACCTTGTAGCCGGCGTCGAGGCGGGTCGGGTTCGCCGAGTTGCGGATCGTCCCGGCGAACAGGTGCCCGGCGCGGCCGAGGCGCGCGGCCTCCGCGTCCAGGCGGTCGTGGTCGATGGTGGTGCCGAGCGCGTCCGCGAGCCCGTCCAGGAGCGCCCGCACCCCGGCCGTCAGCCGGACGGGCCACTCGTAGGCCGCCAGCCGGGACACCGCGTGCGCGATCTCGGCGACCGCGTTGTCGGGCGCCGGCTTGGACCCGTGCCCGGCGGTGCCGCGCGCCGTCAGCCTCATCCACGTGGTGCCGCGCTCGCCGGTCGCGATCGGGTAGATCCGCGTCCCGCCGGCGTCCACGCTGAACCCGCCGGACTCGCTGATCGCCTCCGTGCAGCCGTCGAAGAACCCGCGGTGCTCGCGCGCCACGTACCGGGAGCCGTACTCGCCGGTGCACTCCTCGTCGGCGAGGAACGCCAGGACCAGGTCGCCGCGCGTGCGCCGCCCCTCGCGCAGCCGCCGCCGGACGGCCGCGAGCGTCATCGCGAGGCTGCCCTTCATGTCGACCGCGCCGCGCCCCCACACGCACCCGTCCCGCACCTCGCCGGAGAACGGCGCGACGGCCCAGTCCGCCGGGTCGGCGGGCACCACGTCCAGGTGCCCGTGGACCAGGAACGCCGGATGCGACGGGTCGGTCCCGGGGACGCGGGCGAGCACGCTCGCGCGGCCGGGCGCCGACTCGACGATCTTCGCCGGCACGCCGGCCTCGTCCAGCAGCGCCGCGACGTGCTCGGCGGCGGGGCGTTCCGGCCGCGCGTCGCCCTCGCCCCGGTTCACGGTGTCGAACCTGATCAGGTCCGCGCAGATCGCCGCCGCGTCGGCGCCTGCCCACTCGGCCGCGTCGCCGTCCGCCGCGGCCGCCGCCGCCCTGTCCGCCGTGTTGTCGCGCACCCGCACCCCCGTGAGTCCCTTCCGCAACGACCCTTCATTTTGCTCCCTCGCTGACCTGTGTCAACGAATGATCAAGAACGTATCGATCCGGTTTCGACTCGGCCATAGCCGTACCCAAACCGTCATGGTGGGGACGACGCTGCCAGCAATCTAGGTGCGGCGGGCGGCCATCGGCCCGCGGCACGACACAGCGAAACAGGGGCCGAGGAGGAGCATGAGGAGCCAGAGGGGTGCCGGAAGGGGTGTCCGGCGGAAGGCCGCGGGGCTCGCCGCGGTGGCGCTGGCCGCGTCGCTCGGCCTGTCGGCCTGCGGCGGCGACGACGCCGCGGCGGGCGACGGCACGTTCACCGTGGGCCACTCCGAGCCCGACCACCTGCTGCCCGCCAACACCACGAGCAGCTACTCCTTCGACGTGATCACCGAGCTGTTCGACAACCTGATGACGCTGTCCAAGGACGGCAAGGCCGTCCCGCTGGCCGCCGATTCGGTCACCTCGGACGACCAGAAGGTGTGGACGGTCAAGGTCAAGGCGGGCCAGAAGTTCCACAACGGGGAGCCGGTGACGGCGCAGAGCTTCGCCGACTCGTGGAACTACGCCGCGTACGGGCCGAACGCCATGGGCGCCAACAGCTACTTCTCCTACATCAAGGGGTACGGCGAGCTGAACCCCGAGGACGAGGACGCCAAGCCGAAGGCCGACAAGCTCTCCGGGCTCGAGGTCGTCGACCAGAACACGCTCAAGGTGACGCTGAACGACCCGTTCAGCCAGTTCCCGCTGCTGCTGACCTACCCGGCGTACGCGCCGATGCCGAAGGCCGGGCTCAAGGACCCGAAGGCGTTCGACGACCACCCGATCGGCAACGGCCCGTACAAGATGGACGGGAACTGGGAGCGCAACAAGCAGGTCAAGCTCGTCGCGTTCCCCGGCTACACCGGTGCGCGCAAGCCGAAGAACAAGGGCGTGACCTGGAAGAGCTACGCCAGCGCCGACACCGCCTACACCGACCTGCGGGCCGGCCGGATCGACGTGCTGCAGACCATCCCGTCCGCCAAGGTCCCCGAGGCCAAGCGGCTGCTCGGCGACAAGTTCCTCGCCCGGAAGATGAGCACGACCGACTACCTGGGCTTCCCGCTGTTCGACAAGCGGTTCGACAACCCGGACCTGCGCAAGGCCATCTCCATGGCCATCGACCGGCAGGGCATCAACAAGGCGGTCTACAACGGCGACTTCTTCCCCGCCGACTCGCTGATCCCGTCCATCATCCCCGGCCACCGCGACAACGCGTGCGGTGAGCTGTGCACCTACAACCCGGCCAAGGCCAAGGAGCTGTACGCCAAGTCCGGCGGGTTCAAGGGGACGCTGGAGCTGTACTTCTCCAACTCGCAGCCGACCTACGCGCAGTGGATGCGGATCGTCGCCAACTCCCTGCGCGACAACCTCGGCATCAAGGACATCCAGTTCCGGCAGGTTCCGGCGTCCGACTACTTCTCCATGCTGAGCGACCACGGGGAGAAGGGCCCGTACCGGCAGAACTGGGAGGCCGACTACCCGAGCCCCCAGAACTACCTGGAGGGCATGTGGGGTCTTGACAACCGCATGGGATGGGAGAGCAAGGAGTTCACGGAACTCATCGCGAAGGCCAACAAGACGGCCGACCAGCAGCAGGCCATGGCCGTCTACAACCAGGCCGAGGACGTCGCCATCCGCGAGATGCCGATGATCCCGCTCTGGACGTGGGCGGGCCAGGGCGGCCGCTCGAAGAACGTGGACAACGTCACGATCACCCCGTACTCGACGGGTCTGATCGCCACCGATGTGACGGTGAAGTAGCCGGCGATGTGGCGCTATGTCCTACGGCGGCTCCTGCAGGCGGTCCCCGTCTTCATCGGCACCACGCTGCTCATCTACGCGATGGTGTTCGCGCTGCCGGGCGACCCGATCCAGGCGCTCGCCGGGGACAAACCGGTCCCGGACAACGTCCTGCAGACGCTCCGGGACCGGTACAACCTGAACGACCCGCTGCTGCTGCAGTACGCGAAGTACATGTGGGGCCTCGTCCAGGGCGACCTGGGCGAGAACTACACCGGCCAGAGCGTGTCGGAGATGCTCAGCGGACGCTGGACGGTGACCGCGCAGCTCGCGGTCACCGCCTGGGTCTTCGAGATGGTCGTCGGGATGCTGCTCGGGACGTGGGCCGGCCTGCGCCGGGGCAAGTTCGCCGACACCCTCGTCCTCGGCGGGACGACGCTGGTGATCGCCGTTCCGGTGTTCGTCCTCGGGTACGTCGCGCAGATCCTGTTCGGGCTGCACTGGCAGATCTTCCCCACGGCCGGGACGGACGACGGCTGGCCGATGAGCTACCTGCTGCCCGGGATCGTCCTCGGCTCGCTCGGCCTGTCCTACGTGGCGCGGCTGACCCGGACGAGCCTGTCGGAGAACCTGCGGGCCGACTACGTGCGGACCGCGAACGCCAAGGGGCTGTCGCGGACGCGGGTGGTCGGCCGGCACGCGCTGCGCAACTCGCTGATCCCGGTGGTGACCTACCTCGGTGTCGACTTCGGCAACCTGATGGCCGGCGCGATCGTCACCGAGGGCATCTTCAACCTGCCGGGCATCGGGCAGCAGGTGTTCCTGTCGATCCAGCTGAAGGAGGGCCCGGTGGTGGTCGGCGCGGTCACCGTGCTGGTGCTGATCTTCCTGCTGGTCAACCTGGTCGTGGACCTGCTCTACGGGGTGCTCGACCCGCGGATCAGGTACGAGTGAGGCGGGGGGCATGAAGAGCGAACAACCCGACGCCGGGCCGCCGGTGCTGGAGCCCGAAACGGCCCCGGACGCCGGCGCGCCCGCCGCGAGCGCCGCCGCGGTCGCGGTCGCCGGCGGCGAGCTGGGCCGGGCGTCCCTGTGGGACGACGCGTGGCACGACCTGCGGCGCCGCTGGATCTTCTGGGGCTCGGTGGCGGTCCTCGCGGTGGTGACGGTCATGGCCGCCGTGCCGAGGCTGTTCACCGCCACGGGCGTCAACGAGGGCTGCGACCCGAACGACTCCAAGCTGGGGCCGTCCGGCGACCACTGGTTCGGCACCGACCTCGCGGGCTGCGACTACTACGCGCACGTCGTGCACGGCGCCCGCCCGACGCTGCTGATCGGTGTCGCGGTCACTGCGTTCGCGCTGCTGATCGCGATGGTGTTCGGGATGCTCGCCGGGTACTACGGCGGCATCCTGGACACGCTGATCGCCCGGCTCACCGACATCTTCTTCGGGCTGCCGTTCGTGCTCGGCGCCACGGTCATCCTGGTCGCGTTCCCCTCGCACGGGGTGTGGGCGATGACGCTGGTGCTGGTGCTGCTGGGCTGGACGACGATGATCCGCATCATGCGGGGGCAGGTCATCTCCGTCCGGGACGCCGACTACGTGCAGGCCGCGCGGCTGCTCGGCGCGTCCGACGGGCGCATCATGACCCGGCACGTCCTGCCGAACGCGATCGCGCCGGTGATCGTGATCGCCACCCTCAACATCGGCCACGTGATCGTGGGCGAGGCGACCCTGGACTTCCTCGGCGTCGGCCTGCAGTACCCGCAGGTGTCCTGGGGGCTCCAGCTGAACCAGGCGAAGGACTCCTTCATCGACCACCCGCACCTGCTGATCTTCCCCGCGGTGTTCCTGTCGGCCACGGTGCTGAGCTTCCTGCTGCTCGGCGACGCCGTCCGCGACGCCCTCGACCCGAAGCTGCGGTGATCGCCATGACCAGGACCACGCCATGACCGCGGAGCTGAAGGACGACCCGGTACCGGCGCCCCGCCCGGGAGCACCGCTGCTGGAGGTCGACGACCTGCACGTCCGGTTCCGCGTGCGGGACCAGGACGTCCACGCCGTGAACGGCCTGTCGTACACGCTCGCCGAGGGGGAGACGCTCGCGATCCTCGGCGAGTCGGGATCGGGCAAGAGCGTGGCGGCGCAGGCCGTCATGGGCATCCTCGACATGCCGCCCGCCCGCATCGAGCGCGGCTCGGTGCGGCTGCGCGGCGAGGAACTGCTCGGCCTGCCCGAGCGGCGCCGCCGCGCCTACCGCGGCGACCGCATCTCGATGATCTTCCAGGACGCGCTGAGCGCGCTGAACCCGGTCTTCACCGTCGGCGACCAGATCCGCGAGATGTACCGGGTGCACCGCGGGCTCGGCCGGCGGGCGTCCCGGGACAAGGCCGTCGAGCTGATGGAGCGGGTGCGCATCCCGTCGGCCGCCAAGCGGCTCGGCGACTACCCGCACCAGTTCTCCGGCGGCATGCGGCAGCGCATCATGATCGCGATGGCGCTGGCGCTGGACCCGGACGTGCTGATCGCCGACGAGCCGACCACCGCGCTCGACGTGACCGTGCAGGCGCAGATCATGCGGCTGCTGGCCGAGATCCAGGACGAGCTGCGGATGGGCATGGTGCTGATCACCCACGACCTCGGCGTCGTCGCCGGC
This sequence comes from Actinomadura darangshiensis, assembly GCF_004349235.1. Classification (GTDB taxonomy): domain Bacteria; phylum Actinomycetota; class Actinomycetes; order Streptosporangiales; family Streptosporangiaceae; genus Spirillospora; species Spirillospora darangshiensis. The sequence continues at coordinate 25,258 of NZ_SMKY01000059.1, read as the reverse complement.
GTCGCGGACCGGATCGTCGTCATGTACGCCGGGTCGGTCGCCGAGCAGTCGCCGGCCCGGGACCTGTACGCGCGGCCCGCCCACCCCTACACCAAGGGGCTGCTGGCGTCGGTGCCGCGGCTCGACCGGCGCGGCGACGCGCTCGTCCCGATCAAGGGGGCGCCGCCGAACCCGGCCGCGCTGCCGCCCGGCTGCCCGTTCCAGCCGCGCTGCCCCCGCGCGGAGGCGGTCTGCTCGGCGGAGAGCCCGCCGCTCGTCACCGTCGCGCCCGGGCACGACGCCGCCTGCCACTTCGCCGAGGAGGTCTACGGTGCCGGAACCGAGTGACGGGCCGATCCTCCAGGTCGAGGGGCTCGTCAAGCACTACCCGGTGACCCGCGGCATCGTGGTCAAGCGCGCCGTCGGGCACGTCAAGGCCGTGGACGGTGTGGACCTGGAGCTGCGCCGCGGCGAGACCCTCGGCGTCGTCGGCGAGTCCGGGTGCGGGAAGTCGACGCTGGCGAAGCTGCTCCTCGCCGCCGAGCGCCCGTCCGCCGGGACGGTCCGCTTCGACGGCCGCGACGTCTTCGCGCTGCCGAAGGGCGAGCTGCGGGCGCTGCGCCGCCGCATCCAGATGGTGATGCAGGACCCCTACTCCTCGCTCAACCCGCGGATGACGGTCGGCGACATCGTGGGGGAGCCGTTCGCGATCCACCCCGAGGCGGCGCCGAAGGGGGAGCGGCGCAAGCGCGTCCAGGAGCTGCTGGAGGTCGTCGGCCTCGACCCGGGCCACGTCAACCGCTACCCGCACCAGTTCTCCGGCGGGCAGCGCCAGCGGGTCGGGATCGCCCGCGCCCTGGCGCTGCGTCCCGACGTCATCGTGTGCGACGAGCCGGTGTCGGCGCTGGACGTGTCCGTCCAGGCGCAGGTGATGAACCTGCTCGCCGAGCTGCAGCGCGAATTCGGCCTGGCGTACGTGTTCATCGCGCACGACCTGGCGGCCGTCCGCCACATCTCCGACCGCATCGCCGTCATGTACCTGGGCAAGGTCGTGGAGACGGGCGACGAGGCCCAGATCTACGAGCATCCGACGCACCCGTACACGCAGGCGCTGCTGTCGGCGGTTCCCGTGCCCGACCCGGACGCGTCCGGGTGGGCGGGCCAGATCCAGCTGGAGGGGGAGCCGCCGTCGCCGCTGGACCCGCCGTCCGGCTGCCGGTTCCGCACCCGCTGCTGGAAGGCGCAGGACCTCTGCGCCGAGCAGGAGCCGGTCCTGGAGGAACGGGACGGGTCGGCCCACCCCAGCGCCTGCCATTTCGCGGCGGAACCGGCGCTGACAGAACAAACCTGAGGTACCGCCGGCCTCGCCGAGCACGGTCCGTAGGGTGGAGGCCATGGCACGCAAGGGCAGGCACGGCCCCCGGCCGCGGACGTACACGATCGCCGGCGGGGAGGCCGAGCTGCTGCGGGACGCCGACCGCGACGGCGGCTGGATGCTGCTCGTCGACGGCGTCCCGCAGTCCTATGTGAACCTGTCCGATCCCACCTACCTCGACTTCGAGTACATGCGGCTCATCGGCGACGTGGTCGACTCCCTCGGGCCGGGCGGCGAGGCGTTCGACGCGGTCCACGTCGGCGGCGCCGGCTGCACGCTGCCCCGCTACATCGCCGCGACGCGGCCCGGGTCGCGGCAGGTCGTGCTGGAGCCGGACGCGGAGCTGGTGCAGCTCGTCCGCGAGCAGCTCCCGGTGAAGGGCGTCCCCGGCCTGCGGATCCGGATCACCGACGGGCGCACCGGGGTGGCCGCGCTCGCCGACGAGGCCGACGATCTCGTCGTGATGGACGCGTTCGCCGGGGCGTCGATGCCACCGGAGCTCGCGACCCGCGAGTTCGTCCTGGACGCGGCGCGCGTACTGCGGCCCCGCGGCGTCTACCTGGCCAACGTCGCCGACGGCTTCCGGCTGCCGTTCGCCCGCCGGGCGACCGCGACCGTCCGGTCGGTGTTCCGGCACACGCTGCTGATGGGCGACCCGGGCGTGCTGCGGGGCCGCCGGTTCGGCAACCTCATCGTGGCAGCCTCGCGCGAGCCGCTGCCGGTGGCGGAGCTGACCCGCCGCGCGGCGGGCGGCCTCGCCCGGGCCAGGCTGGTCGAGGGCGGCGACCTCGCCGCGTTCTGCGCCGGCGCCGCGCCGCTGCACGACGGCGAGGAGATCGTCGCACCGGTCCCGCCGCCGCAGGTCTTCGGGCGGTCGTGACGGCGGCCGGAACGGGCATGTCACATTCCAGGGGCCGGGGCCGGTCCGCCATGGCGGACGGTGATCCGGACGGCTGATGAAGGAGCGACCATGATTCTCGTGACCGGGGCGAGCGGCACGCTGGGCACGCCGGTGACCCGGCGGCTGGCCGAGGCGAAGGCGGACGTGCACGGGCTGAGCCGCCGCGCCAGGGAGCCGGAGGCCGGGGTGACCTGGCACAAGGGCGATCTCTGGGCGGGCGAGGGCGTCGACGAGGCGCTCGGCGGCGTCGAGACGATCGTGCACTGCGCCAGCGATCCGCTCCACCCCAAGCGGGACCTGCCCGCCGCGCGGAAGCTGGTCGAGGCGGCGCGCCGGCAGGGCGCCCCGCACCTGGTCTACATCTCGATCGTCGGCGTCGACAAGATCCCCTACGGCTATTACAAGGCGAAGTTCGCGGTGGAGAAGCTGATCGAGGATTCGGGACTGCCCTACACGATCCTGCGGGCCACGCAGTTCCACACGCTCCCCGCCGCGGTCTTCAACGTCCTCACCAAGGTGCCCGGCGTCACGGGGCTGCCGAAGGGGCTGCGCGACCAGCCGATCGACGCGGGCGAGGTCGCGGAGCGGCTCGCCGGACTGGCTCTCGGCGCGGGTCCGGCGCGGCGGGTCGACGACATGGGCGGCCCGGAGATCCTCACGGCCGAGGAGATGATGCGGGACTACCTGAAAGCGCGGGGCCTGCGGCGTCCCGTGCGGCTCCCGATCCCGCTCCCCGGCGGCGCCGCCCGCGGTTTCCGGGAGGGCCACCACCTGACCCCCGAGCACGCCGTGGGGAAGCGGACCTGGCGTCAGTTCCTGGCCGAGACGCATACGCGTCCGTAAAGCCGGATTCCGGACCCGTATCGGCCTCATCCGGCCGCGCCATGTCCCATAATCGAGCGATGGAGCCGTCCACCCGAATTCTCATTCTCGGCATGGATTCGTCGGGGAGAATTCTCCAGTTCGACCGCAACGCCGCCGCGGTCCTCTCCCCGCACGCGGACGGCCTGCTGGGCGCGCACCTGGACGAGGTGATCCCGGGCGCCCGGGAGCCGCTGCTGGAGGCGCTGAAGGCCGGCCGGGAACGCACCGCCATGCTCGCCGTGGAGACCCCGGCGGGCGGGACGCTCGACGCCGTCGTGACGGTGCACCCGCTGAACGGCGGAGATCCCGAGCAGGCCGCGCTCGCCCTCGTCCGGGTGCCGGTGCCGCTCGCGGACCGGTTCGTCGACCCGGCCGTGATCCGCCGGGCGCTGCTGGACGACGCGCTCCCGCGGATCGGCTCCACGCTCGATCTGGAGATGCTGGCGCGCGGCCTGCTGGACGTGCTCGTCCCGCACTTCTGCAATTCCGGCGCGCTGCTGCTGATGGAGAGCCACATCGACGCCGACGAGCCCCCGGAGGGCCCGGACGGCCCGCAGCTGCGCCGGATGGCGATCGGGTTCGACGACGAGGACCCGGGCTGGGACGCGACGTTCCCGACCGGGGAGTCCCTGGTCTTCCCGCCGGGCACCCCGCACGTGCTGTGCCTGGAGTCGGGCGAGCCGGTACTGCGCTCCCTCGGCGGCGAGGGCGCGGCCAGGCTCGCCGCGGCGTGGCGCCGGCCGCCGGTCGCCGAGCTGCTCAAGGGCGCGTCGCTGCTGCTGCTGCCTATCACCTCCGCGGCGGGCGTGCTCGGCTTCTTCGCCTGCTCGCGCAACGTCGCGCACCGGCCGTTCGACGCCTACGACGTCGAGATCGGGATGGAGTTCGCCGGCCGGGCGTCCATCTTCATCGAGAGCGCCCGGCAGTACTCGCGGGAGCGGGCGACCGCGCTGACGCTGCAGCGCAGCCTGCTGCCGACCGGGCTGTCGGCGCCGTCGCCGGTGGAGGTGCACCACCGGTACCTGCCGGGCAGCCGGCTCATCGAGGTCGGCGGCGACTGGTACGAGTCGATCGCGCTGCCCGGCGCGCGGGTCGCGCTGGTGGTCGGGGACGTGGCCGGCCACGGCGTGAAGGCCGCCGTCACCATGGGCCGGCTCCGCACCGCCATCCACACCCTCGCCGGGCTGGAGCTGCCGCCCGCCGAGGCGTTAGAGCGGCTCGACTCGCTGATGCGGACGCTCGGCGAGCGCGAACCGCACTTCGCCACCTGCGCCTACGTCGTCTACGACGCGGTCAGCGGCCGGTGCGAGGTCGCCAGCGCCGGGCACCTGCCGCCGCTGCTCGCCCCGCCCGGCGCGGACTCGGAGTACCTGCCGGTGCCCCCCGCGCCGCCGCTCGGCGTCGGCGGCGACGGCCCGATCGTCAGCCGCGAGTTCACCGTCGAGGACGGCACGCTGCTGTTCCTCTACACCGACGGCCTCGTGGAGAACCGGGCCCGCGACATCGACGACGGGCTGGCCCGGCTGCAGGCGACGTTCGGCCCGGGCGCCTCCGCGCGGCCGCTCGAGGACCTGTGCCAGGCCGCCCTCGACGGCGTCTACGACGACCAGCACCGCGACGACATCGCGATGCTGGTGGCGCGGCTGGCGCGCATCCCGGCCGACCGGCACGCCTCCTGGGAGCTGCCCGCCGAGCCCGCCGCCGTCCGCCGGGCCCGCGGCCTCATCCGCGACCGGCTCGCCCGCTGGGGCCTGGAGGACATGGCCTACACCACCACCCTGCTGGCGTCGGAGCTGGTCACCAACGCGATCCGGCATGCGGGCGGCCGGATCACGCTGCGGCTCGTGCGGGAGGGCGGCCTGGTCTGCGAGGTGTTCGACTCCTCCGACGGGCGGCCCCGCATCCGCCACCACGACGAGGAGGACGACGCGAGCGAGACGGGCCGGGGCCTGCACGTCGTCGGGCGGCTGGCGGAGCGCTGGGGCGTCCGCCGCACCAACGGCGGCAAGGTCGTCTGGTGCGAGCAGGACCTCCCCTGACGGCGTTCTAGCGCAGCACCGAGATGTGCACGTGGTCGTAGTGGTTCTGCGTGCGGCTTCCCCGGTCCTCCATCGGACGCCACCCGCCGCCGCGCACGTTCCAGATGTGCTGCTTCCAGATGACGTAGGAGATCCCGAGCCGCCGCGCGTTCGCGGTCGCGTACCGGGCGACCTGGTCGCCGTGCCGCTGGGCGCCGGCGCTCGGCATCCGGCCGCCGGTGCTCTCCATGAAGTCGCAGGCGCGGCCGTCGCCGTGGTCCTGCGGGTCGCCGGCGGCGCGGTAGCAGCCGATCACCGGGAACGGGCCGAACATCCCGGCGATCTCCAGCACGACGCCCCGCATCGCCGGCGTCATCCTGTTGCCGGTGATGGGGGACCGGTCGCCGGCGGCGCCGTCCGGCCGCCCGGTCACCTGCGGGCGGCTCCTGGGCCGCGCCGAGCCGGCGGGGGTCTTCGGCGCCGCCAGCGCCGCGACCTTCGTGCCGCGCGGGAGGACCTTCTTCAGGCGTTTCGCCAGCTCGGCGGGGTCGGCCTTCGGAGCGCTGATGACCAGGGCGTTCCCGTCCGGCATGCCGAGGGCGCGGGCCTGCCGGCGGGACACGACGGCGTCGATGTCGCCGATGCCCATCGAGGCGTAGGCGCCGACGCGGACCCGGCCCGGGGCGCTGCTGCGTCCCGCCGGGACGACCGCGCCGAGCGGCAGCGCGCCGCCGCGGCCCTGCTCGAACGACACGGCGAGCCCGCCGGACGCCACCGTCCGCCACAGCTCGTCCGATTCGGCCGACGGCCCGGGCGCGAACGCGCGGAACGCGGACGGGTCGACGCCGAGCAGCCCCATGCGGTGGCCGCCGACGCCGGCCTGCGCGGCGTCCACGACCGTCAGTCCGGCGACGCCCTTGAGCCGGCGCGCCCGCTCGACGGCCGCGGGCGGCAGCGAGGACGTCCCGGCGGCCAGCAGGTTCGGCGTGTAGCGGCGGGTCAGCGGCGCGACGGCCGGCGTCCGCGGCGCCTCGCCCACCGAGACGAGGTCGCCGGGTTCGGCGGCCCCGCCGTCCACCCGGTCCGACAGGAGCACGGCGAGGTCGGCCGCCAGCGTGAGGACGATGCCGGCCGCGATGCCCGCCGAGAGCGCCCTGCCGCTTCCCATCCGACCCCGTTTCCCGTCGCCGCCCACCGCCGCATCGTAGGCGAGCGCGGGGCGCGGCGCGGGGTCAGGTGCCGTCGGCCGCGTCGCGGCGCAGGACGATCAGGGCGACGTCGTCCTCCCGGTGGCCGAACTCGGCGAGGACCCGGTCGCTGAACCGCTCCAGGTCGTCCTCCACGTCGGCGGCCACGCTCCGCAGCCGCTCCAGGTTGTCGGTCAGCGAGATGCCGCGGTCCTCGATGAGGCCGTCGGTGAGCAGCACGACGGTGCCGCCCGGGGGCACCTCGCTCTCCTCGACCGCGACGTCGTGGACGGGGAAGCCGAGCAGCACGCCGCCGCCCGTGCCGTAGCAGGCGCTGCCGCCGCGGACGTGCAGCGGCGGGATGTGCCCCGCGCTCGCGATGTGCGCCGCGCCGCTGCGCGGATCCAGCGTCAGCAGGCACATCGTCGCCGTCTGGTCGCCGTGGTAGCGCTCCAGCACCTCGTTCAGCAGCCGCAGGATCGTGACGGGGCCGTGGCCCTCGCAGGCGAACGCCCGCAGCGCGTGCCGGATCTCCGCCATCACCGTGGCGGCGTGCAGCGAGTGCCCCTGCACGTCCCCGATGGCCACCAGCACCCGGTCGCCGAGGTCGAGGACCTCGTAGAAGTCGCCGCCGACCTCCGCCTGGTCGCCGGCCGGCTCGTAGCGGACCGCCAGGGACCACCCCGGCACCGGCGGCGGCGACGCCGGCAGGAGGCTGCGCTGCAGGGTGAGCGAGACGGTGTGCTCCTCGGTGTAGGACCGGAGCGCCTCCATCGCGAGCGCGACCACCTGGGAGAGCTGGCGCAGGAGGTTGATGTCGTCCTCCTCCGGGACGCCGCGGGCGTCGACCGCGATGCCGACGGGCGGGCGGTCGGCCTTGAGCCGCGACACCACGAGCGTGACGTCCCCGTCCACGACGGTGTCGGGCAGCAGCTCCTTCCATTGCCGCGACGCCACCCGCGTGACCTTGGTACCGGTGCCGTCCCCCAGCCGGGTCATGCCGGTCAGCCGCGGGAGCAGCCCGGGCGGATGGTCGCGGTGCTCCGGCCCGCCGCCGGGCTCGACGGTCCGCAGCGCCCCGCCCTCCAGCGGCAGCGTGAACACCGCGGCCGGCCTCCCGAAGATCGCGTGCGCGCCGTGGGCGGCGACCGCCGCCAGCCCCTTGAAGGACTGGGCCGCGTTGATCTCCAGCGACGTCCGGGTGAACTCGGCCATCCGGGCGGCGATCCGCTCGGCCCGGTGCCGGGCGCGGTAGTAGCGCAGCACCGCCTCCACGGTGGCGATGAACTCGCCGGGATCGATCGGGTCGGTCATGTAGGCGTCGGCGCCCCGGCGCAGCCCGTGCGTCCGGTCGGCGACGTCGACGGCCTGCGCCGAGATGTGGATGACGGGCAGCGACGCGGTCCGCGGCGCGGCCTTGATCCGCTCGCAGACCTCGATCCCGCTCATGTCCGGCAGCTTGACGTCCAGCACCACCAGCTCGACCGCGTGCTCGGCGAGCCGCTCCCAGGTCTGCGCCGCGGACGCGGCCTCCACCACGGTGTGCCCCGCGCGGCGCAGCCAGCTGCCGATGATGTACCGCTTGGTGTCGTTGTCGTCGACCACCAGCGTCGTGCACGGCTCCATGCCCGTCACGCCCGTCGCCCCGCGTTCCGGGTCAGCGCCGCGCGGACCGCGTCGGCGAGCGTCTCCGCGCCGATCCTGTCCTTGGCCAGCACGGCGTCCGCGCGTGCCAGCCGCGGGTCGTCGGCGGCCGCCACGTCCGCCGAGGTGACCAGCACGACGGGGATCCGCGGCGGCAGGCCGGTGAGGACGTCGAGGCCGTCCGTGCCGGGCATGCGCAGGTCCAGCAGGACGAGGCCGGGCGGGTCGGCGGCGGCCGCGGCGAGGGCGGAGCGGCCGTCGGTCGCCTCGCTGACCCGGCCGGCGGCCTGCGCGACCAGGCCGCGCAGGAGCCGGCGGGCCGAGTCGTCGTCGTCCACGATCAGCACGTGGCCGAGGTCCAGCTCGGCCAGCGTCCGGTACGGCGGCAGCCGCAGCGTCACCGTCGTGCCCTCGCCCACGACGCTGTCCAGGAACAGGTCGCCGCCGAGCGCGCGGGCGAGCCGGCGGGCGTAGGGCAGGCCCAGGCCGGTCCCGCGCGCCGTGCTGCCCGGCACCCGGTAGAACTCCTCGAAGACGCGCTCCCGGTCGGCGGGCGGGATGCCGGCGCCGGTGTCGGCGACGACGAACTCGGTGTGCTCGGCCGTCGCCCGAGCGGAGAGCCGGACCTCGCCCTCCGCGGTGAACTTCAGCCCGTTGCCCACCAGGTTCCGCAGGATGCGGGAGAGCATCTCCTTGTCGGTGACGAGGACGGGAGGCGCGGCGGACGCGTCCGCGGCGAGCCCCAGCCCGGCCTCCGCCGCCATCGGGCTAAGCAGCTCCGACACGTCCGCCAGCAGCGCCGGGACGTCCACCGGGACCGGGCGCGGCTCCAGCCTGCCCTGCTCGGCCCTGGCCATGTCGAGCAGCTCGTTCACCAGCGACAGCAGGGTGCCGCCGGTGTCCCCGACCAAAGCGATCTGGTGGCGCTGCTCCTCGGTCAGGGGGTCGGCGGCGGGGTCGAGGAGCAGCCGGGTGAGGCCGATGACGCCGTTCACGGGCGTGCGCAGCTCGTGGCTGATGCCCGCCCAGAACCGGTTCTTCATCTCGCCCGCCTCGCGCAGCCGGCCGGACTTCTCCTCCAGCTCCGCGTGCAGCGCCACGACGCCGCTGTTGGTCTCCTCCAGCTCCTCGGAGATCTCGTTGTAGAGGGCCATCACGCCGTGGTTCGTCTCCTCAAGCTCGGTGTTGAGGGTCCGCAGCTCCTGCTGCTGCCGCTGGAGGTCCTCCAGCGCCGCCACCAGCTCGGCGTTCTGCGTCCGGAGCTCCTCGAGCATCGGGACGGGCCGCAGCCGACGGAGCCGGACGCGGAGGCCGTCCAGCTCCGGGCCGCCGACCGGCGCGGTGCCGGCGGGCAGGTCCTTGCGGAGCCGGACGCGGACGCCGTCGCCGGTGTCCTCCTGCTCGACCCGCGTCATCAGGCGCGCGGCCGCCGCCTGGCACTCGACCGGCCGCCGCGGGTCCTTGCGCGGCACGAGGTCGAGCTCGATCTCCAGGCCGGGGCGCGGCCCGCGGTCGAGCAGGAACCGGACCGACACCCGCGCGGAGCACGCGTACAACTCCCGGCCGGCCTCGCTGAGCGCGGTGGCGACGCGGACCTGGTCCTGGTGGTCGAGGCCGACCGCGGCGGCGACCCGCCGGCCCACCTGCCGGACGGTGAACACGCCCTGCTCGTCCATGATCTCCATGCGGAGCAGGTCCTCGGCCATGCGTCACCTCCAGCCGGACGTGGTGACGGCGAGCACGGACCGGTCGTCGCGGCGCACCCCCGCGTCCCGCAGCAGGCTCGCCGCGATCAGCAGCGGGTCGCGGCCGAGCAGCCCCGGCTGGTCCGCGAGCCCCCAGCGCCCGGTCAGGCCGTCGGAGTGCAGCACCACCGCCGCGCCCGGCGGCAGGTCGTAGTCGTGCTCCCGGATCCGCTTGGCGTGCGTGCCGGTGATGCCCGGGACGGAGATCATGCCCTGCCGGCGCTCCGGCCCGACGATCCACCCGGCGACGTTCCCGATGCCGGCGAACCGCACCCGCCCGGCGGCCGGCTCGACGGCGGCGACGGCGACCGCGCCGCCCCGGGTGGGCGCCATCCGCCGGTGGACGTGCTGGAGGATGTCGGCGGGCCGGCCCGGCAGCGCCGCCTCGTGCACGCCGCGCACGGCCTCCCACGCGGCGCGCGCGGCGAGCGGGCCGTGCCCGAGGCCGTCGCAGAGCATCGCGTAGGCCGTGCCGTCCACCAGCCGGACCGTGTAGGCGTCGCCGCACTCCTCCTCGCCGTCGATGGGCAGGGTCAGGCCCGCGAACGGCGCGTCCGCCGCGCCGCGGCCGGCGGGCGTGCCAGGCGGCAGGAACCGCGCGTACAGGACGGTGCCCGCCCTGGGCCGCGAGCACAGCCCGCTGCGGTCGGCGAGCCGCTCGATCGAGCCGAGCCCGAGGCCGAGCGTGCCGGTGGTCGAGTAGCCGTCCATCCGGGAGACGGGCACGTCCGCGATGCCCGGCCCCCGGTCGACGCAGACGAACTCCAGCGCCGCGGCCCCGCCGTCCCGGACGATCCGCATCAGCATCTCGCCCTGCCGGGCGTGCGCGGCGAGGTTCGTGGCCGCCTCGGTCGCGGCGAGCTGGACCTGGCCGAGGCGCTCCGCGCCGAACCCGAGCCGCCCGGCGAGCGCGGTGATCCGCCGCCGCACGCCCGCCGCGGCGCTCGCCTCCTCCACCCGCACCCGGAGCGACTCCCCGGCGGGCGGGCTCGTCGTCCATCCGGCCCCGGTCAGCGGGCCCACTTGGCCACCGTCACCGTGGTGCCCTTCCCGGCCTCACTGCGCAGGTCGAACTCGTCGCTGAGCCGGCGCGCCCCCGACAGGCCGAGGCCGAGGCCCGTCCCGCTCGACCAGCCCTCGCTGAGCGCCTGCTCCACGTCCGCGATGCCGGGGCCGGCGTCGGCGAACACGATGCGCACTCCGGGGCGGCCCTCCTCGCCGGTGGCCCGCTCGACCCGCATCGTCCCGCCGCCGCCGTGCGCGTAGGTGTTGCGCGCCAGCTCGCTGGCCGCCGTGACGAGCTTCGTCTGGTCGACCAGGGACAGCCCGGCCGCCGCCGCGGCCGTCCGCACCAGCTGCCGGACGCGGACCACGTCGTCGTTGGAGGCGATGGGCACCTCGTCCCCGGGCGGGGCCGTCATGAGTGGTCCGCGGCGGGGGCGCGGGCGCCGGGTGCCCCGGCGCCGAGCAGCCGCATGCCCTCCTCCAGGTCCAGCGCGGTGCGGACCCCGCCCAGCGACAGCCCGAGCTCCACCAGCGTGATCGCCACGGCGGGCCGCATCCCGACGACCACCGTCTCGGAGTCCATCAGCCGCGACATCGAGGCGATGGTGGCGAACGTCCGGCCGATGAACGAGTCGACGATGTCCACCGCGGTGATGTCGATGATGACGCCGTGCGCGCCGGTGCGGACGATCCGGTCGGCGAGGTCCTCCTGCAGCGCCAGCACGGTCTGGTCCTGGAGGTCGACCTGGATCGACACGAGCAGGACGTCGCCGATCTTGAGTATCGGCACGCGCTCCATCAGTCCTCCGGCCCGCCGGTCACCCGCACCCCGCTGCGGTCGAGCGCGTACTTCAGCGCGTCGGCGAGCGTCGCCTTGGTCGCGATGTCGCCGAACTCGATGCCGAGCGTCACGATCGTCTGCGCGATCTGCGGCCGGATCCCCGAGATCACGCACTGGGTGCCCATCAGCCGGGCCGCCATCACCGTCTTCATCAGGTGCTGGGCGACCTCGGTGTCCACCGCGGCCACCCCGGTGATGTCGATCACCGCGAACCGGGAGCCGGTGTCGACGAGCGCCTCCAGCAGCGTCTCCATGACGACCTGGGTGCGGGCGGAGTCCAGGGTGCCGACGAGCGGGACCCCGAGGATGCCGTCCCACAGCTTCACCACGGGCGTCGACAGCTCCAGCAGCTGCTCGCTCTGGTCCGCGATGACCTGCTCGCGGGTCGCCGCGTAGGTCTCGAACGTCGCCAGCCCGAGCTCGTCGACGAAGGACGTGAAGTCGATGAGGTCGTTGTAGGCCCGCTGGTCCCGGGTGGTCCGGATCCGCTCGTAGAGCGCCTGCTTGAGGGCGAACACGCCGACCGCGGTCTCGCTCGGGCTGAACCCGTTCCTCGCCCGGCCGCGCGAGAGCTCCGCCAGCGTCGCCCGCAGCTCGCCCATGGCCGCGCCGTCGTCGCCGAAGGCGCGTTCGACCAGCTCGTAGAGCTCGCTCAGTTCCGTGCGGAGCTCACGTTCGGTGACCCTGCCGCCGACCGCGTCGAAGGCCAGCTCGACCCAGCGGTCCAGTACCGGCTCCCGCCAGGACCGCAGCAGGTCCGTGATCCGCGTCTCGGCCGCTCCGTCGGTCATGGCCGCGCCCCCCTCCGTGCCCCCGGGCCGGGCGGCGGCCGCTCGGAGGGGCGCCGCCCGCGCGGGTCACTCGGGGCGTCCGTCCCGGTCGCGCCACCCGGTGCTCACCCGCCCCACCGTAACCGCAGGACAGGCTCCCGCCCTGGTCGATGACCTGGACCTTTACGAGGGATGACCACTTTTTTGGCGTTGCGGGTCAGTCCCACCAGAACGACCAGTTGGTCTTGGCGCGGATCTCCTCCGCGTACCCGGCGAGGGTGCCGGGGCCCTGGAAGAGGATGTCGGGGCAGAACGCCCAGTGCTCGGCCGCGACGTGCACGGCGTGCCGGGTCGTGACGGGCGGCGCGGCGACGCTGAGCTCCAGCGTGTTGAAGCCGAGCCCGACGACGCGGGCGCCGAACCGCTCCTCCCAGCTGCGCAGGACGGCGGAGAGCGGCGCCGTCCACTCGTTGTGGTTGAGGGCGCCCTGCCAGCCGACGGCGGCGAGCACGTCGGCGCCGCGGTCCACCGGGACGAGGCCGAGCGACATGCCGCGGGCGGCGAGGGCGCGCGCGTGCCGGTCGGACATGGCGCCGGCGTCGTCGACCTGGACGCCCGCGGGGGCCGGTCCGGGGCAGTGCCGCCCGAAGGGGGCGAGGTCGCCGTGGTCCTCGTCGGCCGCCTGGTCGGCCCAGTCCGCCCACACCTCGTACATGAACGCGTGGGGGTGGTAGTTGGCGACCTCGGCGACCGGCTCGGGCGCGATCTGGCCGGCCGCCCAGGGCTGGTCGGTCTCGTCCATCAGCAGCGGCCACAGGCCCGAGCGCCCGTGCTCGGCGCGGACCCTCGTCCACAGCTCGCCGCTCACGGGCTCGTCGCTCAGCCAGAACGCGGGCCGCATGAGGAGCTGCCGCTGCGGATACCCGGGGTCGGGCCACACCAGGTCCCCGCCGGGCAGCGGCACCGACAGCGTCCGGCCGGCGTCGCCGGCGGGGTCGCCGCCGTCGAACAGCTGCGGCAGGTCGCCCGGCAGGTGCCGGACCTCCACATCATCCATTTCACGCCGTTCCGGTACAGAGCATGCCAGTGGCGATCGTAACGGCGAGGAGGCCGCCCGGGGGACGAGCCGTGCGGTTCGGTCGCCCCGGGCGGCCGGCCCGGATGTGGATCAGTGCTCGCGGCGGCCCCGGAGCAGGTAGTCGATCAGCACGGCGACGACTCCGGCGCCGGTCGCCGCGCTGACGGCGATCTGCAGCCCGCCGTCGCCGAGGACCACGTTGGAGATGACGTTCACGGCGAGCAGGATGCCGGCCACGGTCCAGCGGGTGGAGTTGCTCATGATGGTGCCGCCTTTCAGGACGGGGTGGGGGAGGTGCGCCGGCGCAGGACGGCCCGCACCGGGAGGAGGATCGCGGCGCTGCCGGAGCCCGCCACGCCGAGCAGGATCGCCGCGCAGGTCAGCGGCGGGACCGAGGGCAGCGGCAGGCCGGTGACGGCCGCCGCGAACGCCAGCAGTGTCACGGCGGCGATGAGCGCTCCGGCGGCGACGCCGGTGCCGAGCACGATCGCGGCCTCCAGCCGCAGCATGCGCAGCACCTGGCGGCGCGTCGCGCCGACGAGCCGCAGCAGGGCGAACTCGCGGCGCCGCGCCGCGGTCGCCAGCGCGAGCGTCGTGGCGAGCCCGATGACGATGAACCCGGTGATCGCGGCGACGATCAGGTGGCTCGCGAAGCCCTGCAGCCTGATCTCCCGTGAGAGGTCCGCCTGGTAGGCGCCCGGGGAGACGACCCGGGTTCCGGCGTAGGCGGCGGTGACGGCGCCCAGATCCGCGTGTCCGCGGACCAGGATGTGGTCGTCGAGCGGTGAAGAGGAGTGCGCCGCGACCAGGTCGCGGGGGAGCAGTACGTCGCCGAAGCCGAGCCCGCGGTCGTAGATCGCCACCACGCGGGCGTCGACGCGCGTCCCGTCGCCGAGCCACAGCGGTGCCGTGTCCCCGGTGTCCAGGCCGCCGGCGACGTCCCTGCTGAGCGCGACGGTGCCGCCGCGCAGGTCGCCGAGCCGGCCGGCGGAGACGTCCGGGTCCAGGGTCGCGGCGGCGTCCGGGCCGATCCCGCGGGCGTTCAGCGAACGGAGGTCCTGCTCGCCCAGCTCCTTGACCGGCATGACGACGGTGGTGCGCTTGACCGGCGTCGCGGCCATCACGCCGGGGACGCGCCGCACCGCGTCCGCGACGCCCCGCGGGAGGCCGGGCCCGGCCGCCACGACGATCTGGTCGGCGCGTGTCCCGTCCGCCGCCTGCACCCGCGTCGCGTGGACGACGGTCGACTGCGCGAACAGCTGGACGCCCGCGAACGCGACGGCCAGCGCGACCGGCGTGATCAGCGACCCGGCGCGGAGCGCGGCGGCGCCGGCCGCGTGCTGGGCCATCCGGCCGGCGACCGGCGAGACGGTCCGGGCGGCGCGGCCGAGCACCCGGTTCCCGGCCCGCGCCACCAGCGGACCGAGGAACGCCGTCGCGACGATCAGCGAGATGACGAGGCCGCCGATCGAGGCGTTCGCGGTGGGGCCCGTGGCGCCGGCCGAGAACCCGAGCGCGTTGAGCCCGATGATGAGGAACACGACACCGGTGACGACGCGCCAGCGGGGCAGCCCGGCGGGCTCGGCGGCGGCCTCGCCCAGCGCCTCGACCGGCCGGATCCGCGACACCCGCAGCGAGGCGAGGAGCGCCGTCGCGGTCGCGGCGAGCAGCGTGACCGCCGCCGCGGCCAGCGCGGGCAGCGGGCTGAGCGACAGCCCGAAACCGTCCGGCAGGACGCCCTCGCGGATCATCGCGGCGTGCATCGCGGCGCCGAGCGCGAGGGACAGGACGCCGCCGGTCAGCGCGGCCGGCGCCCCGACCCGCAGCGTCTCCCGCACCAGCCGCCCGCGCACCTGCCCGGGCGTCGCGCCGACCGCGCGGAGCAGTGCGAACTCGCGCGCCCGCTCCCGCACCGACAGGACGATCAGGCCGCCGACGACCACCAGGGCGGTCATCACGGCGATGCCGCCGAAGGACGCCGACAGCTCGACGATGTCGGGACGCGCGGCGGCGACGGCCGGATCCTCGGCATCACCGCGTGCCGCCCCGGTCGCCACGGTGAGCCCGGGCGCTGCTTCGCGGAGCGCGTCCTCGTCCGGGTCGCCGAGCACTGCCAGGGCGTCCGCCCGGCCGGGATGCCCGCTCATGGCGGCGGCCGTCGCCGTGGTGAAGAACGCCGTGGCGGGGCCGTCCGCGACCAGCCCGGAGACCCGGTACGGCCGGGGCGTGCCGTCGGCCTGCACCCGGACCACCGTCCCCGGCTCGGCGCCGGTGGAGCGGCTCAGCACCACCTCGTCCGGTGCCTGCGGGGCCCGGCCCGCGCTGAGCTTGTAGGGACGCAGAGCGGCCGACTCCCACCCGTGTCCCGTCACGGGCCGGCCAGAGGAGAGCAGGACGGGGAACGACACGTCCGCCACCACGTCCGAGACGCCCGGTACGGCCCGGAGCCGAGCGGCCGCCGCGACCGGGACGGGAGCGCGCTCGGTCAGCGGCCGGCTCTGCTTCTCCGGCTCCTCACCGAGGCGCTTCACCCGGCTCTCGACGCTCTGCGGGCCGGTCACCACCGCCGCGGCGGCGCCGGACCGCTCGACCGGCGCGTGCGCCCGCAGCGCCGACTCCAGCAGCACCCCGCACGCCCCGACCAGCACCGCCGCGAACGCCAGCGCCACGAAGATCCCGGCGGAGATCCCCCTGCTCTTCACAGCGTCTCCCAGCGGGCCATGACGGCCGAGGCGGTCGGCGCGGCCAGCTCGTCCACGATCCGGCCGCGGCTGAGGAACACCACCGAGTCGGCCCACGCGGCGGCCATCGGGTCGTGGGTGACCAGGACGATCGTCTGCCCGGTCAGGTCGGCGGCCTCGCGCAGCATCCGCAGGACGCCGCGGGCGGTGCGCGGATCGAGCGCCCCGGTCGGCTCGTCGGCGAACACGACCTCCGGGCGGGTGATCAGCGCGCGGGCGAGCGCCGCGCGCTGCTGCTGCCCGCCCGACAGCTCGGACGGCCGGTGCGTCCGGCGGTCCGCGAGCCCGACCCGCCCGATCACCTCCGCCAGCCAGGCCGGGTCGGCCTCGGTACCGCCGAGCCGCAGCGGGAGCGTGATGTTCTGCTCGACGTCCATCGACGGGATCAGGTTGAACGCCTGGAACACGAAACCGATGCGCTCCCGGCGCAGCCGCGTCCGCTTCGCCTCGGCCAGCGGGCCGAGGTCGACACCCCCGACCCGGACGGTGCCCTCGGTCGGGCGGTCCAGCCCGGACGCGCAGTGCAGGAACGTGCTCTTGCCCGACCCGGACGGCCCCATCACCGCGGTGAACCCGCCGCGCGGGACCGCCCAGGTGATGCCGTCCAGCGCGCGCACCGCGCCGTAGGTCTTGGTGACCGCGTCCAGGCCGACCGCCTCGGTGGTCGCCTGGGCCGTCATCGTCGTCATGGTTCCCCTCCGCGCAATGCCGCCTCTCACCTGGACGAATCTAGGTTTCGGAGGGGGCGGGCACATCAGCGCGAACTCCCGGATCGGTGGTGTAGCCCGCTACACCACCGATCCGGGTGCACGCCCGGGTGCGCGGTGCGCAGGCGTCCCATACGGTGTGCTTCGAGGTGACATGAAACGGGCATTGAGGCGCAGCGCGGACGCGACCGGGGAACTGGCCGGTGCCCTCCGCACGGGCCTGCCCGCGATGGCCGGGCTCGTCCCGCTGACGGCCGGGCTGGTGCTGATCGTCATCGCGCTGCCGTGGCTGCCGTCCGCGGTGAGACCGCTGCGCGCCCTCGCGAACGCCGAGCGGCGCCGCGCCGGACGCGTCCTGGGCCGCGACATCCCCGAGCCGTACCGGCCGTCCGGGAGCGGGGGCCTGGACGAGGCGCGCCGCCTGCTGCGGTCGCCGTCCACCTGGCGGGACGCGGCCTGGATGGCGGTGCACGGGCTCACCGGGCTGCAGGCCGCGGTGATCGCCGTGGCGGTGTGGCCGGCGATCCCCTTCACGCTGTCGCTGCCGCTGTGGTGGTGGGCGGCGCCGGACGGCTCCCAGTCGGCGTTCATCACGCTCGACAGCTGGCCGAAGGCGCTGACGATGCCGTTCCTCCAGGGCGCCTTCGACCTCGCCGTCCTGCTGTGGCTGGTGCCGCGGCTCGTCCGCTGGCAGGCCCGGCTCGCCGAGGTCCTGCTGAGCCCGACCCGCCGGACGAGCCTCGCCGAGCGGGTCGAGACGCTGACCGAGACGCGGGCCGAGGCCCTGGAGGCGCACGGCGCCGAACTGCGCCGCATCGAGCGCGACCTGCACGACGGCACGCAGGCCCAGCTGGTCGCCGCCGCGCTGCGGCTCGGGCTCGCCGACCGCCGCTTCGACGGCGACCCGGACGCGGCCAGGACCCTGTTCCTGGAGGCCAGGGAGGGCATCGAGGAGGCCCTCACGCAGCTGCGGACGGTGATCCGCGGCATCTACCCGCCGATCCTGTCCGACCGGGGCCTGGCCGGGGCGCTGCGCGCGCTCGCCGCCGGGCAGCCGATCCCCGTCGAGCTGGACGTCGGGGACGGCCGGGCGCCCGCCGCCGTCGAGGCCGCCGCCTACTTCGTCGTCGCCGAGGCCCTCACCAACGTCGCCAAGCACAGCGGCGCGCGGCACGGCCGGGTCACGGTCCGCCGCGAACCCGCCCGGTTGACGATCAGCGTGCGCGATGATGGCAAGGGCGGGGCCGACCCGGACCGCGGCAGCGGCCTCGCGGGCATCCGCCGCCGGGTGGCGGCGCTCGACGGGACGACCCGCCTCGACAGCCCCGACGGGGGAGGGACGACGCTCGAGGTGGAGCTGCCGTGCGGATCGTGATCGCGGAGGACAACGCCCTGCTCCGCGAGGGCCTCGTCATGCTGCTCGAATCCGACGGCCACGAGGTCGTCGCGGCCGCCTCCGCCGGCCCGGACGTGCTGCCCGCGCTGCTGGAGCACCGCCCCGACGCCGCCGTCCTCGACGTCCGGCTGCCGCCCGGGTTCCGGGACGAGGGGCTCCGCGCGGCCATCGAGGCGCGCAAGCGGATCCCCGGCCTGCCGCTGCTCGTGCTGTCGCAGTACGTCGAGGAGACCTACGCCGCCGAGCTGCTGGCCGGCGGCGCCGAGGGCATCGGCTACCTGCTCAAGGACCGGGTCGGCCGGGTCGGCGAGTTCCTGGACGCCCTGTCCCGCGTCGCCGCGGGCGGCACCGCCCTCGACCCCGAGGTCGTCTCCCAGCTGATGACGTCCCGGCAGGACCCGCTCCAGGCGCTCACGCCGCGCGAGCGCGAGGTCCTCGGGCTGATGGCGCAGGGCCTCGGCAACGCCACGATCGCGACCGCGCTCGTCATCACGGAGCGGTCGGTCAGCAAGCACATCGGCGCCGTGTTCGCCAAGCTCGGCCTGCCGCCCACCGACGGCGGGCACCGCCGGGTCCTCGCCGTCCTCGCCTACCTGAACTCGTGAGGGTCCGCCGGGCCGTGCGCGCACTCCTCCTGGACGGCGGCGCCCTCGTCCTGCTGCGCCGCACCCGGCCGGGGCGCCCGGTCTACTGGACGACCCCGGGCGGCAAGATCGAGCCCACCGACGCGGGCCCCGAAGCGGCGCTGCGCCGGGAGCTGGACGAGGAGCTCGGCGCGACCGCCGGGCCCGTCCGGCAGGTCTTCGCGTGCGCCGAGCAGAGCGCGGAGCTGCATCGGCTGAACACCTTCTACGTGTGCCGCCTGGAGACGATGGACCTGTCCCGGCGCCACGGCCCCGAGTTCGAGGACCCCGCCAACGGCCGCTACGACGTCGACCTCGTCCCGTGCACGCCCGCGGGGCTGGCGCCCATCGACCTCATGCCCGCGATGCTCGCCGCCTACCTGCGCGACCACGCGGGCGACCTCGCCGGGCTCGTCCCCTAGCGGGGGCGGGCGGCCAGCGCGATCAGGTCGGCCAGCTCCGGGAGGGGGAACGGGGTGTCGTGCAGCCGGCTCGTCGCGATCCGCAGGTGCGGGCCGGACGGGACGATCTGGTAACGGCTTCCCGGTGCGGCGGCGACGCCGTGCGCGGCCAGGGTGACCAGGGCTTCGGACTCGTCCGCGACGGGGACCCACAGCATCATGCCGTCCCGGTTGCCCGTCGGGACGCCTCGTTCGGCGAGCGCGGCGGCCAGTCCGTCGCGGCGCTCGGTGTAGGTGCGGCGGGCGTGCGCGACGAGCTCGCCGGTTGCCGCGTCGGCCAGCAGGTGCGCGAGGGCGTCCTGCAGGATGCGGCTCGTCCAGCCGGTGCCGAAGCTGCGCAGCACCCGGACCCGCTCGACCGGCTCCGCCGCGCCCCCGAGCACGGCGATGCGCAGGTCGGGGCCGTGCGATTTGGAGTACGAGCGGACGAGGACGGTGCGGTCCGGCAGGTGCGTCCCGACGCTGACGACGGGTGAGGTGGACACCTCGCCGGTCCCGTCGTCCTCGATCACGAGGGTGCCCGCGGGGGCCAGGAGCGCGGCGAGCGCGGCGGCGCGGCCGGGGGTCAGCGCGTGCCCGCGGGGCGTCTGGGCGCGGGGCTGGTAGACGAACGCGGCGGGCTTGGACGCGAGCGCCTCGGCGAGCGCCTCCGGCAGCGGGCCCTCGGCGTCGCAGGCGACCGGGACGATCTCCGCGCCCTGCGCCTCCAGGATGTCCAGCAGGCGGGCGCCGGTCGGGTCCTCGACGGCGATCCGGTCGCCGGGGACGGCGACGGTCTGGCAGACGAGCTGGACGCCCTCGTAGCCGCCGCCGGCGGTCAGCAGGCCGGGGGCGGGGAACGGCCAGCCCGGCTCGACCGCGGCGCGCAGCGCGGGCGTGATCGTCTCGCGGGTGTAGTCGTTCAGGTTCGCGGTCCGCGCGCCGGCCGCGAGCGCCGCGTCCAGCGGCGGCAGCAGCGCCGGGTCGGGCGCGGCGACGGCGAGGTCGATCGCGAGCCGGGTGCCGAACTCCCCGATCCGCTCGTACCGGGCCGGGTGCGGGACGTTCGGCGGGCCGATCACCACGGTGCCGCGGCGCCGCTGCGCGCTGACGACCCGGTGCCGGCGCAGCGTCGTCCAGGCGTCGGCGACGGTGCCGGGGCTCACGCCCAGCTCGGCCGCGAGGCCGCGGACGGTCGGCAGCCGGGTGCCCGCCGGGAGCTCCCCGCTGCGGATCAGGTTCGTCAGCGCGGCGGCGATGCCCCGGGCCGTGCGGTCGCCGATGCGCTCGGCCAGCCATGCCGCGTCGGTCACGTCTTCCTCCGGCAAAACTTTGTGCAGTAACAAAAGGTCCATTGTACGGGCTACAAACAGACCCTAGAGTCGGGGTCCGTCGGGCCCACAAGTGCCGGCAAACCCCCTTTCACTTGCGGAAATGGAGCATTGTGCCGATTCCACGGATTCGCCTGGCGGTGCGGGACTGGGACCATCTCGTCCCGCTGCTGACCGGCCGGGCCGGTGCCCGCGGGGCGGCCCTGGAGATCGAGACCCGGCACCTCACCCCGGACGTCCTCGCCGAGCCGGGACTGGACGGCGGCGAGACGTCCTTCAGCCGGTACGCCCTCGGGCGCTCCGGCGGCGACGACCGGCTCGTCGGGCTGCCCGTCTTCCTGATGCGCGGATTCCGGCAGCGCTGCGTGCTCGTCCGCCGCGACAGCCCGCTCACCTCGCCGGGAGAGCTGGCGGGCGCCACGATCGGGCTCACCGGCTGGCCCGACTCCGGCAACACCTGGACGCGGGCGCTGCTGCGCGCCGAGGGCGTCGACCTGTCCGCCGTCCAGTGGCGGGTCGGCCCCCTCGCGGCCGGCGAGACGGGCAAGGACCGCGTCGGCCCCCATCCGCTGCCCGGCAACGTGCGGGTCGCGGAGACGTCGCTCATCGAGGGGCTCGCCGACGGGACGTTCGACGCGGTCTTCACGCCGTTCATGCCGCCGGAGATGTTCACCGCCCGCGGCCGGTTCCGCCACCTGTACGGGGACTACCGCTCCGCCGAGGCCGCCTACTACGGCCGGACGGGGTTCGTCCCCGGCATCCACCTCCTCGCCCTCAAGCGCGAGGTCGTGGACGAGCACCCCTGGCTCCCCGAGGCCGTCCAGGACGCCTGCGAGGAGTCCAAGCGGATGTGGCTGGAGCGGCGCCGGCTGCTCGCCGACACCACGCCCTGGCTGCTGGACGAGCTGGAGACGCAGGCGCGGATCTTCGGACCCGACTGGATGCCCTACGGGACCGAGGCCAACGCCGCCATGACCACCGCGTTCTGCGCGGAACTGCACGAGCAGGGCATCGCGCACCGTCCGATCAAGGCCGAGGAGCTCTTCGCATGAGGATCGCCGTGGGCCAGTTCGCCTCCACCGAGGACTGGCAGACCAACCTCAAGACCTGCATGACGCTGATCGACGAGGCCGTCGAGGGCGGCGCCGACCTGCTGGTGCTGCCCGAGGACTCCCTCGCCCTGTTCATCGACGAGCCGGCACGGATCGCCGAGGCCGCGCAGCCGCTGGACGGCCCGTTCGTCACCGGCCTGCGGGCTCATACCGAGGGCTCGCGCACGACGGTCGTCGCGGGCGTCCACGAACCGGCCGGGGACGGCAAGGTCTTCAACACCCTCGTCGCCGTCCGGGACGGCGAGATCGCCGCCGCCTACCGCAAGGTCCACCTGTACGACGCGTTCGGGGCGCGGGAGTCGGACCGGGTGACGCCCGGCGACGGCGAGCCCGTCGTGTTCGACTGCGCCGGCTGGCGGGTCGGCCTCATGACCTGCTACGACGTAAGATTCCCGGAAATGGCCAGGCTGCTGGTCGACGCGGGCGCGGACGTGCTCGCCGTGCCGGCGGCCTGGGTGCGCGGCCCCGCCAAGGAATGGCACTGGGAGGTCATGGTGACCGCCCGGGCGCTGGAGAACACCTGCTACGTCGCGGCCTCCGGCGAATGCGGCCGCCGCAACATCGGATCGAGCATGGTCGTCGACCCGCTCGGCATCGTCCGCGACCGGCTGGCCGACCGGCCCGGCTTGCTGTGGGCCATCGCCGGCCGGGACGAACTGGCGGACGCCCGCGGGCGGCTGCCCGTGCTCGCCAACCGCCGGTTCCGGGTCGACCCGTCCATCCGTCCGGCAGAGGAGTCCGCATGAGACGCGCCATCGCCGCCCTGTCGGCGGCGGCCCTGCTCGCGGGAGCGGCCGCGTGCGGGGAGAACCCGCCGGAGGCCGAGGGCATCCTGAACGGCAAGTCGTCGCAGGGCGTCGACGAGGCCGGCCTGCGCCAGACCCTCGACCACAAGCTGCACGACCGGCTGCCCGCCAAGAACCGGTCGTCCGGCAAGCTGATCTCGGTCAACAACGGGTCGTTCCCGCCCTACGAGATCGCCGGGTCGGACGGCCGGTCGCTGAGCGGCGCGTCCGCGGACCTGTCCACCGCGCTCAGCCAGCTCCTCGGCGTCAAGATCGAGCACGTCACCGTGGACGGGCTGCCCAGCCTGCTGACGGGGATCAAGGCCGACCGGTACGACTTCGCGATGGGCCCGGTCGGCGACTTCCCGGAGCGCGAGGCCGCCAACGACTTCGTCGACTGGGTCCGCGAGTTCGTCGTGTTCGCCGTGATGAAGGGCAACCCGAAGCACATCAACTCGATCGCCGACACCTGCGGGACGAAGATCTCGGTGATGGCGGGCGGGTCCGCCGAGGACGTCGTCAAGACGCAGTCGGGCACGTGCGTCCAGCAGGGCAAGCCCGCCGTCGAGGTGCAGTCCTACAAGGACCAGCCGACCGCGATCCTCGCCGTCCGGTCGCACCGGGCGGACGGGTTCTTCTCCTCGCAGGCGCCGCTCAGCTACTTCGTGAAGCAGTCGGGCGACGACCTCGAACTCGCCGGGACGGGCAAGCCCAACGGGTTCGACGACCTGTACCAGGGCTCGGTGGTCGCCCAGGACTCGCCGCTGCGCGACATCCTCCTCGAAGGGTTCCGCAAGCTCATCGAGAACGGCACCTACAAGAAGGTCATGACCAAGTGGGGCCTGACCTCCAACATGCTCGACAAGCCGGGTGTGAACCTGGCGCCCAGAGAGGGGTGAACCGGACGTGACCCTGACCAAGGAGCATCCTCGCGGCACCGTCGGCGACGTCGACGTGGCCGGTGCCGCGCACGTCCGGCACCCGCTGCGCTGGGTCGCCTCGCTCATCGTGCTCGTGCTGGCCGCCCAGTTCACCCACCTGCTGTGGACGAACGACAACTTCCAGTGGGACATCGTCGGCCGCTACATGAACGCCTCGATCATCGGCGACGGCATCGCCATCACGATCGAGCTGACCGTCATCGCGATGGCGGTCGGGATCGCGGGCGGCGTCATGCTCGCCGTCGGGCGGCTGTCGGACAACCCCCTGCTGCGCACCGCCTGCGGGTTGTACGTGTGGTTCTTCCGCGGCGTCCCCGTGCTGGTGCAGCTCGTCATCTGGTACAACCTGTCGGCGCTGATGCCGCGGCTGTCGGTCGGCATCCCGTTCGGGCCGGAGTTCCTGCACGGCGACACCAACCACCTGATCACCCCGCTGATCGCCGCCATCCTCGGCCTCGGCCTGAACGAGGCCGCCTACATGGCGGAGATCATCCGCGGCGGGCTGCTCGCCGTCGACCCCGGCCAGACCGAGGCGGCGCAGGCCCTCGGCATGGGCGGCGGCCGCACGTTCCGGCGGATCGTGCTGCCGCAGGCGATGCGGTTCATCATCCCGCCGACCGGCAGCCAGGTCATCAACATGCTGAAGGCGACCTCGCTGGTCAGCGTGATCGCGCTCGCCGACCTGCTCTACACCGTCCAGTCGATCTACAACCGGACGTTCCAGACCATCCCGCTGCTGCTCACCGCCTGCCTCTGGTACCTGGTGATCACCTCGATCCTGTACGTCGGGCAGTCGTTCATCGAGCACCACTACTCGCGCGGCGCGACCCGCAACGCCCGGCAGGGCTTCTGGGACTTCGTCCTGATGCGCCGCCGCCGTCCCGCCCCGGAGGTGTCGCCATGACCCAGACGACCGCGGTCCCGATGGTGCGGGCGCGGAGCGTCCGCAAGACGTTCGGGCACCTCGAGGTGCTGAAGGGCGTCGACCTGGACGTCACCCCCGGCGAGGTCGTGGTGGTGCTCGGGCCGTCCGGGTCGGGCAAGTCGACGTTCCTGCGCTGCGTGAACCACCTGGAGACGATCGACGGCGGCTCCGTCCACGTCGACGGCGAGCTGATCGGCTTCACCGCGTCCGGCGGCAAGGTTCGGCACCTGCGCAAGCGCGACATCACCCGGCAGCGCCGCGAGATCGGCATGGTGTTCCAGCAGTTCAATCTGTTCCCGCACCTGACCGTGCTGCAGAACGTCGTCGAGGCGCCCACCGGCGTGCGCGGCGAGTCCCGCGCCGAGGCCCGCGCGCGGGCCGGCGACCTGCTCGCCAAGGTGGGCCTCGCCGACAAGGCGGACGCCTACCCGCGGCACCTGTCCGGCGGCCAGCAGCAGCGCGTCGCGATCGCCCGCGCCCTCGCCATGCGTCCGAAGCTGATGCTGTTCGACGAGCCGACCTCCGCCCTGGACCCCGAGCTGGTCGGCGACGTCCTGGACACCATGAAGACCCTCGCCGAGGAGGGCCTCACCATGATCGTCGTCACCCACGAGATCGGCTTCGCCCGCGAGGTCGCCGACCGCGTCGTCTTCATGGACGCCGGCGTGATCGTCGAGACCGGCCGCCCCGCGGACATCCTGGACGCCCCCAAGAACGAACGCACCAAGGCCTTCCTCAGCAAGGTCCTCTAGCCCCGGCCCCCCTATGACGGGAGTGTGATAGCGCGAGACCGGACGGGTATTTGATCATTCGGCCGGTGCGCGGGACGCTGCGGGGGGATGGGGAGGGG
>NZ_SMKY01000599.1 GCF_004349235.1 Actinomadura darangshiensis | reverse complement strand
CTCCCAGGGCGCCGCCGGGGCGTCGCCGAGCCCGTCCGCCGCCCGCCCGGCCGCTCTGCGCCCCTCCGGCGGGCCGATCGCGGCGAGCGCCCGCAGGAACGCGCGGGCGCCCGGCGTCGCCGCCGCCCGCAGCGACCCGATCAGGTCGCCGAGCGCGGCGCGCCGCCCCTGCACGTGCGGGGCCGCCGCCTCCAGGCCGCCGAGCTGCGCGGACGCCCACACCTCCGCCTGCAGGGCGGTGGGCAGCGCGGGCAGCGCGGCCGCCTCCCGGACGTAGGCCGCGTACACCTCGCGGAGGCCCGGCAGCATCAGCTCCGGGCCGGCGGACGATCTCGTACTCACCCCGCCAGCCTAGGAGACGCGGGAAAGCGGCGCGTCCAGCGCGGCCGGTGCGGCCGGGCCGTGCGGAACGCGCCGCGGGTCCCCAAGGGGCCGGCTCAGGCGGGGACGGTCAGGAGCGTCCGGCCCTCCCCGATCGTCCGGACCTCGAACCGGCTGATGTCCTTCGGCGGCAGCGCCGTCCCGCCCTGCAGCGCCAGCGCCGGCTGCTCCGACCCCGGCAGCCCGTAGCCCTTGGCGGGGACGGACCAGCCGACCACGGTGTGCGCGCCGCCCTTGGCGTCCACGGCGACCAGTTCGCACACCAGCGGGCCGCGGACCTTGCTGAGCTGCAGCCCGACCCGGCTGCCCCACGCCTTCTGCTGCATCGCGACGGTCCCGGTGATGCCGCTGGCCGGGTCGACCGCCGACATCCGCTGCCCCTCGCGCATCAGCGCGGCCGTTCCGCCGTCCGGCCGGGACGGCGCCGGGTCGCGGTCGGCGCCCAACGTGAACCCGGTGCCGAGCGCCCCGCCCAGCAGCACGACCGCGGCGGCGGCCACGGCCATCGCCCGCCCGGCGCGGTACCGCCGCCGGCGGCGGATCCGGTGCCGCATCATGTCGGTGACCACCGCGGGCTCGGGCGGCACCGGCATCGCCTCGGCCGGCTCGGCGATCGGGCCGATGCCGTCCAGCGTCTGCGCGAGGCCGCGCAGCGCGCCCAGCTCCTCGTGGCACGACAGGCAGGTCGACAGGTGCGCCTCGAACGCCCGGCGGTCGGGCTCCTCCAGCAGGCCGAGGGCGTAGGCGCCGACGTCGACGTGCGGCATGTCCGGCGCTCTCATGGCGTCACGCCCCTCTCCTCCAGGGCGACGCGGAGCGCCCTGAGCGCGTAGTAGACCCGGGACTTGACCGTGCCCACGGGGATGCCCAGCTGCTTGGCGGCCTCGTTCACCGAGCGGTCCCGGAAGAAGGTCTCGTTGAGGATCTCGCGGTGGGCGGGGGACAGCGCGAGGAGGGCTTCGGACACGACGACGGAGCGCAGCAGATCCTCCAACCCGTCGGGGACGCGCATGTTCTCCAGCGGGCCCTCGCCCGCCTCCTGCGGCCGGGCGTTCTTGCGGCGCTGGTCGTCGATGACGATCCGGCGGGCGACCGTCGCCAGCCAGGGCAGCAGCGAGGCCGCGTTCTCGTCGAGCTGGTGCGCGCTGCGCCACGCCCGGATCATCGTCTCCTGCACGACGTCCTCGGCCCAGTGCCGGTCGCCGCCGGTCAGCCGCAGGACGAACGACAGCAGCGGGCGGCCGTACACGCGGTACAGCTCGGTCACGATCACCTGGTCGTCGACGCCGCCGGCGGGCTGCGGCCCGCGGAACCAGCTCCAGGGTCCGGGCGGGCGTTCGCGGGTGGCCGGCGCGGCGGCCGGTGATCTGTGGGCCATCGGGGTCTCCGGG
>NZ_SMKY01000598.1 GCF_004349235.1 Actinomadura darangshiensis | reverse complement strand
CCAAGGAAGGCATGTCCAAGAAAGAGATCATCCGCTGTCTCAAGCGCTACATCGCCCGAGAGCTCTACCAGATCATCACCGCACCAAGCGATCTTGAGCCCGCGGCTTGACATCCATAAGAGCATCCGTCCGGAACGGTGGTTCACAGGGCGGTGGCGATCGTCGTGCAGCCCGCCGCCAGGATGACGGTGAGGCTGATCCCGCGGAACACCCGGTAGGGGATGTGGTGGGCCGCGCGGATGCCCAGCTGGTTGCCCAGGATGCCGACGGGCAGCCAGAACGGGAGGTACTGCCCCAGCGGTGCGAGGACGCCCGGGTCGGTGCCGGCCAGGAGCGCCAGCGTGAGCAGGTTCGACACGATGAAATAGAGCGTGAGGTCGGCGACGAACGAGAGCTGCTCCACGCGGTCGCGGGTCAGCAGCAGGGCGGGCGGGACGCCGTTCAGCGACGTCGTCACCCCGAGGAACCCCCCGCCGGCCCCGGCGGCGAAGGTCGTCGCCGGGCCGGCCGGGGCGGCGTCGCGGTCGCCCGGCCGGAACGCGATGAGCAGCGCGGCGGCGATCGCGACCAGCCCGACACCGATCTTCAGGACGCCGGTGTCGAGGAGCCCGCGCACGGCGAGCCCGGCGAGGATGCCGGGCACGCTGCCGCCGATCAGCCGGGCGGCGCGCGGCCAGACCAGGTGCCGGCGCAGCCGCCAGATCGCGGCGAGCCGGGTGAGCAGGGCGAGCGTGAGGTTGGCGGCGACGACCTCACGCAGCGGCAGCCCGGCCGCCAGCAGCGTCGGCGCCGCCACCAGGCCGAAGCCGAAGCCGGTGGCGCCGCCCAGCAGCGAGGCCAGCAGGATCCCGATCCCGCCGAAGACGATCTCCGTCACGGCCGGGCGGCACGCCGGGCGGGGGAGGAGCCGCGGGTCACAGGCCCAGCTTCCGGTAGGCGGCCCCCAGGTTGGCCTGGGCCCGCTCGGACGTCCGCTCGTACTCGGAGTCGCCGTGGGAGTCCATCGTCACGAAGAGGGGGCCGAACCCCTTGACGCGGAACTTCCAGAGGCACTCGGGCATGAGGTCCTCCCAGAGGACGTCCTCGATCTCGGTGACCTGGAGGGTCTCGTAGCTTGCCGCGCCTCCCGTGATGGACAGGTACACGGCGCCGTGGCGGCCGAACTGCTCCAGCGAGCCGGTACTCAGGCCGCCCTTCCCGATGATCGCCCGGACGCCGAGGTCCTCGACGCAGCCGCGGGTGAAGCGGTCCATGCGCATCGAGGTGGTGGTGCCGACGGAGACCGGGACGTAGCCGCCCGCGTCGGTGCGGCGGACGCTCGGCGCGGTGTGCAGGAAGAGGGCCCCCGCGAGGTCGGCGGGCACGCGCCGGCCCTCGTCGAAGAAGCGGATGAGGGAGGCGTCGCGGACGCCCCAGATCGTCCCGTCGATCCAGACCTCGTCGCCGCAGCGCAGCGACCGGGCGGTGGCCTCGTCGAACGGGGTGGTCAGGCGCAGGACGCGGTCAGTAGCCATACGCCACCTGCCCGTCGGCCGCGATGCGCGCCCGCGCGCGTTCGCCCCGCCAGCACTGGATGTTGACGGCCACCGGGTTCATCGAGATGTGCGTCCAGGCGTACTCGACGTGGACGGCGAACGACGTCGTGGCGCCGCCGAGGCCCTGGGGGCCGATCCCGGTCGTGTTGATCGCGTCCAGCATCTGGCGCTCGAACTCGGCGATCTCCGGTTCGGGGTGGGGCTGCCCGACGGGGCGCAGGGTCGCCCTCTTGGCCAGCGCGGCGCACTGGTCGGCGGTGCCGCCGAGGCCGACGCCG
>NZ_SMKY01000597.1 GCF_004349235.1 Actinomadura darangshiensis | reverse complement strand
AGAGGGGGCAGATCGCGGGTCCGCCGTCGAGGGCGTCGGCGAGGGCGCGGAACAGGCGCGGGCCGGGGGGCAGGACGGCGGCGTGCAGCGGGCGATCCATGATCCCATCAGCGTATGCGACCCCGCTGAACGCGTTCAAACACCGGCCCGGTTGAATGGGTCACGTGCGCCGCGTCCCCGGCCGGCGCGGTCGCCCGACGGAGAGGAAGACATGGTCTCGGAGCTGTTCGACGCGGACGCGTGGAAAGAGGTCGAGGGGTTCGGCTTCACCGACATCACCTACCACCGGGCCGTCGACCACGGGACGGTGCGGGTGGCGTTCAACCGCCCCGAGGTGCGCAACGCGTTCCGTCCGCACACGGTGGACGAGCTGTACCGGGCGCTGGACCACGCGCGGATGTCCAGCGACATCGGCTGCGTGCTGCTGACCGGGAACGGGCCGTCGCGCAAGGACGGCGGGTGGGCGTTCTGCTCCGGCGGCGACCAGCGGATCCGGGGCAGGGACGGCTACAAGTACGCCGAGGGCGACACCTCCGACACGATCGACCCGGCGCGGGCGGGGCGGCTGCACATCCTGGAGGTGCAGCGGCTGATCCGCATGATGGGCAAGGTCGTCATCTGCGTGGTCCCGGGCTGGGCGGCCGGCGGCGGGCACAGCCTGCACGTCGTGTGCGACCTGACGCTCGCCGGCCGCGAGCACGCCCGGTTCAAGCAGACGGACGCGGACGTGGCGAGCTTCGACGGCGGGTTCGGGTCGGCGTACCTGGCGCGGCAGGTGGGGCAGAAGTTCGCCCGCGAGATCTTCTTCCTCGGCGACACCTACGACGCCGAGGCCGCGCACCGGATGGGCATGGTCAACGCCGTCGTCCCGCACGCCGAGCTGGAGGCGACGGCGCTGGAGTGGGCGCGGAAGGTGAACGCCAAGAGCCCGACGGCGCAGCGGATGCTGAAGTACGCCTTCAACCTGGTCGACGACGGTCTGGTCGGGCAGCAGGTGTTCGCCGGCGAGGCGACGCGGCTCGCCTACGGCACCGACGAGGCCGCCGAGGGGCGGGACTCGTTCCTGGAGAAGCGCGATCCCGATTGGTCGCGTTTCCCGTGGTACTACTAATTGTTCAAGCGCACGGTGTGATCCGGACATGCCGTGATTCGGCGGGCAGGTCAGGGGGTCGGTGGGTGCGGGTCTTCTCCATCCCGATGCGGACGCGGTTCCGCGGTGTGACCCGGCGGGAGGGCGCCCTGGTGAAGGGCCCCGCCGGCTGGGGGGAGTTCTCGCCGTTCGCCGAGTACGGCCCGGCCGAGTGCGCCCGCTGGCTGGCCGCGGCCCGCGAGGCCGCGTGCGAGGGCTGGCCCGCGCCCGTCCGCGACCGGATCCCGGTGAACGTGACGATCCCGGCGGTCGGCCCGGAGCGGGCGTTCGAGCTGACCAAGGAGTCGGGCTGCCGCACCGCGAAGGTGAAGGTAGCCGAGCGCGGGCAGGGCGACGCCGACGACCTGGCGCGGGTGGAGGCCGTCCGCGCGGCGATCGGCCCGGACGGCCGGGTCCGCATCGACGTGAACGGCGGCTGGGACGTCGACCACGCCGCCCGGATGATCCGGGCGCTGGACCGGTGGGAGCTGGAGTACGCCGAGCAGCCCTGCGCGACGCTGGACGAGCTGGCGCGGGTGCGGCGGCGGGTGGACGTGCCGATCGCGGCGGACGAGTCGATCCGCCGCGCCGAGGACCCGCTGAAGGTGCGGGCCGCCGGCGCGGCCGACGTGGCGGTGCTGAAGGTGCAGCCGCTCGGCGGTGTCGCGGCGGGGCTGCGGGTGGCGGAGGCG
>NZ_SMKY01000596.1 GCF_004349235.1 Actinomadura darangshiensis | reverse complement strand
GGAGGATGGTCAGGAGTAGGGCGGTGGCCAGGGCCAAGGGCGGGATGGCGAAGGCGGCGCGCCAGCCGAGGTCGTGGGCCAGGGCGGCGCCTATGAGGATCGGGGAGAGGACCGAGGCGGCGCTGGAGACCGCGTTCGCCTCGCCGATCTGGATCGTTCCATCTCCGTGGTGGGCGGCACGCAGCGCCGCCGGGACGAGTTGGACGAGCCCGGCGCCGCCCAGCCCCAGGACCAGGGCGCCGGCGGCCGTGCCCATCCGTTCGCCGCTGGCGGCCAGGAGTGCGGCGCCGCCGACGAGGGCGGCCAGGGACGCGGGCAGCGCGCGCCGTCCGAGTCGTTCCGCCAGGTGGTGCCCGACCAGGCCGATCACCACCAGCCCGAGCGCGAACGCCGACGGGTAGAGGGCGGCCTCGGCGCGCGGCAGTCCGCGTTCCTCCCGCAGTTCGGGCAGGATCGCGCCGAGCGCCGTGAGCAGATAGCCGAGGCAGCCGAGCGTGGCGTACAGCCCGAGCGTCGCGGCGCTTCGGCCGGAGGCGGGCGCCCGATCCGTGTCGGCAGGGTCCATGTCGCGCCTCCCGTATTATCCTCGTGCAACGAGGATAATCCCCACGGGCCAGGATGTCACCATGCAGCCGAAGACCGCGCACTCGGCGCGAGCCCTGCGCAGCCAGGGCGCCCTCGCCGTGCTCCGGTACGTCCACGCGCACCCGTCGGCGACGCGGGCGGACGCGGCCCGCGCCCTCGGGCTGAGCAGCGGCTCCGCCACCGAGATCACCACCCGGCTCAAGGCGGCGCGCCTGGTCGACGAGGACACGCCGCCCCGTACCGGCGGCCGCGGCCGCCCGTCCCCCGCCCTCACCGCGCACCCCGAGGGCCCGGTGGTCTGCGTCGTCGACATCGGCCACCAGCGGTGGCGCGTGGCCGCGATCGAACTCGGCGGCGGACTGCTGGCCGAGGACGACGGCCGCCACTCCGGCTCCCCCCGGATCCTCGGGACGCTCGGCGACCACGTGTCGGCCCTGCGCACCCGCTACGGCCGGCGGCTCCGCGCGGTGTCCGCATGCGTCGCCGGCACGGTGAGCGGGACGACGGTCGTCCAGGCGTCCGGCATGGGCTGGCGCGACGTCGACCTCGAACCGCTCAAACCGCCCGGCATCCCCCTCCTGGTCGGCAACGACGCCTCGCTCGCCGGGCTCGCCGAGGCCAGGCGCGGCGCGGGCGCCGGGGCGCGGGTCGTCCTGCACCTGACAGTCGAGGTCGGCGTCGGCGGCATCCTCGTCGTGGACGGACGCCCGGTGGACGGGGCGACCGGCGCGGGCGGCGAGTTCGGCCACATGCCGTTCGGCGACCCCGCGCTCGAATGCCCGTGCGGCGCGCGCGGCTGCTGGGACCTGGAGGTCGACGGCCGCGCCATGGCCCGCACGCTCGGCCGCCGCGCCCCCCGCGACCCGCGCACGGCGGCCGGGCAGATCATCGCGACGGCCGCGACCGTCCCGGCCGCCCGCACGGCCGTCGCGGCCGCCGCCCACGCGCTGGGACGCGGCATCGGCGCCCTCGTCAACGCCCTCGACCCGGACGTCGTCACCCTCTCCGGCCTGGCCACCGACCTGGCCGAGGCATCCCCCGTGGCGCTCGAAAGCGGCTACACCGCGGCCCTGATGCGCTACCGCCGGGCGGCCCCGCCGCCCGTCCGGCCGACGGCCCTGGGCACGCAAGGCCCCCTGACCGGCGCCGCCGACGCCGCCTTCGACACCCTCCTCACCGAGGACGGCCTAACCGCCTGGAACGCCCCCTAGTGCGGGCGTCCACCAAGGTTCACCGGGCGCGGTCGGGGGC
>NZ_SMKY01000595.1 GCF_004349235.1 Actinomadura darangshiensis | reverse complement strand
TAAGAGACAGGCACACTGCCGATCTTCAGATTGACGCCCTCCAGAGTCAGCAGCGGAAAGAACAGCGCCGCCTGATGCCGCGCCACCCACCGCAGCGCACCCCGCTTGCCTGCCGCCTGCTCCTCCGTCCACGCGAGCACACCCTCCCCCACGTCGGGGTCCTTCCCGACATGGTTCGGGTTCGCGTGATGCCGGTTGTGCTTGTCGCTCCACCAGCCGTGGCCCATCCCCAGCAGCAGGTTCCCCAGCACCAGGCCCAGCCACCGGTTCCCCCGCGCGCTCGCCGCGATCTGCCGGTGCCCCGCGTCATGCCCCAGGAACCCCATCCGGGCCCCCAGGACCGCCAGCGGGATGCCGAACAGAACCGTCCACCAGCTGTCCCCCGCCCACGCGACCGCCGCCCACACCGCCGCGGTCGCGGCCAGGTTCAGCCCGATCGCCCGCACGTAGTAGCCGCGCCGCCGGTCCAGCAGCCCGCTCTCACGGACCCGCCGCGCCAGTGGGGCGAAGTCGCTGCCGGCCGATCTGCCGGACGGCGGGGACGGGGCTTGCAGGGTGGTGGTAGCGGGCATGAAATCTCCATTCGGAAGGGGGACGACCACTCAAAGTTACGGAGCGTGAGGCCATCCCGTCGCCCCGCTGTGGAGCCATTCACCATCTGGCTCGCAGGTCCCGGGTCGCCGCCCGCGTACCCGCTCCCCGGGGTGACCGCCACGGCGTCCGAGGAGAACCGCACCCTGCGCAAAAGCCCGGACAGTGTCCCCATATAGGGTCACAAGTCATGGACGACGACTCTCGGTGGATCGAACTGGACGGTGCCGTCAACGCCCGCGACCTCGGCGGCCTCCCCACGGCCGAGGGCCGCAGCACGCGCCGCGGCCGCGTGCTCCGCTCCGACAACCTCCAGGACCTCACCGTCGCCGACGTCCGGATCCTCGTCGACGACTACGCCCTGAAGAACGTCATCGACCTGCGCAGCGACACCGAGGTACGGCTCGAAGGACCCGGCCCCCTCACCCGCGTACCGTCGGTGACCGTCCACCAGCTCTCGCTGTTCGCCGAAGGCGGCCGCAACACCGACGTCGCCGCCGACGTCGGCAACGCACTCCCCTGGCAGGACCGCTCGACCGGCCACTACCTCGGCTACCTCGCCGACCGCGGCGACAACATCGTCGCCGCCCTGCGCGTCATGACCCGCACCGACGGATCCGCGCTCGTGCACTGCGCCGCCGGCAAGGACCGCACCGGCGTCGTCTGCGCCCTCGCCCTCGACGTCGCCGGCGTCACCCGCGAGGCGGTCCTCGCCGACTACACCCAGACCGGCGAGCGCCTCCCCGCCGTCCTGGAACGCCTGCGCGGCAGCGACACCTACGCCGCCGACCTCGACTCCCGCCCCGCCGACAGCCACCAGCCCCGCGCCGCCATCATGGAGAAGGTCTTCGCCCGCGTCGACGAGGAGCACGGCGGCACCCTCGGCTGGCTCGCCGGTCACGGCTGGACCACCGAGGACACCGACGCCCTCCGCACCCGCCTCCTCGGCTGACTCCTCCGGACGCCGCACGGCGCGAGTGTGGCGCCCCGATCCCGGGGTGGCCCGGCGGGCCCGCCACCCGCCGCTGGCTCATCGGCGCCGTCATGCCGCTCTGGCTCAGCGCCGGCCTCGCCGACTGGCACCGCCGCACAAGCATCGAGACCACCGCCGGCGCGCGCGAATCCATGATCCACGGCCTGATGATGACCGAGGCCGGCATCCCTGTCGCGCTCCGCCTGTTCTGCAAGGTCAACGCCGGAGTCCTCGCGCTGTGCGGCGGCGCTCTCGGCGTCCACGCCGCCATGGCCCTGTTCGGCGCCGTTCCCTACACCGAGGAGATGATCCGCTG
>NZ_SMKY01000594.1 GCF_004349235.1 Actinomadura darangshiensis | reverse complement strand
GTGGGGGCGTGGCCGGCAGGGGCGGGTGCCGGTCTGCGCCCCCGAACCTGCGGGGTTTCTGCGGCCTGGTCAGATCCAGGAAACGCCGCGCATGGTGGTATCCCCCTCGGATGTGCTGAGCACCGCGATCTCGCGGGCCCCGATGCGGGTGGCCGGAGCGGTCACCCGCATGTGCGTTCCCGAACGTACCTGTTTCACGCCCGTTCCGCACACGTTGCAACTATCGTGTTACACAACGTGATTCGCGTAAGGGGGAAGGATGACGGCAGTGCAGTCGTCCGCCGAGGACCGTGGTGGGGAACTGGCCCGCAGGCCCAGGCGCCGGGCGATACTGGGGCGTCCGTCCCTGCTCGTGATCTATGTGCCGCTGGTCGTCGCGGTCCATCTGGGGCTGACCGTCGCGGGGCTGCTGGAGACCCCGTTCCGGGGCGGCGACCTGATGACGTTCGCGGCGCTCCTGGTGTGCGGGGCGGTGTGCATCGAGGCGACGCGGCGGCTGGGGATACCCGCCGGGGTGGCGCGCGACCTGCTGTCGGCCTGGTGGCTGCCGGTCGCGCTGCTGCTGCCGCCGGTGTACGTCCTGCTGATCCCGGTGCCGCTGCAAGCGCTGCTGCAGTTCCGGGTCCGGCGCACGCTGGTCTACCGGCGGGCGATCGTCGCCGGGGCGCTCGGGATCGCCGGCGCGTGCGCGTCCAAGGCGTTCCACCTGGTGGTGCCGGAGCCGCTAGAGGGAGCGCCGCAGTGGGTCGTCGAGACCTACCCGGGCATCCCGGCGGCGGTCGGCTGCGCGGCCCTGTTCACGGTGCTGAACACCGCGATCGTCGCCGTCGCCGCGCACGCGGCCAACCCCGAGAGCCGCTGGCGGGACGTCCTGTGGACACGCGAAAGCCTCCTGCTGGACGTGGTGGAACTCTGCGTCGGCATCATCGTCGCGATCACGAGCGCCCTGTCGCTGGGGCTGCTGCTCCTGGCGCTGCCGCCGGTGATGCTGCTCCAGCGCAGCCTGATGCACCAGCAGCTCCAGGCCGCCGCACGCACCGACGCCAAGACGGGCCTGCTGAACGCGGCGGCCTGGCAGCGCGAAGCCGACACCGAACTGTCCCGCGCCCAGCGCACCCACGACGCCGTGGCGCTCCTCCTGATCGACATCGACCACTTCAAACGCGTCAACGACACCCACGGGCACCTGATCGGCGACCAGGTCTTGGTCGGCGTCGCCAGCACCCTCTGCCACCAGCTGCGCGACTACGACGTGGTGGGACGCTTCGGCGGAGAAGAGTTCGTCGTGCTGCTCCCAGGCGCCGACACCGTGGAAGCCTGCCGCGTAGCCGAACGCCTGCGCGGGCGCGTACGGCGCCTGGCCGTCCCCGCCGAAGAGGGCACGGTCACCGTCACGGTCTCCGTGGGCGTCGCCCTCTTCCGCACCCACGGCCAAGACCTCCTGGAACTACTGGCAGCGGCCGACCTGGCCCTCTACCGCGCCAAGTCGTCCGGCCGCGACCGCGTCTGCCTACCGGCCCTGGAGAACCCCAAGGCGTCCGACACCTGAACCGGCCTCCGCAACGAGACCCGCCTCCGCAACGAGACCCGCCTCCACAACTAGACCCGCCTCTGCGGCCAGGCCCGCCTCGCCGCTAGACCTACACCTGCGGCCAGGGCCGCGTCTGCGGCTAGACCGGCTCCCGTAACTAGGCCCGCGTCTGCGGCCAGGCCCGCTTCCGTAACTGGACCCACGTCTGCGGCCAGGGCCGCGTCTGCGCTAGACCCGCCTCCGCGACTAGACCCGCGTCTGCGACCAGGGCCGCGTCCGCAACTAGGGCCGCGTCTGCGACTGGGGCCGCGTCTGTGGCTGGGCCCGTCTGTGGCTGGGTCCGGCTGTGTGGTCAGGGGCGGGTC
>NZ_SMKY01000593.1 GCF_004349235.1 Actinomadura darangshiensis | reverse complement strand
CTCCACGGCACAGGCCCTCCGCCTTCATCTCGCTCCCGCAAGCCGATCGCAGACCGCGCCGCCGCGGCCGGGTATGGCCCGGGTACGGGGACGGTCGATCGTTCCTCGAACCGGTGCGCGCCGGGTAAGGGGCCGGCCAAACCTGCCGCATTCGCCGGCCCGCGGCCCGCCGCCGGGGGGTTAATGGGATCTCACCGTCCGACGGGCAGGCCCGGGCGGCCTCGGGGAGGCCGCCCGGACGGGGAACCGCCGGACGGACGGGAGAGGGTCGTGTCCATCCAGGGGGTTCAGCTCGTGCGTGATCCGGAACTGGTGTCGTGCGCGCAGCGCGCGGCGAGCGAATTGGAACGCGCGTGGTCGGAGTGGCGGTGCGCGCGCGGGCTGGCCGAGCAGGTGTCGGAGTCCGTCGCCAGCTACGTGGCCCACTCCATCGACCACCCGTGGGGCCGGCCCCGCGTGGTCCTCGGCCTGGACGCGGACGAGGCCCGCGCCCTGGCCGCGCTGCTGGGCCGGGAGGACCCGCTCCGCTGAGCCGGACCCATTTCCCGGACTCCGTTTGACGTGGTCGCGTCCGCGTGCAGACTGTCAGGGTCGATAACGGCGGCATCACGGAGGAAACGGCCTGTGCGGATCCATCGAGGCGGCCCGGCGGTCGCCGGTATCGCGCTGTGCCTGGGCGCGCTCACCGCGTGCAACGGTTCCTCCGGGACGTCCGGCGGCGGTGAGGCGGCGCCCCCGCCGACCGCCGGTGCGACGTCGCCCGGCGAGCTGAAGTCGCCGGCCTCGGCGAACGGCAGGGCGGCCCCGCTGGACGGCAGGACGATCGTCATCGACCCCGGGCACAACGGCGGGAACGGCTCGCACCCGTCCGAGATCAACAAGCAGGTCAAGATCGGCAACGGCAGCAAGGCGTGCGACACCACCGGGACCGAGACCCGCAGCGGCTACGCCGAGCACGCCTTCACCTGGGACGTCTCCAACCGGCTCGCCAAGATCCTGCGCGCCCGCGGCGCCAAGGTCGCGCTGACCCGCGAGGACGACAAGAGCGTCGGCCCCTGCGTCACCGAGCGCGCCGCGCTCGGCAACAAGCTGAAGGCCGACGCCGCCCTGTCCATCCACGCCGACGGCGCGTCCTCGTCCGGGCACGGCTTCCACATCATCGAGCCGATCTCCATCGGCCGGAACGCCGAGATGGTGTCCGGCTCCGCCAAGCTCGGCACCGCGCTGCGCGACGCCTACCACGACGGCACCGGCGTCCCGTACTCCAACTACCTCGGCAAGAAGGCCATCGACCGGCGCGACGACCTGGGCGGCCTCAACATGTCGAAGGTGCCGAAGGTCTTCATCGAGTGCGGCAACATGCAGAACAAGGGCGACGCCGCGAAACTGTCGAGCGCGTCCTTCCGCCAGCGCATAGCCGACTCCCTCGCCGAAGGCTTCCAGAAGTACTTGAGTTGAGTTAACCGGGGGGGCGACCCCCCGACCCCCCCGGCTGCGCGGCACGGGTCTCCTCACTCGCCAGCGCTCGCTGCGGGGACGAGGCGCGCCGGGCATGCCCGCTGCGCTCGCTGCACTCGCTCCGCGTGCCTGTCCCGTAACCGGTGGCCGAGGTTGGGGCAGGATGGGCGGATGCCTGATCTTCGTCGTGTGCGCGAACTGCTGCTCGGGGCCGGTTACACCGTGGGCGGGGTGCGGGAGGCGCTCGGGGCGGTCGCCGGCGGGGCGCTGGCGCGGGACGAGATCGTGCCGGCGTTGCGGGCGGCCGGCGGTGGGTCGCCGGTCGAGGTGCTGACGCGGCTGTTCTGGTTGCAGGTGCCCGTCGAGGCGGGTGCGATCGCGGCCGGCGATCTCGTCGCGGCGGGGCTCGCCGAGGTGTCCGGCGGGGAGCTGCGGGCGCTGCTGCGCGTCGAGCCGCTGGAGGCGG
>NZ_SMKY01000592.1 GCF_004349235.1 Actinomadura darangshiensis | reverse complement strand
ACCAGGCGAACGAGCGAACGCACAGCTCAAGTCATGGCGGATCCTGCGGAAGCTGCGCTGCAGCCCGAGCAAGGCCGGCCACATCGTCAAGGCCATCGCCGTCCTACAAAACCACCGCGTCGCTCAGGCCGCCCGAGGATGAAATGGGTTCACTGAGCGGCGCTCGGGCCCCACAAGCCCGGGCCTCCCGACAACAGCCTGCCAACGTCCACGGGGCCCGACCCCTCAGGGAGAGGAGGCCGAACCTCCACAACTCAGCACTGATGCACCATCGCCCATTCCGATACCGCGACCCGACCCGACCCAAACCCGCACCACCGCGCCGGCAACGCTGCTGGGCACCAGGGCTTTAGGCGGGGACGGGCTGAACGGTCAGGTTGCTGGGTAGGTAGCCGAACGTGCTTGGAGGGCTGGTTAGTCGACGGGCTCGGGCGTCAAGTTGGCCGGTATGGGCAGCGAAGACCGCGCGCTCCGAATGAAGGCGCACGGGACGCGGTCGAGCGGCGAACAGCGTGCCGCCCAATCGTCCGACTTTCCCGCGCCGAGTAGGACGCCCGCGGAGCAAAGGCGTGAAAGCGAGGAGTACGCGCGGCAGGCGATGGTCTCCTCGGCGCGTGCCCATGACCGCGCCGCAACGCTGCTGGAAGAAATGGCAGCCGTTAACCCCGAAGAGGCCGAGTTCCATCTGCAGTCGGCCGCCCGCCACCGAAGGTGGGCTGAGAACGATAGAAACCTGGCCCAGAAGTACGCGCCACAGGGCGGAGATCCCGACGGTTTGTGAATACGCGAGCCATGTTGCAGGGGTGGGGCGAGAAAGCCCTTAACGAGAGTGAGGCGGGAAGGGCCTAACGGAGGATGGAACATGACCGTCGATCCGGGGGCTTGGCCACTACTCGCCGTTCGCTGCACGCGGGGGCGGAGCTGCTCCTAGCCGGGCCGTTGTACAGGCGTAGCGGGACGATTCGGCTGAGGATCGTCCCCGGCGGGTTCACCACCGTCCAGGCGCCCGGCATACGCGTGGACGGGACGGGGTTCGTGGCCGGCGGCCGTGAGATCCCGCTGAACGGAGCCACCTGCCGTGAACCCGGCCACGGTGGCGCACACCGAGGCCGGGGACGCCGAGGACCTTTACAAGGACCGCAGTGGCCCCGACTCCGACGACCGTCTCGGTGCCGACAACCCTCTCGGTGCCGACGCGGAGGCCGTGCACAGTATCGAGGGTACTTCGCTCGTGACCATGAGGCATTGATGAGGTTCGGCGCCGGGGGTGTCGGCGTGACTCGGGGCGGGCGAGTCAGGTGAAGCGGGGCAGCGGGTTAGGGGTGGCGTGCTTTTGTTATGGACGGCCAGATCCGCGACACCTTCCGCGCCGCCATCATCGAGTCCATGCCCGGCATGGGCCCGATCCTGGGCACCGAGTTCATCGCGATCGTCGGTGACCTGTCCGGCTATGCCGGCGCCGACCGCCTGGCCGCGCACACCGGGCCGGCGCCGGTCCCGCGCGACTCAGGCCGCCGTACCGGCAACCTGCATCGCCCGAAGAACTACAACCGCAGGCTGCGGCACATCTTCTCCATGGCCGCCCAGACCGCCATGATGCGTCCCGGCCCATCGCGCAACCACTACCTGCGCAAAACGCTCCGAAGGACTGAAACACACCTAGGCAATCCTCCCGCTGCCCCGCTGCCCCGCTGCCCCGCTGCCGCGTGGGCGCTGCCGCGTGGGCGATGCCGCGTGGGCGATGCCGCGTGACAACCGGACATTCACCCCGCCCGGCTGGTCACGCAGGCGGCTTGACTTGGTCATTGAGATTCCTCCCCGGCCGGGGCATCGGCCCCAGCCTTCCGGATCACCGCCCCACCCACACGATCTTTAGGACAGTCCCGATCGCTTGGCCGGGGGGTGTTCGGGGGTTGCTTGGGGGG
>NZ_SMKY01000591.1 GCF_004349235.1 Actinomadura darangshiensis | reverse complement strand
GCGAAGGGTCAGCGCCATGCCGGCGATCCCGACGGGCAGGTTGATCAGGAAGATGCTGCGCCAGCCGAGCGTGGCCACGAGGACGCCGCCGAGCGTGGGGCCGAGCGCGATGGCCGAGGACACGATCGCCGACCACAGGCCGAGCACGCGTGCGCGGCGTCGTGGGTCGGGGAACGCCTGGATGAGCAGCGCCAGTGAGCTCGGCATGAACAGCGCGGCGCCGGCGCCCTGGACGAGCCTGGCCGTGATGAGCACCTCGATCGCCGGCGCGAGTGCGGCGGCCAGCGAGGCGGCGAAGAACACCGCCATGCCCCACAGGTAGACCTTGCGCGCCCCCAGCCGCCCGGCGAGGCCGCCCGCCAGCATCAGCAGTGCCGCGAAGGTCAGCACGTAGCCGTCCACCGCCCAGGTGAGCCGGCTCAGCGAAGTGCCCAGGCGATCTTGGATCGTCGCCCCCGCGATCTGCATCACGGTGGCGTCCACGCTGGCCATCACGAAGCCCGCGGCCAGCGCGATGATCTTCATGGCGGGGGAGCCCGTGTGTCCGGATGCCATGATCAGTCCCTCCGTTAAGCGGACCGGTCGCGTCCGCTTCGAGGACGCTAGCGCAAGCGGACGCGTGTTGTCCACTTAAAACGGAACGGAAGTGTCCGCTTACAGTTAGAATCGGGTTCATGGGGAGCACCAGGAGCGCCGTGGACCGGCTGCTGGACGACGGTTCCGGCCGCCGTCCCCGCGCCGACGCCCGGCGCAACGTGGAGCGGCTCGTCGAGGCGGCGCGGGAGGCGGCCGGCGAGGTCGGCGGCGAGGTCACCGCGCACGAGATCGCACGCCGCGCCGGGGTGGGCGTCGGGACGTTCTACCGGCGCGTCAGCACGCTGGAGGCGCTGCTCGAGGCGGTTCTGGCCGAGGTTCTCGGAGAGATCGTCGCCAAGGGCGACGAGGGCCTCGCCGACCCGGACCCCTGGCAGGGCTTCGCCGGTTTCGCGGCCTCCTACACCAGGCTCCGCAACGAGATGTGCGACATCACCGAAGTCCTGGGCGGCAGCATCGCGCACGCGCGCGTGGAGTTGAGGGAGCGGATCCGCCTGCTCGTCGAACGAGCTCAAGGTGCCGGGGCCATGCGCGCGGACATCACCTGGCAGGACGTCGCGTTTCTGCTCGTTTCCGTCTCCACCGGTGACCACACGGTGGGCCTGCATGCGGGCGAGCACCAATGGGACCGCAACCTCCGGATCGTCTTGGACGGCCTCCGCACTCCTGAGCCCGCCCCCCTTCCCGGCGCACCGCCCACCGAGTCGGGCGGCTGAACCCGCAAGGCATCGAACGGAACTCCCCGACCCTGTCGTGCGTCCTCCTCTCATGGCAGGTCGCGGGGCCTGTGCGACTGCCCGTAGGTTGGTGACATCTATCGATGATGAGGAGCGTTCATGTCGATGCAGAAGGGCGCCAACACCGCGGTGCCGGTTCCCTCGGTGCGGGTCGAGCTCGGCTGGCAAGGGGGCGCCGGCGTGCCCGACGCGGATGCCTCGGCGCTCCTGCTGACGGAGGCGGGCCGGGTGAGGTCCGACGAGGACTTCGTCTTCTACAACCAGCCTTCGCACGGATCCGGTGCCGTCAGGTACGACGGCAAGCAGCAGGGGCCGACCGTCTTGGACGTCCTGTCCGTCGACCTTGACCGTGTCGAGAGCGCGATCGACAGGATCGTCGTCGCGGCCTCCTCGGATGGGGGGACGTTCGGTCAACTCCAGGGGCTGTACGTACGGGTGGTGGACGCGGCCGCCGGGGCGGAGATCGCGCGGTTCGACAGCCAGGGAGCCACCACCGAGACGGCGTTCGTGCTAGGCGAGCTTTACCGCAGGCAGGGCAGCTGGAAGTTCCGGGCGGTCGGCCAGGGCTACGACTCGGGGCTCGCCGGTTTGGCCACGGACTTCGGCATCTCCGTGGACGACCCCGGCC
>NZ_SMKY01000590.1 GCF_004349235.1 Actinomadura darangshiensis | reverse complement strand
GCCCGCACGACACGAACACCGAATGGGCAGGTTACGGAAGCCCTCCAGATAGGTAGGGTCTCAGTAGGTCGTCGGCTCTCTTCGTGAGGAGGTGACGGGGCGTGGCCGCTCGTGACGATGCTGGGGCGCGCAGGGCGCAGCACGAAAAGGAGGTCAGGGACCTTCAAACGCAGATCTCCTTCCTGGAGGAGGAGATCTCCGTGCTGCGCCGCAAGCTCGCAGAATCCCCGCGCCAAGTACGTGTGCTGGAAGAACGCCTCCATGAGGCACAGGCGAACCTGGCCGCAGTAACCGGCCAGAACGAGCGACTCGTAGCGACCCTCAAAGAGGCTCGCGAACAGATCGTGGCGCTCAAGGAGGAGGTCGACAGGCTCGCACAACCACCCTCCGGATTCGGGGTCTTCCTCGAAGGCCGCGACGATGGAACGGTCGACATCTTCACCGGCGGACGCAAGCTCCGCGTCAACGTCAGCCCGGCCGTCGACGTCGACGACCTCCAGCGCGGCCAAGAGGTCATGCTCAACGAGGCCCTCAACGTCGTCGAAGCGCTCAAGTTCGAAGAGCAGGGCGAAGTCGTCATGCTCAAGGAAGTGTTCGACGACGGCGAACGCGCCCTCGTCATCGCGCACGCCGACGAGGAACGCGTCGTCAAACTCGCCGAACCGCTCCGCGGCGTCCCCCTCAGGGCCGGCGACTCCCTCATGCTCGAACCCCGATCCGGATACGCCTACGAGAAGATCCACAAGGCCGAGGTCGAAGAACTCGTCCTCGAAGAGGTCCCCGACATCTCCTACGACGAGATCGGCGGCCTCGGATCGCAGATCGAAATGATCCGCGACGCCGTCGAACTGCCGTACCTGCACGCCGACCTCTTCCGCGAGCACCAGCTCCGGCCGCCCAAGGGCGTCCTCCTCTACGGACCCCCCGGGTGCGGCAAGACCCTCATCGCCAAGGCCGTCGCCAACTCCCTGGCCAAACAGGTCGCGGAGAAGACCGGCCAGGAGGGCAAGAGCTTCTTCCTCAACATCAAGGGCCCCGAGCTCCTCAACAAGTACGTCGGCGAGACCGAACGGCACATCCGGCTGGTCTTCCAGCGCGCCCGCGAAAAGGCGTCCGCCGGGACACCCGTGATCGTCTTCTTCGACGAGATGGACTCCATCTTCCGCACCCGCGGATCCGGAGTCTCCTCCGACGTCGAGAACACCATCGTC
This sequence comes from Actinomadura darangshiensis, assembly GCF_004349235.1. Lineage (GTDB taxonomy): Bacteria > Actinomycetota > Actinomycetes > Streptosporangiales > Streptosporangiaceae > Spirillospora > Spirillospora darangshiensis. The sequence continues at coordinate 757 of NZ_SMKY01000590.1, read as the reverse complement.
CCGCAGCTGCTCAGCGAGATCGACGGCGTCGAAGGCCTGGAGAACGTCATCGTCATCGGCGCTTCCAACCGCGAGGACATGATCGACCCCGCGATCCTGCGACCCGGCCGGCTCGACGTCAAGATCAAGATCGAACGACCGGACGCCGAAGCGGCCAAGGACATCTTCTCCAAGTACATCCTCGACGGACTCCCCCTGCACCCCGACGACCTCAAGGAGCACGGAAGCTCCACCGAGGCCACCGTCGAGGCCATGATCCAGCGCACCGTCGAACGCATGTACACCGAAAGCGAGGAGAACCGCTTCCTGGAGGTCACCTACGCCAACGGCGACAAGGAAGTCCTCTACTTCAAGGACTTCAACTCCGGCGCCATGATCCAGAACATCGTCGACCGCGCCAAGAAGATGGCCATCAAGCAGTTCCTCGACACCGGCCAGAAGGGCCTGCGCGTCAACCACCTCCTCGCCGCCTGCGTCGACGAGTTCAGCGAGAACGAGGACCTGCCCAACACCACCAACCCCGACGACTGGGCCCGCATCTCCGGCAAGAAGGGCGAACGGATCGTCTACATCCGCACCCTCGTCTCCGGAACCAAGGGCACCGAGGCGGGCCGCTCCATCGACACCGTCGCCAACACCGGCCAGTACCTCTGATCGCCCCGAACCGTGACAACGCGCGCGCGGCGGCCCCCGGAACGGAGGCCGCCGCGCCGCCGCGCCACGCCGCACCCGCCCCGAACCGCGGGCCCCATGCTGT
>NZ_SMKY01000058.1 GCF_004349235.1 Actinomadura darangshiensis | reverse complement strand
CCTCCTTGACCGCCGCCGCGCTGGCCGCCCCGGTTCTGGCCGCCGCGCTGGTTCTGGTTCGGGCCGCCGCGGGTCGGGCGTCCGCCGCGGTCGCGCTGCTCGCCGCGCCCTCCGCCGCCCTGCTGGTCGCGGCCCTGCCCATCGCCGCTCGGGCGGCCACCGCCCTGCCGGCCGCCTCCCTGCCTGCCGCCGCTCTGCCTGCCACCGGCCTGCTTGCCGGCACCGGGCTCGTCGTCCAGCCGCAGGGTGAGCGAGATGCGCTTGCGCGGCAGGTCGACGTCCAGGACCTTCACCCGGACGATGTCGCCGGGCTTGACGACATCGCGCGGGTCGGAGACGAACTTGTCCGACATCGCGGAGATGTGGACGAGGCCGTCCTGGTGGACGCCGACGTCCACGAAGGCGCCGAACGCGGCGACGTTGGTGACGACGCCCTCCAGGAGCATGCCGGGTTCGAGGTCGCCGAGCTTGTCGACGCCCTCCTTGAACGTGGCGGTCTTGAACGCGGGGCGCGGGTCGCGGCCGGGCTTCTCCAGCTCGGCGAGGATGTCGGTGACGGTCGGCAGCCCGAACGTGCCGTCGACGAACTCCGCCGGCTTCAGCGCGCGCAGGACGGCGGTGTTGCCGATGAGCCCCTTGATGTCGTTGCCGGCGGTGTCCAGGATCCGGCGGACGACGGGGTAGGCCTCCGGGTGCACGCTGGACGCGTCGAGCGGGTCGTCGCCGCCGGGGATGCGCAGGAAGCCGGCGCACTGCTCGAACGCCTTCGGGCCGAGCCGCGCGACGTCCTTCAGCCCGCCGCGGCTGCGGAACGGGCCGTTGGCGTCGCGGTGCGCGACGATGTTGTCGGCGAGGCCCTCGCCGATGCCGGACACGCGGGTGAGCAGCGGCGCGGACGCGGTGTTGACGTCGACGCCGACCGCGTTCACGCAGTCCTCGACGACGGCGTCGAGGGAGCGCGACAGCTTCACCTCGGAGATGTCGTGCTGGTACTGGCCGACGCCGATCGACTTGGGGTCGATCTTGACGAGCTCGGCGAGCGGGTCCTGGAGGCGGCGGGCGATGGAGACGGCGCCGCGCAGCGAGACGTCCATGCCGGGCAGCTCGCGGCTCGCGTACTCCGACGCCGAGTACACCGACGCGCCCGCCTCCGACACCATGATCTTGGTGAGCTTGAGGTCGGGGTGCCGGGCCATCAGGTCGGCGGCGAGCTTGTCGGTCTCGCGGGACGCGGTGCCGTTGCCGATGGAGACGAGGTCGACCTTGTGCTCGCGGGCGAGCCTCGCGAGCGTCTCGATCGACTCGTCCCACTTCCGGCGCGGCTCGTGGGGGAAGATCGTGTCGGTGGCGACGGCCTTGCCGGTGTCGTCCACGATGGCGACCTTGACGCCGGTGCGCAGGCCCGGGTCGAGGCCCATGGTGGCGCGGGTGCCGGCGGGCGCGGCGAGCAGCAGGTCGCGCAGGTTCGCGGCGAACACGCGGACCGCCTCGTCCTCGGCCTCCTGCCGCAGCCGGGTGCGCATGTCGATGCCGAGGTGGACGAGGATCCGGGTGCGCCAGGCCCAGCGGACCGCGTCCGACAGCCACTTGTCGCCCGGACGCCCCTGGTCGGTGATCTGGAACCGGCGCGCGATCTCCACCTCGTAGGAGCTGCGCGCGGCACTGTCGTCGGCCTCTTCGGGCTCCAGGTCGAGGTCGAGGACCTCTTCCTTCTCTCCCCGGAACAGCGCGAGGACGCGATGCGACGGCAGCTTCGCGAACGGCTCGGAGAACTCGAAGTAGTCGGAGAACTTCGCGCCGGTCTCCTGCTTGCCGTCCCGGACGCGCGAGAGCATCCGGCCCTGGTTCCATATGCGCTCGCGCAATGCGCCGATGAGGTCGGCGTCCTCGGCGAACCGCTCGACGAGGATGGCGCGGGCGCCCTCCAGCGCGGCGGCCGCGTCGGCGACGCCCTTCTCGGCGTCCACGAAGGCGGCGGCCTCGGCCTGCGGATCGCGGGACGGGTCGTCGAACAGCAGCTCGGCGAGCGGTTCGAGGCCGGCCTCGCGGGCGATCTGCGCCTTGGTGCGCCGCTTCGGCTTGTACGGGAGGTAGATGTCCTCCAGCCGGGCCTTGGAGTCGGCCGTCATGATCTGGGCGCGCAGCTCGGCGGTGAGCTTGCCCTGCGACTCCACCGACTCCAGGATCGCGGCGCGGCGCTCGTCCAGCTCGCGCAGGTAGCGCAGCCGCTCCTCCAGCGCGCGCAGCTGCGCGTCGTCGAGCGCGCCGGTCGCCTCCTTGCGGTAGCGGGCGATGAACGGGACGGTCGCCCCGCCGTCGAGCAGGTCCACCGCGACCCGCACCTGCCCGTCGCGGACGCCGATCTCCTCGGCGATGCGCTCGTTGATGGGCCGGATGGCGGGCTCGGGGCCCTGGCCGCCGGACGTCTGGCTGATGGTGGCTGTCACAGCTTGGATTCGCTTTCTCCCCTGGGTGTCGCCAGAGCATTGTGCAGGGAACGGGGCCGGTTGTCTTGTCACCGCTCGAATGACGGTAGGTCTAACTCCACCGTGTCCGGGCGCGAAGAGGGGGTCTAGCACCACCGATGCCCGGACGGGCACCGGCCACAATGGTGGACGTCCACAGGCACGGCGATTTTCCTTGGAGGAACCGGTGAGCGAGCTACTCCGCGGCTACGGGCGCCGCGCCCTCACCTCCTTCGTCCGCGGGCTCGTCCAGATCGTGCTGGCGTACACGGTGAACCTGCCGCTGTTCATCCTGGCGGTGCTGTCGCTCGCGTTCATCCCGCTGGGCGCGGGCGTCGTCATGGTGCCGATGGTGTTCCAGACGATCCGGTCGATCGCGAACCAGCAGCGGGCGTGGGCGGCCGAGTGGTCGGGCGTGAAGATCCCCGTCCCGTACCGGCCGGAGCCGGAGGGGAAGGGGCCGTTCCGGCGGCTGGGGTGGGTCCTCACCGACCCGGCCTCGTGGCGCGACCTGCTGTGGACGCTGCTGAACGTGCCGATCGCGCTGGTCCTCGGGATCCTCGCGGCCGGTATGGCGCTCTACGGGCTGGAGGGCGTGTTCGTCGCGCCGTGGGTCGCGATGGTCGCCGACTACGGGTGGGGGCCGTTCTGGACGCTGGACGACTACGGCGTCGTCGGCATCGTCGGCTCGGTCGTGCTGGGTGCCGGGCTGACGGCGGCGGCCGTCCCGCTGGGGCCGGCCTTCCTGAAGGTGCACGCGCTGTTCTGCCAGTCCCTCCTGGCACCGACGCGGGAGGCACTGACCGAGCGCGTCCAGCGGCTCACCGAGACCCGGTCGGAGACGGTGGACGTCTCGGCCGCCGAGCTGCGCCGCATCGAGCGGGACCTGCACGACGGCGCGCAGGCCCGGCTGGTCGCGCTGAGCATGAACATCGGCCTGGCCGAGGAGATGATGAAGCACGACCCCGAGACCGCGCAGAAGCTGTTGGCGGAGGCGCGCGAGTCGAGCGGCACGGCGCTGACGGAGCTGCGCGACCTGGTCCGCGGCATCCATCCGCCGGTGCTGGCCGAGCGCGGCCTGGACGGGGCCGTCCGCGCCCTCGCGCTGACCCTGCCGCTGCCGGTGGACGTCCAGATCGACCTGCCGGGACGGGCGGACGCGCCGGTGGAGTCGGCCTCCTACTTCGCGGTCGCGGAGATCCTCGCCAACGTGGTCAAGCACTCGGCGGCGCGGCGGGCCTGGCTGCAGATCGAGCACTCCGGCGGCCGGCTGCTCATGATCATCGGAGACGACGGGACGGGCGGCGCCGACCCCGCGGCCGGCAGCGGCATGCGCGGGATCGAGCGCAGGCTCGCGGCGTTCGATGGGACGATGGCGGTGACGAGCCCGCCCGGCGGGCCGACCGTCGTGACCATGGAGCTGCCGTGCGCGTTGTCATCGCCGAAGATCTCGCCCTCCTCCGAGACGGGCTGATCCGCCTGCTCGGCGCGTTCGACTTCGAGGTCGTCGAGGCGGTGGACAACGGGCCGTCGCTGCTGCGGGCGCTGACCGCGCACCGCCCGGACGTCGCGGTCGTCGACGTGCGGCTCCCGCCGACGTTCACCGACGAGGGGCTGCGGGCCGCGCTGGAGGCCCGCAAGCAGATCCCGGGGCTGCCGGTGCTGGTGCTGTCGCAGCACGTGGAGCAGCTGTACGCGCGGGAGCTGCTGTCCGACAGCACGGGCGGCATCGGCTACCTGCTGAAGGACCGCGTGTCGGACGTGAAGGTCTTCGTCGAGGCGGTGCGCCGGGTCGCGGGCGGCGGCACCGCCCTCGACCCGGACGTGGTGTCCCAGCTGCTCACCCGGCACACCCGCGAGGAGCCGCTGCAGCAGCTGACCCCCCGCGAGCGCGAGGTGCTCGGGCTGATGGCGGAGGGCCGCACGAACGCGGCGATCGCCGGGAAGCTGTTCGTCACCGAGAAGGCGATCAGCAAGCACACCAACAGCATCTTCGGCAAGCTCGGGCTGCCGCCGTCGGAGGACGACAACCGCCGCGTACTGGCCGTGCTCGCCTACCTCGGCACCTGATCATCCCCGCCTGGTCACCGCGCCCAGGGCGGGACGATCCGCTCGTCGCCCTGGGGTGCGAGCTCGCACCTGGTGTCGTCGACCAGGGCGTCCGGGTCGTAGGCGAGGCAGCCGGCGTGGGCGGCGACGACGGCGGTGAACCCGGAGTCGCCGGTCGTCATCTGGCGGGGCAGGCCGGGGGGCAGGACGACGGTGTCGCCGGGGCCCGCCTCCAGCTTGCGTCCGTCCAGGTCGACGGTGGCGGCGCCGTCCAGGAACGTCCACACCTGCTCGGTGTCGAAGGCGTGCAGCGGGCCGGTCCTGCCCGGCTCCATGTCGACGCGCCAGAGGGCGATGCCCTCGGTGCCGCCCTGCGTCGGTGTCGCGAAGGTGGTCATGACGCCGTTGGGCGTCTCGGTGCGGCGGCTTTCGGTGTCGCGGATGAGCGTCATGGGTCCCGATCCCCTAAGTTGGACAATGTGGTTGTCCATATAGTCAATGAGGTTGTCTTTTATGTCAAGCGATCCCCCGGGCTTCGAGCTGCCGCTGCGCCTCTTCGTCGCCTTCCGCGTGATCGTCGACGAGGTGCACGCCGAGCTGGCCCGGGAGGGCCATCCCGACCTGCGCCCGATGCACGGGTTCGTCTTCCAGGCGATCGGCCCGGACGGCACCACGGCCGTGGAGCTCGGCCGCCGGCTCGGGGTGTCCAAGCAGGCCGCGGGCAAGATGGTCGAGTCCCTTGAGCGGCTGGGCTACGTCGAGCGCGGCGCCGACCCGCGGGACGCCCGGCGCAAGATCGTCCGGCTGACCGCGCGGGGGGTGGACTCGCTCGTCCGGTCCGAGCGGATCTTCGACCGGATCCGGGGCGACTGGGTCGCGCACCTCGGCGCCGACCGCGTCCGGGCCCTGGAGGGCGACCTGCGCCGGATGACGCTCGCCGACATCTGGCGGCTGGACATGCCGGGCTGGTTCGGGACGGCCTGAACTTTCTCCGGCGCGCCGGTGACCGTATGACCGCAGGCAGCCGCTTAGACCACCCCCATCGTTCACCCGCCCCTTCGGACCGAGCCCTTGTCCGCGGGGTTCCGGCCGGTTACGATCTGCCCAATTCTTAGGAAAGTTTCCTAAGAGTGAGCGGGGATTCCTGTTTGTTTCGGGGGCCGGACCGAACGGAGAATCATGTCACGACCGGGCGGCCGGCGGGCCATCGCGCTCGCCGGCGCAGCGACTCTGGCGGTGGCCACCGCCCTGCTCACGGCGCCACCGGCGTCGTCGGCGGGGACCGTCACCGCCACCTGCAAGAAGGGCTCCGACTGGGGCACCGGCTTCGACGGAAGCTGCACGATCACGAACGGAACCGGCTCCTCCGTCGGCAGCTGGAAGCTGGAGGCGGACCTGCCTTCGGGGACGTCCATCGGCAACGTGTGGAACGCGACGAAGACCGTCTCCGGCAACCACTACACATTCAGCAACGCCGGCTGGAACGGGACGATCGCGGCGGGCGCGAGCGCCAGCTTCGGGTTCGGCGGCAGCGGGTCCGGCTGGTTCACCGGCTGCACGATCAACGGCGCGTCCTGCGACGGCTCTGGAACGCCCCAGGACGACACCGAGGCCCCCTCGGCTCCGTCCGGCCTCAAGTCCACGGGCAAGACCGCCACGAGCGTGACGCTGTCGTGGAGCGCCTCGACCGACAATGTGGGCGTCACCGGTTACGACGTCTACAACGGCAGCACCAAGGCCACCTCGGTGACGGGTACCGGCGCGACCATCGGCGGGCTGTCGGCCAAGACCGCCTACACCTTCACCGTCAAGGCCAAGGACGCCGCCGGGAACACCTCCCCCGCGTCGGCCGCCGTGCCGGTCACCACCGCCGAGGGCGGCGGCGACAACCCCACCGCCGGGAACAAGATCGTCGGCTACTTCGCCGAGTGGGGCGTCTACCAGCGCAACTACCACGTCAAGAACATCGAGACGAGCGGGTCCGCCGGCAAGCTGACGCACATCAACTACGCGTTCGGCAACGTCCAGGGCGGCAAGTGCACCGTCGGCGACAGCTACGCCGACTACGAGAAGGCCTACACCGCCGACCAGAGCGTCGACGGCGTCGCCGACACCTGGGACCAGCCGCTGCGCGGCAGCTTCAACCAGCTCCGCAAGCTGAAGAAGCTGCACCCGAACCTGAAGATCATCTGGTCGTTCGGCGGCTGGACATGGTCCGGCGGCTTCGGCCAGGCCGCGCAGAACCCGGCCGCGTTCGCCGAGTCCTGCTACAACCTGGTCGAGGACCCGCGCTGGGCGGACGTGTTCGACGGCATCGACATCGACTGGGAGTACCCGAACGCCTGCGGCCTGTCCTGCGACACCAGCGGGCCGAACGCGCTGAAGAACGTCCTGTCCGCGCTGCGAAGCAAGTTCGGGTCGAGCAACCTCGTGACCGCCGCGATCACCGCCGACGCCAGCGACGGCGGCAAGATGGACGTGACCGACTACGCGGGCGGCGCCGAGTACGTCGACTGGTACAACCCCATGACCTACGACTACTTCGGCGCCTGGGACGCCCAGGGACCGACGGCTCCGCACTCGCCGCTCACGTCCTACCCGGGCATCCCGCACGCGGGCTTCAACACCACCGACACCATCTCCAAGCTGAAGGCCAAGGGCGTCCCGGCGAACAAGCTGCTGGTCGGCATCGGCTTCTACGGCCGCGGCTGGACGGGCGTCACCCAGAGCGAGCCGGGCGGCACCGCGACCGGCGCCGCGCCCGGGACCTACGAGGCCGGCATCGAGGACTACAAGGTCCTGAAGAGCAAGTGCCCCGCCACCGGCACCTTTGCCGGAACCGCCTACGCCAAGTGCGGCAGCGAGTGGTGGAGCTACGACACCCCGTCCACCATCCAGGGGAAGATGGGTTTCGCCAAGGACCAGGGTCTCGGCGGCGCCTTCTTCTGGGAACTCACCGGTGACACGCCGGGCGGTGAGCTGATCACCGCGATGAGGAGCGGTCTCGGCTGAGCTGTTCGCAGAAGGGGACTCCCAGCCCCTCAGACAGCCGAGACTTCGGGCCCCTGACCAACCGGACGCCGGTCAGGGGCCCGTCCCTTTCTCACAGCAGGGACTGGCCTCCGTCCACCGTGAGGACCTCGCCGCTCATGTAGGTGTTGGCCATGAGGAACAGCGCGGCGGAGGCGGCCTCCTCGGCCGTCCCGAACCGTCCGAGTGGCAGGCCCCGCCCGGCCTCGGCCATCGCCGCGTCGCCCTCCGGGCCGGCCGCGGCCCCGTAGTTCCTCCGCAGCAGGGGCGTGTCCATCGCGCCGAACCGGATCGCGTTGACCCGGACGCGGGCCGGCGCGAACTCGACGGCCAGCGCGCGGGCGAGCGTCTCCACGGCGCCGGCCGAGGAGATCGACGCGGTCATGCCCGGCCGCGGCCGGGCCACGAGGATGCCCGAGGCCAGCGTGATCGACCCGCCCGGGGCCAGGTGCGGGACGGCGGCGCGCGCGACGGCGGCCGCGGTCCACGCCGGGGTCTGGATGGCGGCCCGCACGGCATCGCCGGTCAGCTCGGTGATGGGGCCCACCCCGGACGGGCCGCCGGCCGTCACCAGGACATGGTCGACGGTGCCGGCGCGCCGGAAGACCGCCTCCAGCGCCTCCTCGTCGGTGGCGTCGGCGGTCATCCCGTGCACTTCGGCCGCCGTCCCGGCCGCGCTCACCCGGCCAACGGCGGCGTCGAGGCGCGCCTTGTCGCGGCCTGCGAGGACGATCCGGGCGCCGGAGGCGGCGAGCAACTCGCCCGCGGCCAGGCCGATGCCGGACGTGCCGCCGAGGAGCACCGCCGTCCGTCCCGCGAGGTTCGACGGGAGCGGTGCGCGGACCGGAGCGGGTTCCGTCGTCGTGGTCATGAAGTCCTCCTGAATAAACCATCTGTTTTGTTTAGTCTCCCCCGCCGGGACCGCCCAAGTCAACCGGGTGGTTTAATCCGGGGCATGACCTACGACGCGGAGGCCACCAGGCGGCGGATCTTCCAGGCCGCGACCGCCGAGTTCTCCGCGCACGGGCTCGCGGGCGCCCGCATCGAGCGCATCGCGACCGAGGCCAGGGCCAACAAGCAGGCCATCTACCTGTACTTCGGCGGCAAGGAGAAGCTGTTCGGCGCCGTGGTGCGCGCCAAGATGGAGGAGATCGGCAACGCCTCCGAGATCGATCCCGGCTGCGTGTCGGAGTCGGTGGGCCGGCTGTTCGACTGGTACCAGGAGCATCCGGAGCTGATCCGGCTCCTGCTCTGGGAGGCCCTGGAGACGCGGGGCGAGGTGCACGGCGAGGGCGAGCGCCGCGAGGGGTTCCGGCGGAAGGCCGACGCCTTCGCGGGGCCGCAGGCGGCGCAATCCGGCCGGTCGCGGGACGTGCAGGACCTGATCTTCACCGTCTTCGGCCTCATCGCGTGGAACTTCGCGGTCCCGCAGCTGCGTCGGATGATCCTGGACGAGGAGGACGAGGCGGCCGCCTTCGCGCGCCGCCGCGCGGCCGTCGTGGAGGCGGCCCGCGTACTCGCCGAATCACACGGGTTCGGCTGAACCTGTATGACGTTAGGAGCTCCCTTGCAGGATTGGACGCTGCGCAAGACCCACCAGAGCGACTCGGGTGAGGTCCGGTGGGACGTGCTCGGGGACGAGGGTGCGGACCCGGTAGTCCTTCTGCACGGCACACCGTTCTCGTCCTATGTGTGGCGTGGTGTCGCGCGCGCTCTGGCGGCGACCCACCGCGTGTACGTCTGGGACATGCCGGGCTATGGGACGTCCGAGATGAGCGACGGGCAAGACGTCTCGCTCGCCGCGCAAGGCAAGGTCTTCACTGGGCTGCTGGAATTCTGGGGCTTGGACGAGCCGTCCGTCGTCGCACACGACTTCGGCGGTGCCGTCGCTCTGCGGGCGCATTTGCTGCACGGTGCCCGCTATCGCCGTCTCGCGCTGGTCGACCCGGTCGCCCTCGCGCCGTGGGGGTCGCCGTTCTTCCGGCTCGTCGGCGCGAACGCGGAGGTGTTCGAGCAGCTCCCGCCCGCGCTGCACGGCGCCCTCGTCCGGGAGTACGTGACGTCCGCGAGCCACCGCGGCCTGCACCCGGCCGCCCTCGACGCGCTGGTGTCGCCCTGGCTCGGGGACGCCGGGCAGCCCGCGTTCTACCGGCAGATCGCGCAGGCCGGCCAGCGCTACACCGACGAGGTCCAGGGCCGGTACGGCGAGCTGTCTCTCCCGGTCCTGATCTGCTGGGGTGCCGAGGACACCTGGATCCCGCAAGCCAAGGGCCACGAGCTCGCCGATCTCGTCCCCGGCTCGCGTCTCCACCTGATCGAGGGGGCCGGGCACCTCGTGCAGGAGGACGCGCCCGCCGAGCTGACGGCGGCGCTCCTCGGCCACCTCTCATGATCAGCGCCGTGCTGTTCGACCTGGACGGGACGCTGCTCGACCACGAGGGCGCCGCGGCCGAGGCGATCACCGGCTCGTTCCCGGACGCGGACCCGGCGTGGCTCGTCCCGCGCTGGATGGAGCTGACCGAGGAGGCCGTCGACCGGTACCTGGCGGGCGAGCTGACCTATCCCGAGCAGCGCCGCGCCCGGATCGTCGCGCTGGCCCGCGACCTGGGCCTCGGCGACTGGGACGACGGCCGCGCCGACGCCTGGATGGCCGGGTTCCTGGCGCTGTACGAGGCCGCCTGGCGCCCGTTCCCCGACGCGGAGCCGGCCCTGGACGTCCTCGCGGCGCGCGGGCTGCGACTCGGGGTGATCACGAACGGGGACGCGGGCCAGCAGCGCGCGAAGGTCCGGCGGATCGGGTTCGCCGGCCGGCTGCCGCTCGTCGTCGCGTCCAGCGAGACCGGCACCGCCAAGCCCGCCGCCGGGATCTTCGCGACCGCGTGCGCGGCCCTCGGCGTCCCGCCCGAGGCCGCCGCCTACGTCGGCGACCGGCTCAGCACCGACGCCCAGGGCGCTGCCGCCGCGGGACTGACCGGAGTGTGGCTCGACCGCTCCGGCGATCCCGCGCCGGACGCCCTGGACGTCCCGCGCATCACGACCCTGGACGCACTTCCCGCGCTCCTTACGGACTAGTCCTCGGTCTGGAGGACCGCCTCGATCTCCAGGACGATCTGCACCTTCTCCCCCAGCCCGAGCCCGTTGCCGCCCGGGACCCTGGTGGTGTCGCCGACGCCGAACTCCAGCCGGCTGATCTCGCCGGTCGCGGTGAACCCGGCGCGGGCGCCCTTGAACGGGTCGTCCTGCCGGAACGGGTCGGGGCCGAAGCCGCCGACCTCCAGCTTCAGCGGGACGCGCTTGGTGATGCCGCGCAGCGTCAGCTCGCCGTCCAGGACGTGGTCGCCGCCGTCGGGGCGCAGGCCGGTGGAGCGGTAGGTCATCGCGGGGTACTGCGCGACGTCCAGGAAGTCGGCGGACCGCACATGCTCGTCGCGCTGCGCGTTGCCGGTGTCGATCGAGGTCAGGTCGATGGTCGCGGTCACCGACGAGTCCAGCACGTCGGCGCCGGTCACGATCGTCCCCTCGAACGTCCCGAAGCGGCCGCGGACCCTGCTGACCATGAGATGGCGGATCGTGAAGCCGACGCCGGAGTGGGCGGGGTCGATGGTCCAGGTTCCGGCGACATAGCCGGGGATCTCGACGAGCTCGGCCGTCATGGTGTCTCCTAGGGTTATGAATGGTAAGGCGGTTCCGATCAGGAACCGTCTCCATGGTGCGGACACCCTCGGAGTCGGCACAAGAAGGCACTTTTTCCTGCCCCGGTCACCTGGAGAGAACCATGGAGCACACGGAGATCGGGTGCCGCGCCCGCGAGATCCTCGACCGGGTCGGCGACAAGTGGTCGCTGCAGGTGATCTCGCTGCTCGGCGAGCGCACCAAGCGGTTCACCGAGCTGAAGCGCGAGATCGACGGCATCAGCCAGCGGATGCTCACCGTCACGCTGCGCGGCCTGGAACGCGACGGCATCGTCATCCGGACCGTCTACCCCGTCGTGCCGCCGCGCGTGGAGTACTCGCTCACCCCGATGGGCGCGACCCTGATGGAGGCGGCCAGCACCCTCGTCAGCTGGGCCGAGTCCCACCTGGCCCAGATCGACGCCGCCCGCGCCGAGTACGACGCCCGCCGAAACGAGATGCCGCCCGGAAGCGCCGTCGGGTAGGTTCGACGGCGATGGTCATTCACGAGGTGGGACGGCGAGCTAGCCGCGCCGAGCTGGGGGACGAGCAGTCGTGCCCGGCCCGGCTCGGCGGTGTGCGCCGTCATCCCATCGACCTCGTGAGGCCGTCCCCATGCGCTCGACTGACATTCGCTCGACCTTCCTTGGGTTCTTCCAGGAGCGCGACCACCGCGTCGTTCCCTCCAGCCCGCTGATCCCGTCCGATCCCACGCTTCTGCTGGCGAACGCGGGCATGAACCAGTTCAAGCCGTACTTCCTCGGCGAGACCGCACCGGAACACTCCCGTGCGGTGTCCGTGCAGAAGTGCGCGCGCACGTCCGACATCGAGAACGTGGGCCGCACCACGCGGCACGCGACGTTCTTCGAGATGCTCGGCAACTTCTCCTTCGGCGACTACTTCAAGGCGGAGGCGATCTCGTGGGCGTGGGAGCTCTTCACGCGCCACTACAACCTCGACCCAGAACGCCTCTGGGTCACCGTCTACCTGGACGACGACGAGGCCGTCCGGCTCTGGCAGCGCGTAGGTGTCCCCTCTGCGCGGATCCAGCGGCTCGGCATGGAGGACAACTACTGGTCGATGGGCATACCCGGCCCATGCGGACCGTCCTCAGAACTGCACTACGACAGGGGGCCGTCCTTCGGGCATGAGGGCGGCCCAGCAGTGGACGGCGAGCGCTACCAAGAACTGTGGAATCTCGTCTTCATGCAGAACCTCCGTGGGGAGGGCTCCGGCAAGGACGGATACCCGATTCTCGGCGAGCTCCCCGCAAGGAACATCGACACGGGACTCGGTCTCGACCGTCTCGCAGCAGTCCTGCAGAACGTGGACACGGTATGCGAGACAGACCTCCTTGCGCCGACTTTCCGTCTCGTCCAAGACCTGGCGGGACGCGGCTATCCGGGACGCGACGGCAGCGACGACTCCACGTCCTTCCGCGTCGTCGCGGAACACGCGCGGTCGATCGCGTTCCTCATCGCGGACGGCGTCATGCCCGCCCGCGACGGCCGCGGCTACGTCCTGCGGCGCCTGACCCGCCGCGCGGTCCGGCACGCGCGCAGACTCGGCATCGACGACCTGGTCCTGCCCGCCCTGACGTCCAGCGTCATCGACAACCTCGGCGGCGTGTGGCCGGAGCTGACCCGCCGATCAGCACTGATCAGGCAGGTCGTCACGGCCGAGGAAGAGGCGTTCGAGCGGACCCTGCGCCAGGGCTCCCAGCTCCTCGACGCGGCGATCGGCCGGGCGACGTCCACCATCTCGGGCCGGACGGCGTTCGAACTGCACGACACCTACGGCTTCCCGATCGACCTGACCATCGACGCGGCACGCTCGGCCGGCCTCACCGTCGACGAAGACGCCTTCACCGACCTCCTCGAAACCCAACGCCGCCAGGCGCACCGGGCAGGCCAAAGCCGCAAGTCGAACGCAGTCGCACGCCAGGACATCTACCGCCGCATCACCTCAGCCCACGGCCCAACAGACTTCACGGGCTACACCGCAGAAACCACCGAAACCCCCATCGTCGCGCTGCTCGACTCCCACGACGAACTGCAATCCGCGCACGAGGGCCAGGAAGTCGAGGTGATCCTCACCCGCAGCCCGTTCTACGCGGAATCGGGCGGCCAGGTCGGCGACACCGGAACGATCACGACGTCCTCCGCGACCCTCCAGGTCCTCGACACCCACCTGGGGCTCGACCGCCTGCACGTGCACACCGTCCGCATCCTGGACGGCGAGGTGCGCCCCGGCGACCAGGCGGAAGCGGTCGTCGACTCCGACCGCCGCGCCGCCACGGCACGCTCGCACAGCGCGACCCACGTCCTGCACGCGATGCTGCGCCGCCTCCTCGGCGACCACGCGACCCAGCGCGGCTCCCGCGTGGAACCAGGCCGCCTGCGCTTCGACTTCACGCACTTCTCCCCCGTCGAAACCGACCCCGTCCAAACCCTCGTCAACGGCTACCTGCTGGACGACCCCGAAGTCCGCGTCTGGGAAACCACCCGGGCCAAAGCAGAATCCGCGGGCGCCCTCGCGTTCTTCGGCGAGAAGTACGGCGACACCGTCCGCATCGTGGACATCGGCGACGCGTCCCGCGAACTCTGCGGCGGCACCCACGTGGGCCACGGGTCGCAGGCGGGACCCGTCCACATCGTCGGCGAGTCGTCCATCGGCACCGGCCTGCGCCGCATAGAAGCGCTCACCGGCGCCGACGCCCTACGCCACCACGACCACGACCGCCACCTCCTGCACGAACTGGCGGCGCTCCTCCACGTCCGTCCCGACGAGGCACCGAACCGCCTGAGGCAACGCCTGGAAACACTCGCAAAAACCCAGCACGCCCTGGAAACCCTCCACCGCGAACAACTAGAGGCCCACGCGGCGAACCTGGCGTCCCAAGCCGAACCAGTGCCCGGCGGCTGGCTGCTCACCCGCTCCATCTCCGACCTGACCGGCACGGACCTCCGCACCCTCGCCACCGCGATCCTCAACCACCGCGACCAGCGAGGCGTCGTCGTCCTGGCAACCGAATCCAGCGGCAAAGCGACCCTGGTCGCAGCAACCGGCACGGACACCGCCATCCGCGCCCGCGACCTCCTCACCAACGCGGCCCGCGAGGTAGGCGGCGGCGCCGGCGGCAAGGGCCGGTTCGCGAACGCGGGCGGCCGCCACCCGGAACACCTGCCGGAGGCGCTCACGACCGCCGCGACCGACGCCCGCACCCTCCTGGCGTCCAACGCATGAGAAAAAGCCCCCGTCCCACCCAGGGACGGGGGCACAAGGGTCGGGCTGGCGGGATTTGAACCCACGACCCCTGGCACCCAAAGCCAGTGCGCTACCAAACTGCGCTACAGCCCGCACGATGACCCGAGAAGTCTAGACCCGATCGGGCCCGCCCGCTCCACCCGGCTCGTCCGCCCCCGCGACCCTGTACGCTACGGGATGGCGATCGAGAGACCCCTGTCCCTCGCTCCGCTCGCGGGCGTAGCTCAATGGTAGAGCCCCAGTCTTCCAAACTGGCTACGCGGGTTCGATTCCCGTCGCCCGCTCCCACCCCAAAGGCCCAGGCAGGAACCTCGTTTCCCCGCCTGGGCCTCGCTGTCTCTCATGATCGCTAACGCTCCCGTGCCCGATGCGTGCCCGATCGTTCCGGCGCGCCCTTGTCACTAGCCCGAGCCAATTTGAACGCCTCACCGAGCGCCGCCGCGATGACCTTGTCCCGATCTTGGCTAGCGTGCTGGTAGATCAGCGCCGCCCGCGTCGAGGCGTGCCCCATCCTGGACATCAGCTCTTTAAGGCTGGCACCCGTCAAGGGGCGGCGGCGCCGAGCCGCGCATCCTGCCACCGCCGCCCCGTCCGCCAGTCGCCGGCGGTCACCTGGTCGCGCCGCCGCCATACACGCCCCCGGCTTCGATGGCCTGGATCGCTTGAGTCAGTCGGTCACGAAGCGCCCGCGCGTTCGGAAGGTCAAGCAGTAGGGCCACGTCGAGGCAAACACCGTCGTCCCAGGCTGCGATCTGGATCATGTCGCGTCCGATGACGGTACCTACGGATACCACCGTGGAATCCTCCCCCGCCTCCCTATCGTCTACGGCAAAACCATCCAGGGCCGGGATGGGGTCACCGACGTTGTTCCAGTCGTACATCCCCCAAGCCTTGCAGTTCGTAGGTGCGGCATGAAGGGGCGGTTGCCCGAAGGTCGGACGAGCCCGAAGCAGGGGACCCCACCGCCAGGCTCCACCGCCCCCTGGACCCCCGCGAGCCGAGGCACTCCTTCGCACGAAGAGCTCTGTCACACCGTCTCGCCGTTCGCGCGAACGAGCACCCCGGAGCGATGCGCGTCCCCTGTGGTCAGCGCCAAGCCAAAACAGGGACTCCCTTTGCCACAACGCACTGAGCATGATCGCCTCCCGCTGGGGGCGTTCACGCCGGTCGGACACGCCTGGTGGCCGGGCGCTCGACGGCGACAGCCGCTCCTCAGGCGGGGAGTTCCGTGACGCCGAGGGCGAAGTTCCAGCCCCCTACCCCGTGGCGTGCGAGGCCCATGGTGAGCACACCCGCTCCTTCCAGCCAGTGCGCCATCTCCAGGCCGCCGGCGTCCATCGGGCGCAGCCCGAGACTCGTGATGAACGCCTCTACGATCGCCTTGGCCTGCGCATCGTCGCCGGCGATGAAGACGTCGGGCCGGCCCTGCTCCAGGACATGACGGAAGATGGTGTTGAATCCCTTCACCACGCTGGCACTGGCCGGGGCCGCCTTGGCGGCTTCCTGCGCGATCGAGGTGACCTCGCGGTGCGTCAGACCGTCGGCCGTGGCATTGAAGGGGTTGCTGATGTCAATGATGACCTTGCCTGCGAGGGCGTCTCCGTAGTGGGCGACGACCGGGACGACATTGTCGGCCAACAGCGCCACGATGACGATGTCGCCGGCCGGGACGGCACCCCACTCTCCCGTCGTGGCGCCGCCGCCGAGAGCCTTGGCCAGGTCAGCGGCCTTGTCGTGATCGCGGCCCATGACCTCGACGGTGTTGCCGCCGGCCACCGCCCGCGCGCCGATCGTACGGGCCATGTTCCCGGTGCCGATGATGCTGATGCTGCTCATGAGGTGTGCTCTCTTCCTTGTTCTCGAACTATCGCTGGTGTGGCGTATGCCGGTGTGTTCGTTCAGATCACCGTGGTGCCGCCGTCGGTGGTCAGTTCCAGTCCGTTCACGTAGCTTGAGTCGTCCGAGGCGAGGAACAGCGCGACCGTGGCGATCTCCTCGGGGCGGCCCATCTCGCCCCGCGGGATCAGGGACTCGAACTGCTTCTTGGTCTGCTCGTCGAACAGCTCCTCCTGCTTGGCCGTGGCGACCTGGCCGGGGGTGAGCACGTTCACCCGGAGCCGCCGTCCCTCAGCTCGTTCAGCCACACACGGGCCCACGCCTGCTGCACGGCCTTGCTCCCGGAATACACACTCCACCCGGGGAAGCCCCTCAGCGAAGCGTTCGACCCGGTCATGAAGATCGAGCCACCGTCGTTGAGCAGCGGCAGCGCCTTCTGCACCGTGAAAAACGTGCCGCGCGCGTTCAGCCAGAACGCACGGTCGAACTGCTCCTCGGTGATCTCACCGAGCTTGCCCTGCTCCCCCATCCCGGCACTCGCCCACAGCACGTCGATCGAGCCCTTCTCCCGCTCGACCGTCTCGTACAAACGGTCCAGGTCGGCCAGGTCGGCCGCGTCACCCTGCACGGCGGTCACGTTCCGGCCGATCGCCTTCACCGCCTCATCCAGCGCCTCCTGCCGCCGGCCCGTGATGAAGACATGTGCTCCCTCCTCAACGAACAGCTTCGCGCCGGCCAGCGCCATGCCGGTCGACCCGCCCGTGATCACCGCCACCTTGCCATCGAGCTTTCCCACAACCACTCACTCCCCGGTAAACCGATCTGTGTACATAACGTATCCGACGACTGGCGAGGACGCAAGCTATGTAAACCGAGTGGTACCGAGTTGAGGTATGATGCGGGCATGACGAAGTTGGAGAAGGGGCCCCAAGGCCGGCGCCGCGGCAGGGGCGCGCGCGAGCGCATTCTCAGCGCGTCACAGCAGCTGTTTCGCACTCAGGGCATCAACCGCACCGGTATGAACGAACTCTGCGCAGTGGCCCAGGTCTCTAAGCGCACGGCCTACCAGCACTTCACCGGCAAGGACGAGCTGGTCGCCGAATACCTGCGCCGGTTCGATCCCGGCCTCATGGCCGCGGTGTTCGACCGCACCGACCTCACACCCCGCGAACGACTCCTCGCCGCCTTCGAGATTCCAACGTCCGGCCCAGACGAGCTCACGCCCCTGTGCCCCTACATCGCGGCGACCGTCGAGATCCACGACCCCCAACACCCCGCGTCCGAATACGCACGCGAGTACAAGCTCGCCATCGCCGCGCGGCTCGCCGAAACGGCCCGCGAAGCCGGCGCCACCGACCCCGAACAGCTCGGCGAACAACTGGCGCTGCTCCTCGACGGCGCCTCGGCCCGCACCCGAGTCCTCAACGCCGAGTCCTTCCCCACCGCCGCCGCCATCGCCGCCGTCCTCATCGACGCCGCCCTCCCCGTGACGGGCCGGGAGCAGGAAAACGTGAAGGCAACGGCCGGGTAGCCCCGGGTGGATCCGGCTATGGCCTGGGTCTGATCCGCACGGAGGCGAAACGGTAACCAGTGGGCGCATCTGTCACTGGATCGGAAAAATCCGAGCGACGTCGGCGAGGACGGGATGGCCGACGAAATAGCCCCTGACCGCCCGCTCCCACCACGGAGGTTCGGGCGGACGTCGTGCTGCTGCTCGGCTGGTGCATCTGGCCCGGTTCAGGGCTGGTCAACGCCGCAGGAAGGTCTTGACCATCGGCAGGACCAGGTCGGCCCGTGCGACGACGTCCATGTGCCTGGTCGCGGGCAGGATGGCGAGCTGCGAGTCCGGCAACCGGTTGTGCATCTCGACCGCGTGCTCGGGCCGGACGAAGTCGGTGTCGCCGATGATCATCAGGATCGGCATGGTCAGTCGCGCCAGTTGCTCGTCGGTCCATGGTTCGAAGTGGTGCACGGCCGGCTGGATCTTCTCCAGGAACGCGGCGAAATGGTCCGGGTCGGGCGCCACTTCGGTGTAGGCCTTGTACATGGCCGCGCCGTCTTCCTCGGTCGGCAGCCGGGGCGAGTCCTGCTCCGGCGCCGTGATCTCCGGGTAGTACGCGTCCGGGCGGAAGTGCGACGCGGCCAGTACCACCCGGCCGGCCCGTTCCGGGTGGGCGGTCGCGACCTCGGTCGAGACCAGCCCGCCCAGGCTGTAGCCGAAGAAGTCGGCTCGGTCGAGGTTCAGGTGGTCCAGCAGCGCCACTACGTCGGCCGCGCACTGCCCGATGCTGAACGGCCGGTCGCCGTCGGCGGTGTGGCCGTGCCCCTGCAGCTCGACGCCGATAACTCGGCGGTCGCCGGTCAACTCCGGCAGCAGCGCATCGAAGCTCAGGTGGAACGTTTGCACGCCGCCATGCAGCATGATCAGCGGGGGTCCGGGGTGGTCCGCTCCGTGCACCTCGTAATAGAGCTCGATTCCGTTCACCGATGCGTACGCGCCCTGCGTCATTTGAGTCGTTCCTTCCGCTGGAGTGAGTGGTCGCTGGTGCTGACCGTCGGCGTGGACGAAACTCATCGGCCTTGGGGGGCGTCGATTCGTCTCCTCGACGGCCAGCGTGAGCGCATCCGGGTCGAGCGGGACGAGGCGCCGGCAGGCTCCTGGAGCAGCGCGTATGCGGCTAGGTGCCAACGACGCCCTGCTCGGGTTGCGCACTTTTCACATGTTCCATCCGGCGGTCGCTCGGTTAGGCATGGTCGAGATCGAGGTTCTACCGCAAGGAGCCCCCCGCCATGTCCGGTACCTCCCCCCTGGCCCGCCGTGACTTCATCGCCCGAGCGGGCACCGTCGCGGGCGCCGCCGCCCTGCTCGGCGCAGCCGATCTGGCCCGCCCCGGCCTCGCGCACGCCTCCGCCGCTCCCCACGTCTACACCCGGGCGGAGTGGGCTGCCAGGCCGCCGATCTCCGCGGCGCAGATCATCGCTGCGCCGGACCACCTCATCGTCCACCACATGGCCTTCCCGAACTCCACCGACTACTCCCTCGACCACGCGTTCCAGCTGTCCCGCGACTGCCAGGACCTGCACATGGACACCAACGGGTGGGACGACACCGGCCAGCAACTCACGATCAGCCGCGGCGGCCACGTCATGGAGGGCCGCAACCGCTCACTCGAAGCCATCGGCCAAGGCGCCAACGTGATGGGTGCCCAGACCGCCAATCACAACGGCCATACTCTCGGCATCGAGAACGAGGGCACATACATCACCGAACTCCCGACGGCGGCCCTGTGGAGTGCGCTCGTCCAAACGCTGGCCTGGCTGTGCGATGTCTACGGGCTCGACCCCCACGCCGCGATCGCGGGACACCGTGACTACGTCGCCACCCAGTGCCCCGGCGACGCCCTCTACGCCGAACTCCCCCGACTGCGCAACGAGGTCGCCAACGCGGTCGGCACGGCACGTAACCCCGAGCGCGCGGCCCCCTACGTCCGCACCGGCCTGCCCGCTCCCCGGCGGCCCGGCGACCACGGCCCTGCCCTGGGCGCGAACGAACCACATTCCTGATTGCCGCTCCACGCGGAAGGGCTATTTCGGGTCGGGTGCCAGTTCCTCGTGCAAGCCGCCTAGGGCGGTGTGGTCGTCGTGGCTGCCGGTGTGGGGAGCGGCGAACCAGCGGGCGTAGGCGGCGATCTCGGAGAGGCGCCAGTCCAGCGCGAACAACTCGGCCATCGCGAGGTCGGGGAGCGGGAGACCGTCTGTGGTGGTGAGCAGGTCGGCGTAGTCCCGTTCCGGCGGTGCGAGGGCCAGCGACTCCCAGTCGACCAGCTTCAGCCCGTGGGCGGTGACTACCTGGTTGTCGTTGTGCGGTTCGCCGTGGGTCGGCACCCATGAGCCCTTGCGGGAGATGGCCTTGTCAGCCAGTTCGAGGTAGCGGCCCGTCCAGCGCGCGATCGCGTCGGTGTGTTCGGCAATGGCGAGTCGTGCCTGCTCGGCCAATGGTCCGCTTGTCCATGGGGTGACGGTGAGAGCTCGCAACTCGTCGGCGAATTTCGGGCCGACCTGCGGAGTCCACGGTCGAATGCCATCGGGCGGGGTGGCGCCATGCAGTGCGGCAAGAGCGAGAACGACCTCGTGGACATGGCTGGCCTCGCCGGCCTCCGCCTCTGTCGGGCTCCGGCCCTCCAGCCACGGTGTCACGCTGAGCACGCCGACCCCGACGTCGACCGTGAACCGGCCGGACAGGGCGGGCAACGGCGCGCACACCGGCTCTAGCCCAGCGGCGGACAGTGCGGCAGCGCCGGCGTAAGCGGCTTCTAGGGAGGTCGCGGTGTGCCGGGGCTCCAACTCGTCCAACGTCACGAAGAGAGTGATGGCCTCACCGGCCACACGCCAGTGGTGCGCACCGAAACCCCAAGGGAGATGAGCGATATCGGCAATCTTGAAGCGCCAGTGCGCGGCGACCGCATTCGCGACAGTCTCGTCGCTGATGAAGGAGGGACGGGACAGCACGAACCAACCCTATGGAGATGGATGGCTATTACGCATTCCTATTCTTGTCGGGGTTTCGGGCGGTGATCAGGTGTTGGAGGGTGCGGCGGTGGTCGGTCGCGACGCCATGGACGCCGTCGAGTTCGTAGAGGTCGGTCAATGGTGTGGCCTCGACGTCCACGAAGCCGGCGGCGGTGATTCGGTCCTGCCAGGCGGTGATGGTCTCTGCTTCGGCCAGCACGAGTGCGCGGCGGGCCTCGTCGTCGTAGGCGCGGGCTCGGGGGTCGGTGTCGGAGTGCCGCATTCCGCCGGCGTGCCAGGGGGCGTCCACGATGGCGAGGCGGCCTCCGGGGCGGAGCAGGCGGCGCCAATTGCTCAGCGCGGTGTCGACGTCGGGCAGCGTCCAGAGGAGGTAGCGGCTGACGAGGGCGTCGAAGGGGGCGCCGGGCACTTCGGGCTTGACCGCGTCGCCTTGGACGAAGGTGATATCGAGTCCGCGGCGCTGGGCGTTGTCGCGGGCGAAGTCCAGCATGGCAGGTGCGATGTCGATGCCGGTCACCCGTCGGCCTAGGGCGGCGATGGTCAGGGCGGCGTGGCCGGTGCCGGTGCCCACGTCGAGGACGGTCTCGGCTGCGTCGGGGAGCGCGTTCCGCCAGACCCGGGTCCAGGCGGCGTTGTAGTCGGGGTGTGCCAGCCGCTGCTCCTGGAAC
The DNA here is from genome assembly GCF_004349235.1 of Actinomadura darangshiensis. Classification (GTDB taxonomy): domain Bacteria; phylum Actinomycetota; class Actinomycetes; order Streptosporangiales; family Streptosporangiaceae; genus Spirillospora; species Spirillospora darangshiensis. The sequence goes on along the minus strand of NZ_SMKY01000058.1, from coordinate 16,753 downwards.
TGCTGGTAGGCGGGGGCGTGCTGGTCCCAGTACCAGGTGATCCGTTCCTGGACGGGCGAGTGCGAAGACATCGGGCTCACTTTCCCTTGAAGTAGGTTGCGAGGCGCTCCAGGCCGTCCAGGACCAGGGGCGTGGGTGGTTCGGTGAAGTTGAACAACTGCACTGTGATCGCGTCGTTCTTGACCGCGCGGAGGTCCTTGGCGCCGGGGATGTCGAGCAGCGCCTGCTTGATCTCCTGGTCGGTGCCGTCGGTGTGCAGCAGGACGATGGCGTCGGGGTCGCGGCCCAGCAGCTCCTCCATCGAGACTTCGAAGACGCGCTTGTCGACGTCGGCGAACACGTTGTGGGCGCCGAGCGTCTCGAGTTGCGGTGTGGCCATGCTCTGGTCGCCGTAGGCGCCGACGGTTCCCTCGCCTCGGTAGGGCCACAGCACGGCCACCTTGCGGCCCTTCTGGGCGGGCAGGCCCGCTTCGACGGTCTGGATGCGTTTCCGGAGGTCCGTGATGGCCTCCTCGGCCTTGGCCTGCCGGCCGAAGACCTTGCCGTACAGCCGCATCTGGCTGTAGATCGTCTCGTAGCCGGGGTCCTGGACGCCTTCCGGGCAGAAGCTGGGTTCGAGGAGCACGGGGATGCCGGCCGCGGCGAGCGACTCCCGCGTGACGCCCTCCGGCAGGCCGAGCAGCAGGTCCGGGTCCTGGGCGATGATCGCCTCGGTGGAGATCTTCAGGTGCCCGTCGGAGCCGAGGCGGTCGGTGAGGGACGGGACCTCGCCGACCGCCGCGAGGGTCTGCTTCGAGTAGTACTCCGGGGGGAACTTCCCGGCTCGCGAGCCCAGCCGGTCCAGCACGCCGAGCGAGGACAGGTACTGCAGCGGAGCACTGTTGACGATCATGGCGCGGGAGGGCGCCCTGTTCAGTTCGACGTCCACCCCGCAGTTCTTGACGGTGAGGGGGTAGCCCGCCGCCGTGCTTCCCTGGCCGCCGGTCGAGCCGCAACCGGCCAGCGCGGCGGCCAGCAGGCCGGTGCCGAACCAGGCGAGGTATCGCTTCATCTGGCCATTGCTCCTTGCAGGGTCGTGCGATGTCAGGCGGTCGGGGACGGCATGGACGCGGCTTCGAGCGGGTGGAAGAGGAACTGGATGCCGCGGGAGGTCTCCAGCCGTTCGACGCCGACGCCGTAGACACCTTCGAGGAGGCCGGGGGTCAGCACGTCGGCGCAGGGTCCGTGCGCGACGACGTCGCCCTGCTGGAGAACCAGGACGTCGTCGCAGTAGCGGGCGGCCAGGTTGAGGTCGTGGAGCACGATGACCGTGGTGATGCCGAGCCCGCGGATCATGGTGAGGAGCTCGTGCTGGAACCGGATGTCGAGGTGGTTGGTCGGCTCGTCGAGCACCAGGTGCTCCGGCCGCTGCGCCAGCGCGCGGGCGATCATCACGCGCTGCTTCTCGCCGCCGGACAGCCCGGCGAAGGTCCGGTCCGCCAGGTGCCGCGCGCCGACCCGGCGCAGCGCCGCGGCCGCGATCCGGTGGTCTTCGGCGCTGTTGCGGGAGAACGTCGACTGGTGCGGGGCCCGGCCGAGCATGACCATGTCCGCCACGGTCATCGGCAGGTCGCCCGACGACTCCTGCAGCACGACGGCGATCTGCCGGGCGAGTTCGCGGTGGGCGAAGGACCGCAGCGGACGCCCGTCGAGCAGGACGTGCCCGCTGCGGGGCGCCACGATCCCGGTGAGCATCCGGACCACCGTGGTCTTGCCGCTTCCGTTGGGGCCGAGCAGCCCGAGGATCCGGCCGGATTCGGCCCGCACGTCGATGCCGCGGACGACGGTCGTCGCGCCGTAGGCGTAGCTGAGCCCGCGTCCTTCGATCATGGTCTTCTCACTCGCTTCCCGCGTGCAGGCGGCGGACCAGGATGAGCAGGAACGGCGCGCCGACCAGCGCGGTGATGATGCCGATCGGCAGTTCCTGCGGGCTGAGGACCGTGCGGGCGGCCAGGTCCGCCCACAGCAGGAAGGTCGCGCCGATCAGCGCGGCGACGGGGACGGCCCGGCGGTGCGTGGCTCCGACGACGCGCCGCGCCAGGTGCGGGATCACCAGCCCGACGAAGCCGATGCTGCCCGACGACGCCACCAGCACCCCGACGGCCAGGGACACCAGGACCAGCAGCACCAGGCGGAACCGCGCCGGCGAGACGCCCAGGGTGTGCGCGGTCTCGTCGCCGATCGCGAGCGCGTCCAGCCGGCGCCCCCAGAGCGTGAGCAGGCAGGTCACCAGGACGACGGCGGCCACGACCACGGCCAGCGGCGCCGACCAGTGCGCGAGCGCCAGGGTGCCCAGCAGCCAGAACAGCACCGACCGCGATCCCTCGGCCGAGTCGGACGCGAAGATCAGGAAGCTGGTCAGCGCGTAGAGCGCGTAGCCGACGGCCACGCCGGTCATCAGCAGCCGGGTCGAGGTGATCCGCCCGGCGGTGCGGGCGATCACGAAGACCAGCAGCGAGGCGGCCAGCGCCCCGAGAAAGGCGGCGATCTGCAGCGCGTGCTCGCCCCATCCGGCGCCGAACCCGAACAGGATGGCGGCCGCGGCGCCCGTGGAGCCGCCGGAGTTGACCCCGAGCAGGTACGGATCGGCGAGCATGTTGCGGACCATCGCCTGCAGGGCCATGCCGGTGACGGCGAGTCCGGCGCCGACCGCCGCGCCGAGCAGGACGCGCGGCAGCCGGACCCGCCACACGATCGAGTCGTGCGCCGGACGCCAGGTGACCTCGGCCGGGCTGCCGAGCAGGTGGTGGCCGACGACGTCGAAGACGGTCGCCGGCGGCACCGGCACCGCGCCCATCCCGACCGCCGCGACGACCGTGGCGAGGAAGACCGCCAGCAGCCCGAGGAGGAGCAGCAGGTACCGGCGCCGCCGGGAGGACGCCCCCAGATCGTCGAGATCGGGTTCCACGGCCGCGACGGACCGGACCACCGATGACGGACCCATGCATCCCCTCAGTTATTGCGACATATGTGCAACAACTAAGATCATGCAGGAGTGTCCTGTCAAGCCGGGCGGGAGCTCACACCGTCGCGTCCATGGCCTTCCGGCGGCGGCGTAGCGCGCCGATGACCGCGTCGATCACCAGGAAGGCGAGCAGGGTGATCCCCAGCAGCGGGACCGCCCACCCCACGAACAGGAGGACCGGGACACCGATGAGCAGGAGGGTGCGCGGGAAGCTGCGCCAGGCGCCGCGCGCGGGAGGCCGCCCGACGGGTGAGCGCCGGTCGGCGCGGGTGGGGCGGCGCTGCCACCACATGCGGTGGCCCCAGAAGACGATCCCCGGCAGGCCGAGCGCGGTGGCGGCCAGCAGGAGCTGGTTGGGCAGGCCGAACAGCTTCCCCCGCGTCCGTCCTCCGCTCAAGGAACGCCAGGGTGCGCCACAGCGTGTACTACGAACCGTAGTACACGCTGTCGCGCCTCCTCTTCGCCCTCCCGCTCAGAGGAGGGAGCGGCTGATTATCAGGCGTTGCACCTCGCTGGTGCCCTCGTAGATCGTGGTGATGCGGGCGTCGCGGTAGAGGCGTTCGGCTTCGACGCCGCGGATGAAGCCTGCGCCGCCGAGGATCTGCACGGCGCGGGAGGTGGTGCGGATGCTGGCCTCGGAGGCGAACAGCTTGGCCATCGAGCAGGTGGCGCCGGCGTCGGCGTCGCCGTCCAGCAGGTCGGCGCCGTGGCGGATCAGTTCGCGGGCGGCGGCGTGGTCGGTGGCCATGTCCGCGAGGGAGAACGCGACGGCCTGGAACTCGGCGATCGGCTTGCCGAACTGGCGGCGGGATCGGGCGTGCTCGCGGGCGGTGTCGAGGGCGGCGCGGGAGATGCCGTTGGCCAGGGCGGCGATGCCCAGCCGTCCCTTCTCCAGGACGGACATGACCGCGCCGAAGCCCGCGCCCTCCTCGCCCAGCAGCGCGTGGGCGGGGAGCCGGACTTCGTCGAAGACGAAGCCGCCCACTTGGGAGGCGCGCTGCCCCATCTTCTTCTCGTGGTAGGCGCGCGTCACGCCGGGCAGGGCGGTGTCCACGAGGAACATCGACATGCCGCCGCGCTTGCGCTTCTCGGGGTCGGTGACCGCCAGGACCATGGCGAAGTCGGCCACCGGGGCGTTGTGGATGTAGATCTTCTCGCCGGTGAGGAGCCAGCCGTCGCCGTCGCGGCGGGCGCGGGTGGACAGGGCGCCCAGGTCCGAGCCCGCCTGGGGTTCGGTGAGGGCGTAGGCGCAGCGTTTCGTGCCGGCCAGCAGGTCCGGGAGGTAGGTCTTCTTCTGCTCGGCGGTGCCGAACCGGGCCAGGAGGGAGCCGACGAGTTCGACCAGGCCGCACTGGTCGGCGATGCTCGCGTAGCCGTAGGACAGCTCTTCCATGACGGTGACGTAGTCGGCCACCGTTCCGCCGGACCCGCCGTCGGCCTCGGGCACGGTGATGCCGAAGAGACCGAGCTCGCCCATGCCCTGGTAGATCTCGGCGGGGAAGCGTTCGGTGGCGTCCAGGTCCTCGGCGGCGGGACGGATCCGCTCGGCGGCGAAGGACCGCACCATGTCGGTCAGGTTCATGCGTTCTCCTGGACGTCGACGAGCTTGAGGACGTGCGTGGCGACCAGGCACAGGTCGCCGTCCTGGTTGGTCACGCGGATCTGGGAGTAGATCTTGCGTTCGGCGGGGTCCACGCGTTCGGTGGTGTACCGGACGGTGATGGTGTCGCCGAAGAAGACCGGACCGGTGAAGCGGACGCGGTCGTAGCCGTAGGAGACGGCGTGTTCGTTGGCGCGTTCCAGGGCGCGGGTCGAGGCGGTCGAGGTGTAGCCGAGGATGAGGACGCCGTGGGCGATCCGCCGGCCGTAGGGCGTGGACCGCATGTACTCGGCGTCGACGTGGTTGGGGGCGAGGTCGCCGGTGACGCCGGCGAACTGGTAGACGTCGCTCTCGGACACGGTCTTGCTGAAGGTGATGGCGTCGCCTTCGGTGAAGGGCATGCTCGTCTCCTCAGGTCAGGGCGTAGCCGCCGTCCACGGCCAGGATCTGGCCGGTGACGTAGCGGGCGGCTCCGGACAGCAGGAACAGGGCGGGGCCGGCCATCTCGGCGGGGTCGGCCAGGTCGCCGAGCGGGATGCGCTCGCGGATCCGGGCGGCGCGGGCCTCGTCCGCCAGCAGCGGCTCCGTCATGGCGGTGCGGACGTATCCGGGCGCGATGCCGTTCAGCCGGATTCCGTCCGCCCCCAGCTCGACGGCGAGGCCGCGGATCAGGTGGGACACGGCCGCCTTCGTCGTCCCGTACGGGACGATGCCGGCGACGGCGCGGTCGGCCGACATCGACGACACCGCCAGCACCGACCCGCCGCCGCGCCGCCGCAGGTGCGGGACGGCGGCCCGGATCATCCGGTACGTCCCGCCGAGGTTGGTGTCGGCGAGGCGCTGCCAGTCGTCTTCGGCAATCTCGGCTCCGGCGGTGCGCACCTGGATTCCGGCGGCGAGGACGAGGTGGTCGACGCCGCCGGTCTCGTCGAGGACGCGGGCGGGCAACTCGGGGTCGCGGACGTCCCCGATCAGGGCGCGCCCGGACGGGGAGGGATCGCGGTCGAGCGACCACACCGTCGCGCCCGCTTCCGCGAGAGCCTGCGCGATCGCCGCGCCGATCCCGCGGGCCGCGCCGGTGACCAGCGCCGTCCGGCCGGTGAAGTCGAAGCGCGGCTCAGGCATCCGCCGGCTCCCTGCGTCCGGTGAAGCCCGACACCCCGGCCTCGTACTCGGCGGTGAACATGGTCTGCTCGACCATGGTCTCCAGCGCGGCCCGGACGGCCGGCAGGCCCTGCTCGACCAGCGCGCGGTTGGCGAACCGCTTGGCCTGCCCGGTCGCGCCGCGCGCCCCGGCGGTGACCTCGGCGGCGATCTCGGCCACGGTCGCGGTGAGGTCCGCGTCGTCCGCGACATGGGTGATCAGGTCGGCCTCGCGGGCCTCCTCGGCGCTGATCGGACGTGCGGTGAGCGCGAGGCGCTGGGCGAGCCGCCGCTGCCCGAGGTAGGGGGCGGCGCCGGCGAACACCGTCGGCCACACCCCGACCCGCAGCTCGGGGAGCCGGAAGGTCGCCGAGCGCGCCGCCACGGCCAGATCGCAGAACTGGACCAGCTCGACGCCGCCGCCGAGCGCCATGCCGCCGACCTCGGCGATGATCGGCAGCGGCGTGGTCGCCATCGCCGTGAAGGCGGGCAGCATCGTGTCCAGGAAGTAGGCGCGGGCCTGCGCCCGGGTGCGGCAGGCGGACATCGCCGCGATGTCGTTGCCCGCGCAGAAGGCCCGTCCCTCCGCACGCAGGACGATCGCATGGACGTTCTGGTCGTCCTCCGCCGCACGGATGTGGTGGTGCAGGGCGCGCCACTCGTCGGCGTCCATGGCGTTCAGCTTGTTCGGACGGCCCAGGGTGAGCGTCACCAGCCGCCCGTCCCGCATGGACTTCACTGTTCCTCCAGGGTTTCGTCGTCGGTGTCGACCCACCGTCCCCGCGCGGCCGACGCGTACAGCGCCGCGACGACCCGCTGCGTGGCGAGGGCCGAGGCGCCGCTCGCGAGCGGTTCGCGGCCGGACGCGAAGGCGTCGAGCGCGTCGTCCAGGACGGCCTGGTGCCAGCCGGCGGGCATGAGCGAGGGGTCGGCCGCGGTGGCGGTGCCGTCCTCGCGCGCGACCGCCTCCGCCGTTCCGTCGGCCCGGTGCAGGACGAGTTCGCCACCGGTGAGCACGGCCGTCCCGCCCGCGCAGGCCAGGGTGATGCGTTCGTCGCGTCCCGGCGGGGCGGCGGTCGTGGCGTTGAGCGTGACGATCCGGCCGTCGCCGTAGTCGAGGATCGCGGCGAGCGTGTCCTCGGCCTCCATGCGGTGCAGGGCGGACGTGCCGGCGTGGGCCATCACGCGTTCTGGTGTGCCGACCGTCCAAAGGAACAGGTCGAGGACGTGCACCGCCTGCGTGATGAGCACGCCGCCGCCGTCGCGCGCGTACGTGCCGCGTCCGGGCTCGTCGTAGTAGGACTGCGGCCGCCACCACGGGACGTCGATGCCGCCGCCCGTCAACGGACCGAGATCGCCGTAGAGGTCTTTCAGGGCCCGGCCGGCCGCCTTGGCGCGATGCTGGAAGCAGACGGCGAGCCCGGTGTCCCGGGTGACCCGCACGAGTTCGGCGGCGCGGCGCAGGCCGATGTCGAGCGGCTTCTCGACGATCACGTCGATGCCGCGCGCGGCGGCCTCGCCCGCCAGTTCGAGATGCGTGCCCGGCGGCGACAGGACGAGCGCCAGGTCGACGCCGTCTTGCAGTGCCGTCTCCGGCGGCCAGCACCTGCGCGCGTCCGGGAACCGCTGCCGCACCTTGGCCGCACGGTCCTCGTCGCGCGTGGCGACCGTGACGACCTCGCAGTCGGACCGTTCCAACGCCGCCAGATGCGGCGCCGCCGCCAGCCCGGCGCCCAGGACCGCGACCCGTCTGGCGGTCATGACGCGGCCCCGGTCAGGAGCGGGCTGGTGCCGACCAGATCGGACCGCGTCATCAGGACCTTGAGGTGGTCCGCCGGGCGCTCGGTGAGGGCGGCGAACGCCTCCGCCACGTCGGGGAGGGCGAAGACGCCGGTGCGCAGCGGACGCGGATCGACCTTCCCGTCCGCGATGAGGGCCACCGCGTCGCGGAAGTCGTCCCGGACGTAGTTGCGGCAGGCCACCATCGACAGCTCGCGCGCGTAGAACCGCTCGTAGGGAAGGTCGAGGCGGTGGCCGGGCTTGGCCGCGCCGATCGCGACATAGCGTCCACCGCCGGCGAGCACCTCGGCGGCGACCCCCGCGGTCTGCGTGGCCGTGACGGTGTCGTAGACGAGGTCGACCTGCCCTGCGCGCTCGCGCGTCCAGGCGACGAGGTCGTCCCCCGCCGCGGTCGTGAACTCCTCGAAGCCGAGCCGGCCGAGCACGGCCCCGCGGCTCGCGTGCAGGTCGGCGAACAGCACGCGTTGCACGCCCCGCGCGCGGGCGGCCATCGCGGTGGCCGTCCCGATCGTCCCCGACCCGATGACCAGCGCGGTGTCGCCCTCGCGGACGCCGCCCCGGCCGACCACGTGGCAGGCGACCGCGACCGGCTCGACCAGCGCGCCGTGGTCGGGGCCGACGCCGTCCGGCAGCGGGACGCACTGGCCGGCGTCCACGGCGAAGCGCTCGGAGAAGCAGCCCGCCGGGGCGGACAACCCGAGCACGGTCATGCCGGCGCACTGGTTGGTGCGCCCGGCGGCGCAGGCCCGGCACACCCCGCAGGACAGCGTCGGATAGACGACCACGTGCCCGCCCTCCTCGATCCCGCTGCCCGCGGGCGCCGCGAGGACGCGGGCGACGCATTCGTGGCCCGGGACGGTCGGGTACCGCGCGATCGCGTTGGTCCCGCGGACCAGCGAGAGGTCGCCGCCGCAGATCCCCGCCGAGTGCAGCTCCAGCAGGACCTCCCCCGGCCCCGGCTCCGGCTCGTCCGCCTCCACGACCTGGACCACGCCCGGCCCGGTCACCCTCACCTGCTTCATACCGACTCCTCCTTCACTCACCGGCCCACGGCAATCCCACTGGCGCCCGCCGCCTCCTGACGGCCAGAAGACCACCGCGTCCTCAAAGACGGAATACCTCTCGTCCTCACGGTCGGAAGACCTCCGCCGGCATGGGGCGGGGGGCGCGGATCACCGGCCGGAAGGCCATGTGGGGCAGGATGTCGCGGTCGATGTCGACCCCGGCCGCCACCTCGGTCAGCTCGATCCCTTCGCAGGTGAGCCGGAAGACGGCCCGTTCGGTGACGAACAGCGCCTCCCTGCCCTCGCGGAGGGCGAACGGGCCGGAGTAGGTGATCTGCTCGACGGCGTCCACGAACTTGGGGACCTGCCCCTCCTCGCGGATCGCGATGCCGCCGTCCCCGACCTCCACCCGCAGGCCCTTGGCGGTGAACGTGCCGCAGAAGACCGCCTTGCGCGCGTGCTGGGAGATGTCGACGAACCCGCCGGGGCCGATGACCCGGCCGCCGAACTGGGAGACGTTGACCGAGCCGGACGCGTCCGCCTGGGCGAGGCCGAGGCAGCAGACGTCGAGCATGCCCATGCCGAAAAGGTCGAACTGGGTGGTGGACGCCACGCGCGCCGACGCCCCGCGCGACATGCCGAACAGGTCGCCGGACGCGGGGACGCCGTTGAAGAGCCCCTGCTCGATGGCGATGGTCACCTCGTCCAGCCGTCCCTGCTGGGCCAGCACGTCGACGACGTGGGCCGACATGCCGAAGCCCACGTTCAGGACGGCGCCCGCCGGCACCTCCATGGCCGCGCGCCGCGCGACGGCGGCGCGCACCGGGTCGGAGAGGTCGACGGCGAACGCGGCGTCCGCGGGTCCCGCCAGGGCGGGGTCGTGCTCGGCGACGTAGGTCTGCCGCTGAGCCGGGCAGACCGTGATCGCGTCGACCAGCGTGCCCGGGATGACGACGTCGCGGGGGTCGAGCGGGTCGTCGGCGATCCGCTTGACCTGGGCGAGGACCCGGCCGCCGGAGGCCCGCGCCGCCTGGGCGACGGCGCGGACGTCCAGCAGGGCGGCCTCGTCCCGGCAGGTGATGTTGCCGTTCCGGTCGGCCTCGGTGCCCCGGACGATCGCGACGTCCACGGGGAACGGGCGGTAGCGCAGGTACTCGCGGCCGTCGAGTTCGAGCAGCTCGACGATGTCCTCGGCGGCCGCGTCGTTCATCCGGCCGCCGCCGTGCCGCGGGTCGGCGAAGGTGTGCAGGCCGGTGCGGGTGACGAGGCCGGGGCGGCGGGCGCCGATCTCGCGCAGCAGCAGGCTGATCGCGCCGGACGGCAGCGCGTAGGCCTCGATGAGGTTCTCGGCGGCGAGCTTCATCATCCGCGGCGACCAGGTCCAGTGGCCGCCGATCACGCGGCGGACCATGTCCTCGTGGGCGAAGGCGTTGGTGCCGAGCCGGTCCCGGTCGCCGAGCCCGAGCGCGTGGACGAGGGTGGTGCCGCGCGGGGACCCGGTGGCGAGGAACCGCTCCTCGGCGGCGGCCAGCAGCGAGCCGGGTTCGAGGACGCCGCCGCCGGATCCGGTGATGGCGACGGTGGCGCCGTCGGGGATGCCCGCCACCGCGTCCGCGGCGGAGACGAGCGGGGGTCTGGATGCCATGGGCGCTCCTAACGCTTGTAACCGGTTACACAACTATCCGAGCGGGATTCTGTCAAGAGCAGGTCAGGGAGGGGCAGGTCAGCCGGACTCGGCGGAGCGGGGCCCGGCCGTCGACCGCCGGAACACGGGCTCCGAGGCGACCACCGTGCGCGCCCCCGGCCGGCCCCCCTCCAGCAGGCCGCGCATCGCCTGCCAGGCGGCGGACGCCGCCTCCTCCTGCGAGGTGTGCACGGTCGTGAGCGATGGTGACATGAAGCGACCGAACGGGATGTCATCGTAACCGGTTACGGACATGTCGTCCGGTATCCGCAGGCCGCGCTCGTCCAGCGCCGCCATCAGGCCGATCGCGCTGAGGTCGTTGTGCGCGACGACCGCCGTGCACCCGGTCTCCAGCACCTGGCCGGCGACCCGGTGCCCCGCCTCCACCGTCGCTCCCGCGGGCACCTCGCTGACCCGCAGGCCCCGCCGGCGGTAACCGCGCAGCGCGCGCCAGCGCTCCTGCTCCTGCCAGGAACGCGCGGGCCCGTGCAGGTAGGTGACGTGCTCGTGCCCGAGGTCGACCAGGTGCTGGACGAGTTCGCGCATGGCGCCGTGCGCGTCCATCACCACGGTCGACACGACGGGGTCGTCGAGCTTGCGGTCCATCACGAGGACCGGCCGGCCCCGTCCGACCAGCTCGCGCAGCACGCCGGGGGCGGACCGCGGCGCGCACAGGACGAGGCCGTCCGCCCGCTCCAGCAGGCTCAGCCCGAGGTCGCGCTCGGCGGCCGGGGACTCGTCGGAGTCGGCGACCAGGACCTGGTAGCCGTCCCGGCCCGCGTCGTGCAGGACCTGCTTGATCAGCGTGTAGAAGTGCGGGTTGGCGAGGTTCGGCACCAGCATCCCGACGATGTTGCTGCGCCCGCTGGCCAGGCTCTGCGCGACGACGTGCGGCCGGTAGCCGAGCTCGTCCGCCGCGGCGTGCACCCGCCGGGTGAGCTCGGCCGACACCCCCGCCGACCCCGCGAACACCCGGGACACCGTCGCCACGGAGACCCCGGCCAGCGCCGCCACGTTCCGGATGGTCGGCCGGCCACCGCCGTTCCCCCGCTGCGCAGCCACCTGACTCCCTCACACCTCGCACCGTCCGCCATGACGGTATCGGACGCGCGGCGGCGGTACGCGGGCCTCCGGGCACCCGCGTCACTCCCCGTACAGCCCGGGCAGCCATTCGGCGAACCCCGGCACGTAGGCGAGCAGGATCATCGTCACGAACATGATCACGATGAACGGCGCCATCGGCTTGACCAGCCGCGCCATGCTGACGTTGGCGATGCCGCTGACGATGAAGCAGGCCGTGCCGAGCGGCGGCGTCACCAGCGAGATCCCGATGATCGCCAGGGCGAGGACGGCGAAGTGCAGCGGGCTCATGCCGGCCTCCTGCGCCAGCGGCAGGAACAGCGGCGCCAGCACGATGAGCGCCGGCATGCCGTCCAGCAGCGCGCCGATGATCCAGAAGACGACGATCAGCACGAGGGTGAACAGCAGGTAGTTGCCGGTGAACCCGGACGCCCAGTCGGCGAGCGAGACCTCGACCCGGTCGTAGGCCAGCATGTAGGCGAGGATCTGCGCGACGCCGACCAGCACCAGGACCACGCCGCTGGTCTTGCCGACCCGCACCAGCATGCCGCCCCATTCCCGCCACGGGATCGTCCGGTACGCCAGGGCCAGCAGGGTGGAGTACAGCACCGCGATCGCGGCGGCCTCGGTCGCGGTGAACGTCCCGCTGAAGATGCCGCCGAGGATGACCAGCGGCGCGACCAGCGCCGGGACGGCCCGCCCGAACGCCCGGCCGAGCGCGCCGAAGCCCGGCGCGACGCGCTCCACCGGCGGCTCGACGAACCGCGCGTACCACAGGATGACGATCACCTTGCTGATCGCGACGACGGCGGCGGGCAGCAGCGCGGCCAGGAACAGCTCGGTCACCGACAGGTTCGCGACGGTGGCGAGCACGATGATCGTGATGGACGGCGGGATCAGCACGCCGGTGCCCGAGGACGCGGCCACGATCGACGCCGACCACTCCCGGCGGTACCCGGCGCGCTCCATCGGCGGCAGCATCGTCGACCCGATCGCCGCGGCGTCGGCGTTGACCGACCCCGACAGGCCCGAGAACACCATGGTCGAGCCGACCACGCTGATCCCGAGACCGCCCGGCAGCCAGGCCACGCAGGCGTTGACGAACGCGACCAGCCGGTCGGCGGCGCCGGAGCGGTGCAGGATCTCGCCGGTGAGGATGAACAGCGGGATGGCCAGCAGGGTGAACGACTCCAGCCCGGCGAACATGGCCTGGGCGACATTCTGGACGGGCAGCCCGGAGACGATGGCGTCGATGAGGCCCGTCGTGCCCATCGCCGCGGCGATCGCCGTCCCGCCGAGGACGAGGACGGCCAGGACGGCCAGCAGGATGACGATCACAGCGTGCCCCCCGCCGCCTCGATCGGGTCCGCGGCCGCCCGCCCGGCGGTGCCGGGCGCGTCCGCGGCGTCGTCCGGGCTGAGCGTGAACGCCTGGACGGCCACGTGCAGCAGGGCGAGTCCGGTGCCGACCGGGACCGCGGCGAAGACCGTCCAGCGCGGGATGCCCGCGGGCGACACCGCGTCGAGCTCGCCGAACACCATCTGCGCCCCGCCGTAGCAGAGGCCGCCGAGCAGGAACGCGAAGACGGTGAGCTGCGCGAGCCGCACCGCGTACAGGACGCGGCCGGACAGGTGCTCCTCGATCAGCGTCAGCGCGACGTGGCCGCGCTCGCGGACGCCGACCGCGAAGCCGAGGAAGGCCGACCAGACGAGGAAGTCGGTGGCCGCCTCGGTCGACCACGACAGCGGCCGGTCGAGCAGGGCGCGGGAGCCGATCTGGAGCAGGACGACGACCACGATCCCGCAGAGCGCCGCGGCGAGCACGGTGTTCTCCGCCTTGGCGAGCAGGGAGGTACGGGGCGCTGGCACGGGCCTCATCTCCAATCCGTGAGCTGGAGCAGCGACCCGAAGGTCGCCTTGTGGCGGGTGTAGACGCCGGCGACGGCACGCCGGAACGCCTCGGTGTCCGCCTCGTTGACGTGGGACCCCGACCCCTGGGCCGTCTTCAGGTACTCCGCGTCCGACCGCACCCACAGCTCGCGCTCGTGCTGCTGGGCCTCGTGCCCGGCCCGCAGGATCGCGTCCTGGTGGGACGCGCTCTGGGAGCGGAACCACTGGTCGCTGACCAGCAGCGGGTCCACCGAGTAGAAGTGGCGGGTGTAGGAGTAGTACTTGGCGACCTCGTTGTGGTGCTGCTGGACGTAGAACGTGAGCGAGTTCTCGGCGGCGTCCACCACGCCCTGCTGCAGCGCGGAGTAGATCTGGTTGGTCTCGACCGGCGTCGCCTGCGCGCCCAGCGTGTTGAACGTGTCGATCATGATCTGGTTGGACTGGACGCGGATCTTCAGGCCGCGGATGTCGCCGGGCTCGTGCAGCGGCCGCTTGGTGTTGTAGATGTTGCGCTCGCCGGAGTCGAACCAGCCGAGCAGCCGCAGCCCCTTGCGCTCCAGGATCGCGCCCAGCCGCTTGCCGAGCTCGCCGTCCTGCGCCGCGTACAGGCTCGTGCGGTCGGTGAAGGCGTACGGCAGCGCGAAGATGCCGAGCCGCCGGTCGTACACCTCCAGGTTGGCCATGCTGCTCTTGGCGACCTCCAGGGTGCCGTTGCGCAGCTGCTCGTTCATGCGGTCGTGGCTGCCGAGGACGCCGTTGGGGTAGACGTGGCCGGTCAGCTTGCCGCCGGTGAGCGCGTTCAGCCTGGTCAGGAAGTACTTCTCGGACACGACCTCGGGGTTGTGCTCGTCCACGGTGTCGCCGACGCGCAGGGCGCCGCCGCCCAGGCTGGTCCGCAGCCCGGCCGCGGCCGGGGCGGCCACCGCGCCGAGGCCGACCAGCCCGGCCGCGAGGAAGCCGCGCCGCCGCATCCCGGGCGACGCCGGCGGCACGGGGGTGGGTGGTGAGTTGGCCATGGGGCCTCCCGCAGGGGCGTCTCGAATCCGATGTAACCGGTTTCTTGGTCGCCCCTTCCTAACCTGGACGACACGCCACCGTCAAGACCGCGCGGCGGCCACCGTGGCCGATCCGATGATGATCGCGTGCTGCGCAAGCCCTGACACAGACGGCTGCCGCCGGTCCCCGTGGGAGGACCGGCGGCAGGTAGGGCGGGGTCAGGAGGCGTTCACGGCCACGTCGTCGATGACGAAGCTCGTCTGGAGGTAGGCGTCCTCCGTCCCGGTGAAGGAGAGCGTGACGCTCTTGCCCGCGTAGGCGGAGGCGTCGATGCTCTTCTGGACGTATCCGGAGCCGGCGTCGAGGTTGGAGAAGGTCGCGACGGTGGTGCCGCCGACCTTGACGCTGAAGGTGTCGTAGGCGGTGCCGGGCGCCTCGTCGGTGTCAACGTGCAGGTAGAACGACAGGGTCGCCTTGCAACCCGACGGGATGGCCACCGACTGGGAGGCCGAGTCGGTGTGGCTCTGCCCGTACCCGTCGAACCAGGCGTAGTGCGTCCCGGTGCGGGCGCTCTCGCCGTCGCTGTTGGACGACACCACACCGGACGTGGTGGTCCACGGCGAGGTACCGCTCTCGAACCCGCCGTTGGAGACCTTGTCGCCCGGCGAGGAGCAGCCGCCGCCGGGCGGGTTGACCGTCCACGTGAAGGTGGCGGTGCCGGTGAGGCCGGACGTGTTCTTGGCGGTGACCGTGACGGTGCTGGAGCCCGCGGTGGTCGGGGTACCGGAGATCACGCCGCTGGACGCGTTGATCGACAGCCCGGCCGGCAGCCCGGTCGCGCTGTAGGTCAGGGTCTCGCCCTTCGGGTCGCTGGCCTGGACGGGGAGGTTCACCGCCGTCCCGACCGTGCCGGACTGGTCGCCGGGGCTGGTGACGCGGGGGGCGTCGCCCTGGCCGGGGCAGTCGCCGGGGACCGGGTCGGAGCCGGTGACGTCGACCGCCGCCCAGGCGGCGTCGATGGTGTTGTACTCGGTGCAGTGGGTGCCGTACAGGTCGGCCGCGGCCTTGAGCGAGTCGGTGCGCGCGTCGGCGTAGTTCTCGTTGCTGTTGGCGTAGGACGCGAGGGCCTTGAACCAGATCTTGGCGGCCTTGTCGTTGCCGATGCCGGTGACCGTGGAGCTGTTGCAGGTCGGGCTGTTGCCGTACCCGTGGTCGCCGCTGCCGACGGCGGCCAGGAAGAACCAGTGGGTCAGCGGGCCGAGCGAGTAGTGCGGGTCGAGGTCGCCGTTGTTGCTGTCGTAGCAGTTGGGCGACTGCCCGTCGAGCGACGGGTTGTACATGTACCGCAGCGGGTCGCCGTTGCCGTAGATGTCGATGAGCTCGCCCATCGTGTACTCGGGCTTGTCCACGGGGTTGTTGGCGTAGAACTCCACCATCGTCCCGAAGATGTCGCTGGTGCCCTCGTTCATCCCGCCGGTCTCGCCGTTCTCGTCCCAGCCGACGATCGCGCCGCTCACACCGTGGCTCATCTCGTGCCCGGCGACGTCGATCTCGACCAGCGGCCTGGCGTTGTTCTCGCCGTCGCCGTAGGTCATCTGGGAGCCGTCCCAGAAGGCGTTGACGTAGGCGTTCCCGTAGTGGGTGCGGGACGGGACGCCGCGGCCGTCGCCGAAGATGCCGTTGCGGCCGTGGACGTTCTTGAAGTAGTCGAACGTCATGGCGGCGCCGTAGTGGGCGTCGACGCCGGCGGAGGCCGGGTCGTTGTTGGAGCCGTTGCCGAACTCGCCGGTGGAGTTGCTGAAGACGGTGCCGGTCCCCGACGTGGCGTGGTTCAGGTTGGTGGTGTACCCGTTGCCGTGCGACGGGTCCCGCATCGACCACGTGCTGCCCGACTGTGTCAGGTCGAGGTCGACGGTTCCGACGTAGATGCCGTGCCCGCTGCCCGCGGTCACCGCGGACGGCTGCGGTGCCTTCGCGGCGGACCGGATGCCGGAGGGCGCGAACGTGGAGACCTGGTCCGTGCTCTGGACGACCCGGCCCTTCTGCGCGTCGACCAGCACGTTCAGCTTGCTCGGTGTCTGGTCGGTTCGAACACCGGACACGATGGTCTTCCAGACCAGCGTGGCCGACCGGCCCTCCGTCTTGACGGCCAACTCCGGCTTGGAGACGGCCGAGACCTTGCCCTTGAGCTGCTTACGGGCGACCGCGGCGGCCTCGCCGGCGCGCACCGAGGGCGTCGTCCGGATCGCGCCCGAGGTGTCGGACGCGGTCTCCAGCCCCAGGTAGGAGCCGTTCGGCTTGAGGTGCACGATGAGGTCGCCGCCGTAGACGGGCAGGCCGCGGTAGGTCCGGTCGAACCGGACGTCGGCCGCTCCGTCGCGGCTGACGGCGACCGACCGCACCGTGTAGCGCTGCCCGCCCGCGTGGTGGGCGCGGCCGGGATGCGCGGCGAGGGCCTTCTGCGCGCGGGTGACCGCCCGCTTGCGGTCGGACGGGGACGGGTTGAGCGTGAAGGGCGGCGCCTTGAAGGCGGAGCGCCCGGCCGGCTGGGGA
>NZ_SMKY01000589.1 GCF_004349235.1 Actinomadura darangshiensis | reverse complement strand
CCGTCCCCCGGCGTGCGGACGGCCGTCCCGCCGCCCAGGGCCGCCGCCACCGACCGGCCGCCCCAGGGGCGCCGCGCCGTCGAGCGGTCGCTGGAGCCGCTCACCTACCTCAGCGCCGCCGGCGAGCAGATCGGCAGCTCGCTCGACCACCTCCAGGCCGCCCGCACGCTCGCCGAGGTCCTCGTGCCCCGGCTCGCCGACTTCGCCGCCGTCGAACTCCTCGAAACCGTCGTCGCCGACTCGGCGCCGCCCGCCGACGAGGTCGACGAGACAACGCTGATGCGCCGCGTCGCCGTCGCCCACAACGACGAGCCCGGCCGCTGGGACGAGGCCGTCCCCGAGGGCGAGGTGCTGTTCCTCCCGTCCGGGACGCCGTTCGTCCAGGCCATGCGGACGGGGCGTCCCGTCCACATCCCGTGCGTCGACCCCGAGCGGGCCGCCCGCATCGCCGCCGCGTTCGGCGACCGCGACCTGCGCCCCCTGTTCACCGGCCGCGCGCTGCTGATCGCCCCGCTGATCGCGCGCGGAAAGGTGCTCGGCACCTTCAAGCTGATCCGCAAGCCCGACCGGCCCGGGTTCGACGAGCTCGACCTCGCCATGGTCGACGAACTGGGCCGCCGCGCC
Source organism: Actinomadura darangshiensis (assembly GCF_004349235.1). GTDB lineage: Bacteria > Actinomycetota > Actinomycetes > Streptosporangiales > Streptosporangiaceae > Spirillospora > Spirillospora darangshiensis. The sequence continues at coordinate 1,389 of NZ_SMKY01000589.1, read as the reverse complement.
GCGCTCTGCGTCGACAACGGCCGGCTGTACAGCCGCGAGGTCCGGGTCGCGGAGGAACTGCAGCGCAGCATGCTCCCCGACGACCCGCCGGACGTCGCCGGGGCCCGCGTCCGCTACCGCTACCGGCCCGCCGAGGAGGCCGCCCAGGTCGGCGGCGACTGGTTCGACGCGATCCCGCTGCCCGGCTGCCGGCTCGGCATCGTGGTCGGCGACGTGATGGGGCACGGCCTCACCTCCGCGGCGATCATGGGGCAGCTGCGCACCGCCGTCCGCACCCTGGCCGCCGAGGACATGCGCCCCGAACGGCTGCTCCGCCAGCTCGACTCGCTCGCCCGCCGGCTCGGCGAGGACTACCTCGCCACCTGCCTGTTCGCGGTGTACGACCCGGTCGAGCGGCGGTGCACGATCGCCAACGCGGGGCACGTCCCTCCCGTCCTGGTGTCGGCGGACGGGGAGAGCCGGGTGCTGCCCGTCCCGCCCGGGGTGCCCATCGGGGTCGGCGGCGAGCCGTTCGAGACGATGGAGGTCAAGGTCGAGGACGGGTCCCACCTCGTCCTGTGCACCGACGGCCTCCTCGAACGCCGCGACCGCGACATCGACAAGGGCCTGGAGGAGCTGCGCGGACGGCTCGCCGGGGCGTCCGCCGACCTCGACGGCACCTGCGACGACCTGCTCGACACGCTCGCCGCCCCCACCCCCGCCGACGACATCGCGATCGTCGCGGTCGGGTTCGACGGCATCCCCTACGACGACGTCGTCACCTGGGACCTGGAGCCCGAGCCCGGCACCGTCCCGTGGATCCGCGCGCAGGTCGCCGACCGGCTCGCCGGCTGGGGCCTGCAAGCCCTCACCGACACCGCGCAGCTGCTGGTCAGCGAGCTGGTCACCAACGCCCTCGTGCACAGCGCCGGCTCCCTCGGCCTCCGCCTGGTCAAGGGCCGGACGCTCCTCTGCGAGGTGCACGACGACGGCGCCGACATGCCCCACCTCCGGCACGCCGACGCCACCGACGAGTCGGGCCGCGGGCTCCAGCTCGTCAGCCACCTCGCCACCCGCTGGGGCACCCACCGCACCGACGGGGGCAAGATCGTCTGGTTCGAACAGCGCATCCGGCCCGCCTGATAGGGAAATGTCCCGTTCGCGCCAGATACTTTCCAACCTCCCACGCCTTCTGATCGAAGGTAACGCGGTCCAGCGAGGGGGACGAGTTGGGTGAGCATCTGACGCTGCAGGTTCCGGAAACCCTCTACGGCACCTACGCCGTGGCGCTCGACGAGCCGATCCCCGACCCCGCCGCCCTCGCGCACACCGAAGTGACGCGCCGCACCGCGCCGCCCCTGCGCGACCTCGTCCTCGGCATGCTCGACAGCCCCATGCTCACCCTCGACC
>NZ_SMKY01000588.1 GCF_004349235.1 Actinomadura darangshiensis | reverse complement strand
GGCGCCGCCCGCACCCGTCCCCGAGCACGCCCCGCAGGTCGCCGAGGCGTACGGGATCCGCTTCCTGTGCGGCGCCGACGACATCGAGCGCGTCGTCACCGAGGTGCGGCGCCGCGGCAAGTGGGCGCGGCGGCTGCGCGGGCAGGAGGTGTCCAGCGCGTCGGCGCCGGCCCTGCTGCTGATCGGCACGCCGTCCAGCGGGCAGCGGCGGCTGGCCCGGATGGCGGCGCGCGCGCTGGCGGAGGTGGAGGCCTCCAGCGGCGAGGTCCACGCCGTCCACGCCGAGGACCTGCGCGAGCGGGGCCCCGACGGGCTGCGCGCCGCGCTGGAGGAGCACGCCGGCCACGTCCTGCTCCTGGACGGCCTGGACGGCCTGATCCTGGACGAGCCGCAGGGCGCCGCGTACGCGTCGGTGCTCTACCGGACGCGGCTGGAGGGTGTGAACGACACCGCGCTGCTCGGCACGTGCGAACCGGACCGGGTCGGGGAGCTGTCGGCTGCGTCACCGGAGCTGGTGACCGACCTGCGCGCGGTGCGGCTGCCGGACCTGGCGGACCCGGCGGCGCGGTCGGCGCTGCTGCGGCTGCTGGCCGAGGAGCGCAGCCTTCGGATCGGGTCGGACGCGTGGGCGGTGGTGAACCGCGAGGTGGGTTCGCTGCGGCCGCGCGGCCGGCTGACGGGGGCGCGGCTGGTGGAGGCCTACCTGGACCGGGCCGCGACGCGGCATCTGGGCAGCGCGGAGGCGACCCAGGCGATCGGCAGCGCGCTGTCGCTGACGGCCGCCGACTTCGAGGGCCTGGCCGCGGAGCTGTCAGGCCGCTGACCTGCCCCCGGAGGCCCGATTCCCCTTGCCCGCAGGGGATTCGGGCCCCTGCCGGGCGGCGGAATGTCGGTGGGCGGGGCCACGATGGGTGGCGTGGATCGCGTAGACCGGCTGCTCGCGCTCGTCGCGGAGCTGCGTGCGGCCTCCCCCGAGCCGCTGGACCCGGCCGCCCTCGCGGCGCGGCTGCGGGTCAGCGAGCGGACCGTCCGCCGCGACGTGGAGATGCTGACGCACGGCGGGCTGCCGGTGCGGGCCGAGAAGGGCCGCGGGTACGTCCTGCCGGAGCCCGCCGGGCCCGATCCACTGACCGAGGCGGGGTCGCTGATGGGCCCGGTGCACGACGCGCTGGCCGAGGCGGTCCGCACCCGCCGCGTCGTACGGCTCGCCTACACCGACCAGGCGGGGGCCCGCAGTTTCCGCGACGTGGAGGCGCACGGCCTGGTCGTCGCCCCCTACGGCGAGTACCTGGTCGGGTGGTGCCGGATGCGCGACGGGCCGCGGATGTTCCGGCTCGACCGGATCGGCGCGGCGTTCCTGTCGGGGCGGGGCGCGGAGGTCCGCGACCTGGACGAGCTGCTGGCGGCGCTGCGGGTGCCGATGCCGCGGCCCCCGGCCGAGCCGGGGCCGCGCGGGCCGGCGGGGGCGGCGCGGGCCCGCGCGTGGACGCTGGACCGGCTGGAGCACGTGCGGGCCCGGCTGCGCGACGCGGCGGAGGAGGTCCGCGGCGGCGGCGCGGGCGCGGCGGCGCTGCGCGGGGTGCTGGGGCACCTGGCGGAGTGGACGCGGTGGCAGGCGGCGGCGGTCCGGTCGGCGACGACCGGCGAGGACCCGGTGCTCGACGGGCGCCCGCCGGCGTTCCCGCCCGGCTTCGGCGAGGACATGCCCTATGACGCGCGGGAGCGGCTGATCCAGGACGCGATGGCGCTGCGGTCGCTGGGCGCCCTCGCCCGCGACCTGCAGGAGGTGCTGGAGGCGGTGGCGCACTGGGCGGCCGACTGCGACGACGCGCTGTGGGAGGCGCAGCTGCCCGACCCGCGCCCCTACGGCCCGCCGGGCCCGCCGCGTCCGCTGGCCGACCTGCTGGCGGGCTGGCGCGGGCCGCTGGCGCACATCGAGTGGCACCTGGACCGGCTCACCGACGAGCCGCCGCTGCCGCCGGGCGACGACGAGGACGCGTGGGTCGTGGACCGCTGCCCCCTGCAGGCC
>NZ_SMKY01000587.1 GCF_004349235.1 Actinomadura darangshiensis | reverse complement strand
CTTTCCGCCCACTCACCCCGCGCAGCCCGTACACCACCGCGCACGGGCAGCCGTCCCCGGCTCACAACCCTCTGCGCCTCATGCCAGATCCCCCACCTCCACCGACCGTTTCCCCGCTCCAGCCGGAGGTGTGATGCGGGCGTGGGGTGGGATGCGCCAGCACAAGGTCCACTCACGCGAATGCGCCAAGCTTTCGCGACCTCTTCGGCCCGGTGACCGACAGCGCGACGTCCGCCGCACTGTCGGCGTCAACACCGCCACGCCCGGACACTCCTGTCGCGATGCACCTGGAAACCAGCGTCCAGCGACCGCCGCCCGAAGGGCCGGCACGTCCTGACACTCCCGTCGCGATGTACCTGGTGGCCAGCGACCGCCGTCCGAAAAGCCGACCCGCCATTCACCAGACGGTCTCGCCGAGACCGGCCCGACCACGACGGCACCCCTCGGGAGGCAGGTCCTTGGACCGGGCGTGGTCGCGAACCGCGGTGGCCGACGTGGCCAGTCATTGCTTGCCGGCTGGGACGCCGGGTTCGGTGGCTGCGGCCACGTGGGCGTGGACGGTCAGAGGCGGCAGGCCGATCGCTGCGGCGGGCTCGACAGGCGCGGAGATGTCCACGTGGACGGTCGCCTCGTCGCGGCGGACATCAACCGTCGCCTTCTGCGGGACCGCCCTCACCACCAGGCCGCGCACAGCGGTGAGGGATTCGCCTCTGGCCGCGGCGCGGGCGCCGGCCCGGGCGGCGTCCGTGCAGGTGAGCTGGACGGAGGCGACCGTCACACCCCACAGCGCGACCGCAGTGATCAGCACCAGGGCGGGGAGGGCCACGGCGATCTCCGCCGTGGCCATCCCGCGGTCCCTCAGCCGGCCAGCTTGAGGGCCTTCTCGATGATCTGTAAGAGCAGCGACTTCACTTGCGAACTGGTCAGGATCTTGAACAGCAGCCCGGCGAAGGCCGCTGCCGCGATGGTGCCGACCGCGTACTCGGCGGTGGACATCCCGCGGTCCCCGCATGCCCTGGACCATCGCTGCACCGCCGTCTTCATCGCCCTCATCGGAGCTCCTTTCACTCGTGGAACTCTTCAAGCCTGCTGAATCAGCACGCTGCGTGATAGAAGAACCTCGTTCTGTGGATAACCCGGCTCACCACGGCAGGAGGATCGTCGAGGCGATGCCGGCGATGGCCGGGACGACCCCCAGCAAGACGAAGGCGGGCAGGAAGCAGAGGCCAAGCGGAGCGAGCGCGCGAATGCCGGCGGCCCGTGCTCTCGCCGCGGCGGCCGATCGGGCGACACGTCGCTGGTCACGCGCGAGACGGCTGAGGGACGGGGCGAGCGCCGCACCCGTGGACCCAGCCCTGACGGCCGCCCGAGCCAGCGGCGCGAGCATCGGCTCCTCCGTCAACGCGAGCCAGGCATCCGCCGGGTCGGCCCCGAGCTTGATCTGCACGGAAACGGCTCGCAGTTCGTCCCCGAGAGGGCCTCCCACCGCATCGGCGACCGCGGCCACCGCTTCATGCCAGGGGGCGCCTCCACGCAGGCACGCCGCCAGGAGATCCACCGCGACCGGAAGGTCCGCGATGAGTCGAGCCCGTCTGCGACGACGTTCTCCGTCCCCAAGACGGCTAAAGGACACCCAGACCGCCACCGCCGCCAGCACACCGACGACTCCGCCAGTCACTCCACCGAACAACACCACGCACAGGATTCCCGCCGCCACAGCAGCCGTCCGCCGCAGGCCAATGTCGCGGCGTTGGGCCGCCTCTCTGCCCTCCCGTTCGTCCACGCTTCCCGACGAACGTTGCCCTCGGGGGTGGCCACGAGACCGCGCCTGCCGCCCTCGCGGGACCGCGTGCCTCGGCGACGTCCCCCGAAACTGGACGGCGACCCTCTGCGCCGCCGCGGTCGTCCCCTTCGGAAGAAGAAAAGCCGACGCCGCCGCGCACAGCACAGCCAACAACGCCGTCATCACCCACCTCCCACTCCTCCATATGCCGGCACTCCGTGCAGGCCCCCAACTGCGAAAACACGTTCCACGCC
>NZ_SMKY01000586.1 GCF_004349235.1 Actinomadura darangshiensis | reverse complement strand
GCCCGACCCCGCGCCCCTCCAGACCGGGACGCTCCAGACCGGGGCGCTCCAGACCGTGCCGTCCGAAGCGGGCGGCCTGGCGGGGCTGCGCGGCGCCCTGGAACGCGACCGCTCCGCCCGTCTCGCCGAGATCGGCCGGTGGATCGCCGCCGCGCCCGCCGGGCCCGCCGAACTGCACGAGGAGGACCGCTACCTCGACCTGCGGCTGTCCACCGTCACCGCCCCGCACCTGGCCGGGCAGATCGTCACGGGCGGCGGCCGCACCGTCTACGCCTCCCTGTTCGCCCGCTGACACCCCGGGGCCGCCCCGCGAAAAAAGGGGTTGCCCCGGGGGCGGCGCACTCGGTTGAATCAGACCCGCGGGAACTGTGCCGGGCACGTCAGGCGGAAACCCGATTCCAAATCCGGGAGAACGCGCGACGCTCGAGACGTCGTCAAGGCGATGAAGCGCCTGACGAGGCGCCGGCCGCCTGTCCCGCCCCGTCCAGGAAAGGCTCCAGCACCGACCTGACCTCGGGCGGCATCTCCCTCTTGCCCTTGGACGCCGGGTCGATGAACACATGCCGCACCTCGCCGTCGGCGATGAGCCGCCCGCCCACCCGGAACACCGGCCGCACGACCATGCTCGTCGTCCCCAGATGCGCCACCGGCATCGACACGTCCAGCAGCTCGTCGAACCGCGCGCCGTCCCGGTACCGGATCCGCGCCTCCGCCACGACCAGGTCGTAGCCGCCCTCCACCATCTCCCCGTAGTCGCCGACCAGCGCCCGCCACATCTCCGTCAGCGCCACGTCGTAGAAGAACAGGTAGTGGCCGTTGAACACCACGCCCTGCTGGTCGCACTCGCTGTACCGCACCCGCAGCCGGTGCGTGAAAACCTCACCCATACCGGGCATTGTGCCTACCGCGGCGAGCCGTGCCGCCGGCGGGCCCCGGCGGCACGGCCGGTGTCACCGGTCCAGCAGCCCGGCGGGGACGACGCTCTCGTGCCGGTCCCGCGCGGTGTGCATGTCCCACAGGATGCCGGCCAGGTCGGCGGGGTCGGCGGCGGCCATTTCGGACACGGGTTCGCCCTCGGCCAGGCGCCGCTGGTAGTCCTCCTCGAAGGGGGTGCCCAGGATGCGGGCGCCGATGTAGAGCATGCCGACGTAGACGCCCTTCCCGGCGGCCTCGGCGGCGAGCGACTGGAGGTAGTTGCGCTGCGCGGCCAGCACCGTGGGCCAGCCGCTCATGCCCGGCCGGCCCTGGACGGCGGCGGCCCCCTGGGCACTGAGGATCGCGCCGTCGCCCCGCCCGGCCATGGCGGGCAGGAACTCCCCGACCAGCGCCATGAGCGTGTACAGCGTGATCGGCATGCGGTCCTGGAGCAGTTCCGGCGTGAGGTCGACGGCGGGGACGAACGCCAGGTCGGCGGGGGCCGGGCCGTAGTAGAGGGCCGTGGGGTCCCCGACGTGCGCGCGGATCCGCTCGGCGAGCTCCGGGACGTCGCCGGACCGGTCGAGGTCGGCGGTGACCACATGGGCGGTGACGCCCTCGGCCTCAAGGTCGCGGGCGAGCAGGTCCAGCCGCTCCCGGCGGCGGGCGACCAGCACGACGTCGAACCCCTCCTTCCCGTATCGGCGGGCGACCGCCTGGCCCACACCCGGGCCGGTTCCGAACACTGCGATGGACTTCTTCATGCCGTCCACCCAACCGCGCCACCGCCTGGACGATCCATGGGTGAGAATCCGTGAAACCTTTGTGATCGTCTAGGGTGGGCGTGTGGACGTGCTCACCGACCTGCTGCATCGGGCCCGCGCGCAGAACGCCCTGGTCAGGCAGCTGATCCGGCGGCCGCCGTGGGCGATGGAGTACGCCGGCGGGCCGCCGCTCACCGTCGCGGCCACCCTCGGCGGCCACGCCTGGATCCGCCTCGACGACCCGGCCCCCGTGCGCCTCGCCGCCGGCGACATCGCCCTCATCACCGCCCCCGGCGGATACACGATCGCCGACGACCCCGCCACCACGCCCCAGTACATGATCCGCGGCGGACGCAAATACCTTCCC
>NZ_SMKY01000585.1 GCF_004349235.1 Actinomadura darangshiensis | reverse complement strand
GGTCTCTTCGCGGAGGACGCCGATGATCTCGCGGAGCTGGTCGGTGGCGTCGGCGGCGCCGGTGCGCAGTTCGGCGGCGGCGGCGCGGTGCCGTTCGCCGAGGCCGGGGGCGACCTGCAGGGCGCCGGCGCGGACGGCGATGAGGGCGAGTTCGTGGCCGAGGGAGTCGTGCATGTCCTGGGCGATGCGGGCGCGTTCGCGGAGGCGTTCGCGTTCGGCGATGATGCGCTGCTCGTGTTCGAGGTGTTCGGCGCGTTCCCATCCGGCGTGCAGGAGTTCCTGGTGCTGGCGCCAGTAGCGGCCGACCAGCCATGGCAGGACGCCGAACAGGACGAGCCAGATGGTGGAGGGGAACCAGACGGTGACGTCGAGGCCGCGGACGACCGACAGCAGGACTCCGCCGACGAACACGGCGGTGTAGCCCCACAGGACGGGCTGGGCGCGGACGGTCCGCAGGCCCGTCAGGTAGGACAGGACGGGCATGGCGAACACGAAGTTGCCGTGCACGGCGGTCAGTGAGATCGCGGTGAGCAGCGCGGCGGTGGGCCAGGCGCGGCACACCGCGACGGCGGCGGCGAGGACGGCGAGGCCGGCGGCCTTCAGCCACCAGTAGGCGTGGCCGGGTTGCAGTGGGGAGATCAGGTCGCCGGCGACGGGCAGGGCGAGGATCGCGTACAGCAGGGCGTCTTTGATCAGGGCCGCGCGGGTGGGGCGGGTGATGGTGGCGCGCAGCGCGGACGGCCGTGCGGCCCTGAAGGCGGCCCGTGCGGCGGCGTCCAGGTTGGTGCGGGCGGTGTCGCGGGCGGTGGTGTGTCGTGCCCGGGCGGCCGCGGAGTCGTTCACGGCTCCACGCTACTGTCCGGTGAACTGCGGTGTTACTGACGAAAGTCAGGGTCCGGGGCGGTGGTGAAGATCACCGATGGTGCGCGGGACGGGGGCGGCTGAACTACGGTTGGCCCCGTGACAGCGACCCCGGCACGCCCCCTGCGCGGACAGCGTGGTCTGCGTGGTCTGTGGGGGCTGGCGTGCGGGCCGGCGGGCGACGCCGCGCTGGCGGTGGCGGCGCTGGTGGTGACGGTGTGGATGAGCGTGGCCGCGGCCAAGCCCGAGGATCGTGCGCTGTGGCCGGGCGGGCTGGCGCTGATCGCGGTGGCGTCGGGCGCGCTGGCGTGGCGTCGCCGGTATCCGGCGGCGGTGCTGGTGGTCGCGGTGGTGGTGCCGCCGCTGTACTACCCGATGGGGTTCCCGGACGGGCCGGTCGCGGCGGTGCTGTGGGTGGCGTTGTTCACCGCGGCGGTGGAGTGCCGGCTGGTCGTGTCGCTGGGCGCGGTCATCGCCGTCAACGCCGGGTTCTTGGCGGTGTCGCTGGCGCGCGGCGGGGGCGGCGGCGGCGATCCGGACGCGATCGTGGACGCGCGGGGCGTGGCGTCGCTGTCGATCGGGCTGCTGGTGACGGTGGCGCTCGGGCAGTACGTGCGCAGCCGCCGGGACCGGGCCGAGGCCGCCGAGCGGCGGGCCGCGGCGGCCGAGCGGGACCGGGAGGCCGAGGCGCGGCGCCGCGAGGTCGCCGAGCGGCTGCGGATCGCGCGGGAGCTGCACGATGTGCTGGCGCACCAGATCTCGTTGATCAACGTGCAGGCCGGGGCGGCGCTGCACCGGCGCGACGACGCCGAGCGGGCGTATGCGGCGCTGGAGGCGATCAAGGCGGCGAGCAAGGACACGCTGCGGGAGCTGCGCGGGGTGCTGGGCGTGCTGCGCCAGGTCGACGGCGAGGACGGCGGTGGCCAGCCCTCGGCGCCGCCGTCGCTGGCGCGTGTCGGTGAGCTGCTGGAGCAGACCGCGGCGGCGGGCCTCCCGGTGCGCCGCGCCGGTGACCTGGCCGGTGACCTGGCCGGGCCCGGCTCGGTGCTAGCAGGGCTGGCGGGGCTGCCGGCGCCGGTCGGGCTGGCCGGGTACCGGATCGTGCAGGAGGCGCTGACCAACGCCGTCCGGCATTCGGGGGCGGCGCAGGTGACGGTCGAGGTGCGGCGGCTGCCGGACGAGGTGGTCGTGGGCGTGGACG
>NZ_SMKY01000584.1 GCF_004349235.1 Actinomadura darangshiensis | reverse complement strand
CCGCCCGCCCGCGCGACAACCGCCCGGCCGGGCACGCCGCGGCCGTCCGCGTCCAGCCCCGGCGCCGCTACCTGGTCGTCGGAGCCGCCACCCTGTTCCTCGGCCTCGGCACCGCCTCCTACGCCGCGGGCGGACGCCAGGACGCGCCGGCCGTCACGCCCGCGTTCGACCGGTTCGCCGTCGAGCACGCGCTCACGTCCGGCGACGCGCCGATGACCGACCCGCTCACCGACCCGGTCAACCAGGTCCAGGTCTCTCCGGGGCCGTGACCGCGCCCGTCAAGGCCGGCTCGGCGCAGCGCCGCAGGCGCTTCGGTGGAGGGTCGTTCCCTTTCGGACGGGACGAGCGGCGCCGCAGGCGCAGCGCCATACTGGCCGGTGGGCTCGCGGGCGCCCTCGCGCTGGCCGGGACCCTCCCCGGCGACCCCGCCGCGGCGCGCCGCGCCCGCAGCGACCCCGGCGCGGTCGGGCTGCTGCGCGGCGCCGCCGACGCCGCCCGCCGCGTCCCGTACGAGGGCCGCCGGTTCCTGACCACCCGCGACCGCGGCCGGGCCGTCACCTCCCGCGTCGCCGTCTCGCACACGCCCGGGTCGGGGATCCGGTACCGGTCCGGGACGACCGGGGAGGGCTACCGCCCCGACTCCACCGCGGGCGACACCACCGGGTTCACCACCGCGACGCTCGCGATGCTGACCCGCAACTACGCGGTGGTCCGCGCCGCGGACGCGTCCGTCTGCGGCCGTCCCGCCCGCGTCGTCGAGGCGCGCCGCGCGGACGGCAGCCCCGCCGGGCGCTTCTGGATCGACCGCGAGACCGGCCTGATGCTGCACCGCGAGCTGATCGACGCCACCGGCAGGCCCGTGATCGTCTCCGGCTTCTCCGAGATCACCTTCAGCGTGCCGCCGGTGGAACCGGTCGCGCTCGCCCGGCCGCCGGGCGGCCTCGCGCGCTTCCCGGGCTCCAGCGCCGGCGGGCCCGTCGAGGAGGCCGGCACCCGCGGCGGCGCGGGCGCCTGGGGACGGCGCCTCGACCGGGCCGGGCTCGCCGGGCTCCGCGACGGCGGCTGGCCGATCCCGAGGGACCTGCCGGGCCGGCTCGCCCTCTACGACGCCCGCCGCGAGGACGGCGGCGGTACCGTCCACCTCAGCTACTCCGACGGCCTCGCCGCCGTGTCGGTGTTCGTGCAGCGCGGCGACCTGGACGAGCGGGGCATGGCGGGCTGGCAGAAGTCGGTCCGCCGGGGCCGGACGGTGTTCCGCCGCGAGGCGCTGCGGCGCTGGGCGGTGTCGGCCGGGAGCGGCTACGTGTACACCGTCGTGACGGACGCGCCGCAGAGCACCGCCGTCGCGGTGGCGGCGGACATGCCGCGCGACTCCGTCCCGTTCTGGACGCGGCTGTCCCGGGGCGCGCGCCGCCTCGCCTCGGCGGCGAACCCGTTCGACTGACCGTCCGTCGTATAGGGGACGACGCCCGGGATGAGCGTATTGGCAATAGGTCTTATGCTCGCCACATGCCTTTCGGGGCAGCATGAGCACGGATGACGAGGACCATGCTCGGTAGGAGAGATGGGGATGACGGAAGACAACCGCGGCCCGGTCAGGGCGCCTTCGGAGGACGACGACGTCGCCCCCGGCCAGGAGCCTGAACGGCAGGAGGCGGCGGCTCCTCCCGAGACGGTGACCGACCAGGAGATATCCCTGGACGACCCGGTGGACGACCCCGAGGTCGACGACCCGGGGCCCGTGCCGGAGGACGATGCGGGCCACGGCGCCGCCGAGGCCGGCGAGGACGGGGACCGCCTGGTCGCGGGCGGGTTCGCGCCGCCGGACTCGCTCGGCGGCCCGCCCGACACCAACGAGGACGTGCTCTACAGCGCCGGCATGGCGCCGCAGGAGGTGCCGCTGCAGGACGCCCCGCCGCGCGACATGCCGCAGCCGCCGCCCGTGGCGCTCGACAAGCGCCCGGACATGCACGACGACCGCGGGCGGCCCGGGTTCGTCCCGCACAACCAGGACCCGCGGGCCGCGCAGGCCGGGCCGTACGGGGGCTGGCCGCAGCAGGCCCACCA
>NZ_SMKY01000583.1 GCF_004349235.1 Actinomadura darangshiensis | reverse complement strand
CCCACGCGACGCGGCGCCCGTGTTGAGGCCCGCGGGCCTGCTCAGCGCCGCGGCCCCGGACCCCACCGCGGCCCCGCACAACGCCGATCCCGATACCAGCGCGCCTCCGTGGAAGTCCGAAGGCCCGCGCAACCCCGCGCCGCCGACCGACGCCGCGCCCTCTACCGACAGCGCGCCCTCTAGCGGCGCCGTGCCCTTGCTGGAGGGTGTGGGCGCGGGGCGGGACGTGGTGCCGGAGTTGCCCAAGTCGGTGCGGGTCGGGCAGCGGTTCGCCGAGTACGCGCTGCGTGAGAGCGGGATCGGGTGGCGGTCCACCGGGCACTGCTCCGACCGGACGGTGGCGTCCTGCACGTCGTTCGAGGGCGTCCGGTGGGGGACGGTCAAGGGGCTGATCGACTTCGCGGCGGCGAGCGGCTGCGAGGTCACCGTGACCGGCGGGACGGAGCGCGGCCACGCGGGCGGCGCCTACAGCCACGCGAACGGCTACAAGCTGGACATCGCGACGGGGTCGTGCGTCGACCGGGCGGTCAAGCGCTACCCGTCCACCGGCGTCCGGGGGGACGGCGCGCGGCTGTACCGGTCACCGGACGGCACCGTCTTCGCCCGCGAGAAGGACCACTGGGACATCACGTTCCGCTAGCTCAGTCGCGGACCTCGCGGATGATGCCCACCAGTTCGCGGGTCACCGACTTGAAGCCGGGGATGCGCGACATCGCGACCATGCGGTTGACCAGCGGGACCGTCCGCTCGACGAGCAGGTACGTCTTGCGGCAGCCCGGCGAGTTGTCGTGCACCCAGTACAGGACGATGCCCATCGAGTAGATCCACAGCAGCTCGGGCAGTTCTGCCCGAAACTCCTTGTCGATCTTCAGGTCGGAGCCCTCGACGACCTCCCGGTAGATCGCCACCGCGGAGTCGCGGGCCGGGCCGGACTCGGCGCTGAACGGGTTGAGCGGGCTGGTCGGCTCGGCGGCGAACTTGAAGAACTTCCCGGCGAACTCGTGGTAGGGGATCATCGTGTCGACGCGGGCCTTCAGCACGCCCAGCAGCCGGGGCGCGAACTCCCGCTCGGCGTCCAGGACGGCGCGGCAGGCGGCGACGTGATCGTCCTGCAGTTCGTCGTAGTAGGCCTGGATCAGCTCTTCCTTGGAGCCGAAATAGTAGTAGGCGTTGCCGACCGAGACGCCCGCCTCCTTGGCGATCGCCCGCATCGTCGTCGCCTCGTATCCGCGCTCCCGGAACAGGCGCAGCGCCGTCTCGACGATCAAGGCGCGCGTCTGCTCGGACTTCACGGCCTTCGTCTCGGTCACGCATGCCAGCCTAAAGCCCGTATGCGACGTCCCGCTCATGCCGCCTGGGCGCCGCCGCCGTTTCGCGGCGCCGCCCGGAGGCGGATCGGGCCCGCTCCCGGGGGTTACTGACCGGTAATTCCTGGGGCCCGTGTGAACGAGCCGCGTTCGGAGGGACTTCTTGGTGTGAACGATTCCGAAGAACGGTTCACCGCCCTGTACGACAGGCACTACCGCAGCGTCCTCGGGTACGTCCTGCTCCGCTCCGACCCTGAAGTGGCCGAGGACGTATCCAGCGAGACGTTCCTGGTCGCGTGGCGGCGCCTCGACGAGATGCCCGATCGCGCGCTGCCGTGGCTGCTCGGCGTGGCCCGCAACCTGCTCGCCAAGCAGCGCGGCAAGCAGCAGCGCGGCCGGGCGCTGCTCGACCGGATCACGGCGCGGGCCGCGGTCCGCGAGCACGCCGGCCAGGACGTCGCCGACCAGGTCGCCGACCGGGACGCGGCGGTCAAGGCCCTCGCTTCCATGCCGGAGAAGGATCTTGAGGCGATGGCCCTCGCGACCTGGCACGGCCTGGAGCCGCACGAGGCCGCGACCGTCATGGGCTGCTCGCTCCGCGCCTACCACGCGCGGCTGCACCGCGCCCGCAAACGCCTCGGCTCCGCCCTCGCCCGCGACGCCGAACCCCGCCCGTCCCCTCCGCACGCCCGCAGCCAGCCAGTGGGAGAGATCTGATGCCGAACCCGCCCCGACCCGGCCGGAAGGACGACGACATGAC
>NZ_SMKY01000582.1 GCF_004349235.1 Actinomadura darangshiensis | reverse complement strand
CACCGCGGCGGAGCCCGCGCCCCCGGGGCCGGCGCCATCCCGGCCGCTGTTCGCCGACCTGGCCGACGACCAGCTGCGGCAACTCGGCGTCGCCGCCGTCCTGCTCCCGCTGATCCGAAAGATCACCACCGAGGACGAGCTGCTCGGCCTCACCGAACTCGCCCCCGCGCTCACCGAGGAAGTACTCCTCGAACTGTATTTCGGGACCAACTTCGACGAGGTCCTCGACAAGATCACCGCACCCGTCCAGGCCGAGGACGACGTCGACACCGAGGACTACGCCGCCGCCCTCACCCGTCCCGCCACGCGCGTCACCACGTCCGACACCGAACTGCAGGCCGTCCTCGAAGACGACTTCGGCCGCTGGAAGGTCTTCCTGCACCCCGGCCAGCGCAAGCTCGTCGAACGCGACAACAAGGGCTCCGCACGCGTCAGCGGAGGACCCGGCACCGGCAAGACCATCGTCGCGCTCCACCGCGTCAAACGCCTCGTCGACCGGCTGCCGCCCGGCGGCGACAAGCCCGTCCTGCTCACCACCTACAACAAGAACCTCGCCGCCGACCTCCGCAAACGCCTCCTCGAACTCGGCGGCCCCGAGACCGTGTCCCGCGTCGAGATCGTCAACATCGACAAGCTCGCCGCCGACGTCGTCGCCCGCGCCGAACCCGGCGGCAAACGCCGCTGGATCGACGACGCGAAGGCCGTCCAAGAATGGCGCGACCTGCTCCTCGAACTCGGCGAGACCCGCTGGGACCCCGAGTTCCTGTACGCCGAATGGACCCACGTCATCCTCGGCATGGCCGGCAACTCCCGCACCGACTACTTCCGCACCCGCCGCCCCGGCCGCGGACGCAGCATCGGTCGCGCCCAGCGCGCCGAGATCTGGCGGCTCGTGGAGAAGTTCCGGCTCCGCCTCGACGAGAAGAACCTGTGGACCTACCGGCAGGTCGCCGAACACGCCGCCCGCCTCGAACAGGAACGCGCCGAGAAGATGCGCCGGCACCGGGAGGGCGGCCTCAACATCCACCGGGAGGACGCCTCCGTCGCCCGGATGCGCCCCCGCTACGCCCACATCGTCGTGGACGAGGCACAGGACCTCGCCGCCGCGCACTGGAAGATGCTCCGCGCCATGGTCCCCGAAGGCCCCAACGACATCTTCCTCGTCGGCGACGTCCACCAGCGGCTCTACGACAACCACGTCTCGCTGAGCGTGCTCGGGATCAACATCCGCGGGCGGCGCTCGTCCCGCCTCACGCTCAGCTACCGCACCACCCACGAGATCCTCGGTTCCGCGGTCCGGCTCCTCGGTGAAGAGTCCTGGGACGACCTCGACGATGAGAACGACGAGCTCACCGGCTACCGGTCCGTCCTGCGCGGCCCCCGGCCCGTCCTGCTGGGCGCCACGACCTGGGAGGAAGAGCAGGACCACATCGCCGCGCGGGTCAGCGACCTGATCGACGGGGCGGCACCGTCCATCGCGATCAGCGTCCCGGAACGCGCCATGGTCGCCGAGATGGAGGCGCGCCTCGCCCGCGCGGGCATCCCCGCCGCGTCCATCGGGCCCGACGGGCCGCGGATCGACGACGTCGTCCACATCGGCACCATGCACCGCTTCAAGGGCCTCGAATACCAGCACGTGATCGTCGCCGGAACCTCCGACGGGCTCGTCCCGCAGGGCTACCTGCGCAGATGGGAGCAGACCGACCCGGCCCGGTACCGGCGGGAACTCCAGCGCGCCCGCTCCCTGCTGTTCGTCGCCGCCACCCGCGCCCGCGACACCCTCCTCATCACCTGGCACGGCACCCCCAGCCCCTTCCTGGGCGACCGATGAAGATCGCGGACCGCTACGCCCGCGGCACGATCCTCGGCATCGGCGGCATGGGGCAGATCTGGGAGGGCACCGACGACCGCCTCAACCGCAGGGTCGCCATCAAGGTCATCCGCCCCGGTCTCCCCGACCGCTCCGACGCCCGCCGCCGGTTCTACCGCGAGGCCCGCATCCTCGCCCGCCTCCGCCACCCCGGCATCCCCGCCCTCTACGACTTCGGCACCCACGACGACGACCTCTTCATCGT
>NZ_SMKY01000581.1 GCF_004349235.1 Actinomadura darangshiensis | reverse complement strand
GGCTCGGGCCTCGGCGTGCCGGAGTGCGGGGGTCGCCGCCGTGCCGAGCATGAGCAGGCCGTCAGCGGCGGCGGTGCGGACCGGGGCGCGGGGGTGTTCCAGCAGCGCGACGAGGCCGGGGATCGCGGGTTTCCAGGCGGCGTGTGCGAGCGTCTTGATGGCGGAGCGGACGACGGCGGGCTCGGGATCGTCCAGCAGCCGGACCGTCTGGTCGAGATAGGCGGGCCGGTCCAGGACGCGCCGGGACACGCGGTGCGCGTGCAGCCGGACCTTCGTCTCGTGGTGCGCGATCAGCGCCGCCAGCAGGTCCGCCAGCTCGGGGTCGGCGGCGGCACCCGACTCCTCGTGGCTCTCGGCGAGCCGGGGGAGTGCGTGCCGGGCGGCTTTGGTCCCTGCGTCGCGGGCCTCGCGGAACAGGTCCGCGCGCGACGGTTCGCGGGCCGTTCCGGCGGGGCGCTCGCGGAGGGTGTTCAGCACCTCCTCGTCGCGGGCGGCGGCGCCCGGCGCGCGGAGCGGCCCCTCGGCCAGGACGAGTTTCGCGGCGAGGTCGTCGCGTCCCTCGTCGCGGAGGCGCTCCAGCGTCCGGACCAGTTCGGGGGTGGGCGGCACCGGCCTGCCGGCGATGAGGTCGAGCAGCCCCCAGGCACCGGTGGCGAGGCGGCCGGAGACGGCCTCGGCGACGACGTCGGGGGACGCCCGGCGCAGCGCCCGGCCGGCCGCTTCGGACGCGGCGGCGCCTCCGTGCTCCCAGGCGGACAGGAGGCGGGGAACGAACCTGTCCAGGCGGGCGGGATCCAGGTGGGCCGCCAGGCGGGCGAACCGCTCGCCGGCCTCGTCGTCTCCGGCCAGGTCGGCTTCGGTGGCGTCGGCGAGCGTGGCCGCCAGGCCGAGCGTGATGGGGAGGTCGGCGCGCCCTTGCAGGAAGGCCCTGAGTACGGCCAGCCCGGCTTCTGGTTCGGGCCAGCCCAGCAGGATGCGGGCCGCCGTCTCGGGTCGCTTTCCTTGTACGTCGTCCAGCATTGCCAGAAGGCGCCGCCGTTGGGCGTCGGAGCGCGGCTGGTCGAGGTCGCCGGGGCGCGGTTTCCGGGTGTCCGGGACGGGACGGCGGGACTCCTCGGCGATCGTCCAGGGCGGGGCGCCGAGCGGCTGCAACTCCAGCATCCAGTCGAGGAGGAGGTCGCGCGTTCCGGGCGGAGCCTGCGGGAACACGCTGATCAGCGCGTCGAGCACCGTGCGCGATGGCGCGTCCGTCCGGTCGCGTGCGTGCCGTAGAGAGTCCGCGTCACGGATGGCGTCGCTCAGTTCCTCCCGGAGCGGTGCGGGGTCCTCGATCCTGTCCTGCCCGAATACCTCGCGCAGGACGGCCTCCTGGTCCGGCTCCGGGTGTTCTGCGCTCCGCGCGACGGCCAGCGCGCGCACGACGTCGTCACGCGTCGGCGGGACCGCGCACAGACGCAGCACGACGAGCCCGGCTCGGCCGACGTCCAGGCCGCGCGCCCGCTCGGCGGCCTCCAGCCGCTCGGCGCGTCCCAGGCGAGGGACCGCGCCCGCCAGCAGCGCGAGCAGCCGGTCGTGGTCGCCGGTGGCGGCCAGGCCGTCCACCAGGGTTCCGGCGGAGCGGGCGAGGACCTCCAGTTCCGCGTCCGGCAGCGGCGGCCGGCAGATCTCCGTGACCAGCCGGAGGGCACCGGGATCGGCCGCCGCCAAGTCGAGCCAGCGGACCAGCATCGGGCGAAGCCGACCGTAGGGGAACAGGCCGGGATCGCGTTCATGGGCCTCCACGACGCCGCGCGCGATCTCGGCGTCCCAGCCGCCGTCGAGCAGCGCGTCCACCTCGGGGACCCGCTGCGGCTTCCTGCGCTGGACCGTGACGCCGCGCCTGGCCAGAGCCGTGACCGCACGCTCGTCGAGCAGGCCGTCGAGGCTCCGCAGCAGCGGGGACGGATCGGCGGCGCGATCCGCCTCCGCGAGGACGGTCGCGGCGAACGCGTCGCCGAGAATCGCCCGCAGCGCCTCCACGATCGCCTCGCGCAGGCCCGGATTGTCGTGGCGGCCGAGCCAGAACAGCAGCTTCGGGACGGCCCCCGGCC
>NZ_SMKY01000580.1 GCF_004349235.1 Actinomadura darangshiensis | reverse complement strand
ATTCCGCCCCCACCCCAGAAGCCCACAGCGCCCAAGCCACCACCGCAACCACGGAACCGGACTGCCGCGGTGTCAGGGATGTGCATGTGTGTGAACGCGCCGACATCAGCCCCCGCCGCAACCACGCGACGACCTCAGGAGTCGCGATCGCGTCCGAAGGCAGGTTCAAGCGAAGCGAGAACCTGATCGCGCAGCGAGCCGCAAGGCGAGCCGGAGCGATGCAGCGATCGCACGCAGTACCCGACGATGGAGGGCCGCCAGGCCCGAAGGAGGAGGGCACTGCAATAAACACAGCAGGGCCCTCAAGGCCCGAAGGAGGAGGGCACTGCAATAAATAGCGCCGTCAGCCCGGCGGCTTCTAGGGCTTGGCGGTAGGCGGTGGTGGCGTTTTCGGGGGCCTGGACGAGTTCGTACAGTTCGCCGAGTTCGCGGTACAGGTGGGCGGCCGGGCGGCCCTTGAGGGAGGCCAGTTGCTCGGACGCGGCACCCAAGACGACGTGGGCGGCGTTGCGGTCGCCTTGGGCTATGCGGGCGCGGGCCAGGACGAGGCGGGCCAGAACGGTTTTCTGGGTGCGGTCGCTTAGGTCGTTGCCAGGTTGCGGGGCGACGGTGTGGGTGCTCTCTGGGGCGGCCAAGGCCAGGCCGGTGTCGAGGAACTGTTCGAGCGTCGCGATCGCGTTGTCGAAGTCGCCGACCAGGACGAGGGCGCGGGCCTTGGCGATGGTGGTCTCGGTGTACTCGGCACCGTCGAGGCCCGTCGCGGACTTGAGGAGTTCGAGCGCCTCCTGCGCCGCCTCCCTGGAGCCTTCGGCGCGTGGACGTTCGAAGCCGTATTCGCCTGTCGCCACCACGTCGGGTGGTGCGGCGACGGAGAACGGCATGACTCCCCTGAGGAGGGCCTTGGCCCCGGCAAGGGCGAGTCGTGCGTGGGCTTGGACGGGCGTCGTGTCCGTGCGTGCGTTCAGGGCCTGGTCGGCGAAGTACAGGGAGTCGCCGACGGTTCCCTCGTCCAGGGCGCGCAGGCTGGCGCGCTGGTAGTGGACGCTGGCCGAATCGGGGTCGGCGTCCGGGCGGAGTAGGCGCCGTCCCAGTTCGTGGGCGCGGACGGGTTCGGAGCGGTCCACGTAGGCGAGCAGCAGGATCCGTCCGGCCTCGGTGTACTCGTGGCCGGCGCTGAGGCCGAGGCGGGCGAGGCGGGCGAGGGCGCGCTCGCCGAGCGCGATCGCCTGGCCGAGGTCGCCGACGGCGTGGTAGCAGCGGGCGAGGGCGATGACGGGGGGCAGCCAGCTCGCCCGGCCCGGGTCGCGTTCGGCCTGTTCGCGCAGTTCCTCGAACAGCGCGATGGCGCGGTCGGTCTGGCCGAGTTCCTCCAGCGCGCGGGCGCGGCCCCAGCGGGCGCGGGCCGTCAGGTCCGGGTCGTCGCTGCGGGCGATGACCTCGTCGAAGCCGGCCTCGGCCGTGGCCGGGTCGCCGCCCAGCAGCGCGAGGTGCGCGTGGCGTTCCCGTACTTCGAGGTGGGCGCGCTGCTCCGGCTCGACGCCCTCGGCGAGGTACTCGGGGGTGCAGCCGAGCCGTTCCGCCAGCATGCGCAGGACGGTCGGCGTCGGGGTGCGCTTACCCGACTCGATCAGAGAGATATAGCTGTCGGAAAGGTCGTGACCGGCGAGCTGTGCCTGCGACAAGCGTCTGGTCAGCCGCAGGTTGCGGACACGTTCGCCGACATTGCCTGGACCCGGCATGTGGACTCACTTAGCGGAAGTAAACAGGCGGCTGGGGTGCCGACATGATTGCACATTGGGGGTAATCGCACATCGAGAGCAACGAAGCGGCAGCGGACGTGACGTCCCGGACTCGCGCCGGCGGACGCCCGGGAGCGGGCGAGGTGCACGGCCGGCGCGGGTGGTCGCGGCTTCTGTCACCCCGCCGACGGTATCCGACCTTGCAGTCGGCGGCGCGAGCACCGCCGATATTGACCAGTACGTTGCGCTTTCCGGCCATCGCCCGAACGGCCGGACCGACCGACCCCAGCCGACCCCGGTCGACCCCGGCCCGACCGGTCGACCCGGCCGGACTCCGGCTAGAGCTCGGCGTCCGGGCCGTCCTTGGGG
>NZ_SMKY01000057.1 GCF_004349235.1 Actinomadura darangshiensis | reverse complement strand
GGGTTACGGACACCGGGGAACAGGGAAATCGGCCCTGCCCGCGGGCGCCGGCGACGCGCCGCCGCGACCGTGCCCGGCCGGCCGTCGCGGCGGCCTGGCGGCCAACTCCGCGACTGTAGATACCGAACCATCCTCAGGCAAGTGACCTGGCGTTTTTGCCGTCACCGTGAACTAGGCGCCGCTCGGCTGCGTCGTATGATCATGAAGCCATCAGGGGGGCCGTTCATTCACTGTTCGGCGGTTCGGTACTCCATGAAATCGCAGGTAGTGACGCTTACGGGGAAGGGAATCGATGGCTGCCATTCGCGCGATTCGTGAGGTGCTCGTCAAGGGGCTGGTCTTCGGCGAGGGCCAAGCCCGCATTCGGGGTGCTGATAAGGAAATCGAAGAACTCGCCGAAAGCATCCGCCGGCACGGCATGCTGGAGCCGATCGTGGTGTGCCCGAGCGCACGCGACCCGCAGAAGCTCGAAGTGCTCATGGGGCAGCGGCGCGTCCAGGCGCACCGCATCCTCGGCCGCCGGACGATCCTGGCCGCGATCATCGACAGGCCGGTGGACCTCACCACCGCGCGTGTCCTCTCCCTTACCGAGAACCTGCTCCGCGTCGACCTCGACACCCGCGACATCATCGACGGGTGCACCACTCTGTACCGCAAGTACGGCAGCGCGCGCATGGTCGCCGAGGAGACCGGGCTGCCCTACAACACCGTCCGCAAGCACGTGAAGTACGACCGGCTCACCACGGAGCTGCAGGAGATGGTCGACTCCGGCGAGGTCGTGCTGGACGTCGCCCTGAAGGTGCAGGACGTCGCCGACACCGACGTCCCGCTCGAACCCGACGAGGTCAAGCTGCTGGCGCGGGAGATGTCGGAGATGACCGCGGCCCAGCGGCGCACCGTCATCAAGGCGAAGCAGGAGAGCCCGGAGACCCCCGTCGAGAGCCTGCTCAAGGAGCACGCCTCGCCGAAGAAGAAGGTCAAGCAGATCATCGTGACGCTCAGCCCGGACGAACACCAGGCGTTACAGGCGTACGCGAAGCAGCGGAAGGTCACGCAGGACAAGGCCGCCCACATCCTGATCAGCGATGCGCTGGAGCTCATGCTCGAGGAGAAGCTCTCCGCCTGAACGACTCCGCGCCGCACCCGGCGCGGAACGATCGAGATCCCCGTGCCGGGCATCCGGCACAGTACACCGCCGCGCCGGCGACCAGAAGGAGCCACCGGCGCGGCGGTTTCTTTCTGTTTCCGCAGGGACGCCCTGCCGCCTCGCCCCTGCCGCCCCCGGTTGCCGCACCGCATCGACGCGCGCGCCGGTGCGGGCGCCGAGTGGTTTTAAAACCACTCGCGATCATGATCTGCCGCGGCGCGGTGCGAGTGCCCGCACGCCCGTGAACCCACGGCCCGCGCGGCCGCGCCGGAGTGCGGTGGAGCGGTGGCAGCGTGCGACGCACCGGCATGCGGTGCGGCCGAGGTCGTTTTAAAGACAACGCCGGCGCGGCGAATCGGTGCCCGCGCCCGGCACCTTCCGCTCGCCGCCCGAGATGCGTTTTAATTGCACGGCGATGCCGCGCGCTGAAAGATCTGAAAGACGGGGGAGCGCCGCGCGCCTTGACCCGCGTCGCCGACTCATCGGATCATGTTCTCTGCTCTTCTGGCCGCAGCTATGTCGGCATTCGCAGTTCACTGAAGTTTTCCGGGACGGGGGGTATCGCCGGTCGTGTTGGATGCGCGTCTTCCTTTATCGCCCGCGCAGCTCGACATTTGGATGTCGCTGCAGCTGATCGGTGACAACCCCGAATACAATCCGGCGCAGTACATCGTGATCCGCGGCCGGCTGGACGAGGAGCTCTTCCGCCGCAGCGCCGCGGTGGCGTCCGGGGAGGCCGGCGTGCACCGGGCCGTGTTCGGCGAGGGGCCGGACGGAATCCCGTTCCAGGCGCTGACCGCCGAGCCCCGCGACGACCTCGAAGTCATCGACCTGACCTGCGAGGACGACTCGGCCGCCGCAGGACGGCAGTGGCTGCGGTCGCAGGCCGCCCGGCCCATCCACCACGAACGACCGCCGCTGTACTCCTGGTCCCTTCTCCGCATTTCGCAGGACGAGCACTGGTGGCACATGAGATGCCACCATCTCATTGCCGACCTTTTCTCTTTCGGACTTCTGGCCAAGCGCGCGGCCGAGGTCTACACCGCGCTCGAATCGCTTCGCGAATACCCGCCCGGATGGTTCTCCGACTGGCCCGGTGCCCTGCACCGCAACCTCGACTACCACGGGTCCGCCGAAAAGTTGCTGGACGAGCGCTACTGGCTTGACAACATCGAGGAACTCGTCCGCCGCAAGGACGATTTCGAATCGCCGACCCACCGGCCGGACTCCGTCCGCGCGACGTTCGAGGCCGACCCCGCATTGCGCGCCGCATTACGCGAGCGGTGCCGGGAACTGGGCGTCCGGCCGGCGCACTTCCTCGTCGCCTCTTTCGCCGCCGACCTGCAGCGGCTGACCGGCGACGACGCCGTCATGTTCAGCCTCCCGGTCGCCGAACGGCTGGACGAGGCGACCCGGGCCACGCCCGGCATGCTGGCCAACGTCGTCCCCTTCGCCCTCCGGATTCCGGCGTCCCTGTCGGTCGCGGAACTGGCGGCGCGGACCGGCAACCGCCTCGCGGAGATCGCCCGGCATTCCCGGTACCGCGGGGAGGACCTCGCCCGGCGGCTCGGCATCAGCCGCGGCGGCGCGTGGTACGGCCCGGTGCTCAACGTCGTCGAGTTCAACCGGACGCTCCGCTTCGGCGCCGCGGTCGCCGAGCCCCCGCGCAACCTCTCCGTGGGCCCGGTACGGGACCTGACGCTCACGACGTACGGCTGGTCGCACGGCACGTCGGCCTGGCTCGACTTCGACCTCAACGCCTCCGCCACCGCCCTGGACGAGGCCGCGCTGCACAAGGACCGCTTCCTGGAGACGCTCGACCATCTCGTTTCCGGGCTGGCGGAGAAGAACGTCCGCCACACGACGACCTTCGAGATCGACCGGCGCCTCGTCCACCGGTGGGGGGACGCCGCTGACGCTTCGGCCGCCGGGCCAGTGTCGGTGGTGGAGCGGGTGCGGTTGTGGGCGGAGAAGTCTCCGGACGTGGTGGCGGTGGTGTGCGGTGGCGATCGGCTGACGTTCGCTGAGTTGTGGGAGCGGTCGGGTCGGCTGGCCGGGGTGCTGGCTGCGAGTGGTGTGCGTGGCGAGGTCGGCGTTGGTGTGGCGTTGGGCCGGTCGCTGGATCTGGTGGTGGCGTTCGTCGGGGTGTTGCGGGCGGGTGGCGTGTACGTGCCGCTGCCTGCGGGTTATCCGGCTGAGCGGCTGAGCCTGATGGCGGCCGATGGCGGCGTCGGTGCGGTGATCACCGATGCGGGTGGTGCCGACATGGCGGGCGCCGTGTGCGGCTCGGCAGACGCGGTGGTGCGGATCGATCGACTGCCTGAGTCGGCTGTTGTGAATGCCGTTGTTGATCATGACAGTGCTGCGTACGTGGCGTTCACGTCGGGGTCGACGGGTGTGCCCAAGGGCGTGCTGGTGTCGCATCGGGGGCTGGCGGGTTATGCGGCCGCCTGGGAGGAGACCCTGGCCGGGCTGGACGACGAGCGTGGCCCGATGTTGTCGATGTCGGGTGTGGGTTTCGACGTTTCGGTGGGGGACCTGACCCGCGGTCTGTATCTGGGCCGTGGTGTGGTGCTGGTTCCCGAGGCCGAGGGTGTGTCGGTCGAGACGCTGCATGAGGTGATCGCGCGGCACAGGGTCGGTATCGCGGAGATCGTTCCGGGTGTGCTGCTGCGTGAGTTGGCGGCGTGGGCGCGTGAGGCGGGTGGTCTGGACAGCCTCCGCGTGGTGATTTCCGGCACCGATGTGTGGCGCTGGGATGCCCTGGTGGGTGCGGTGGGCACGGTCGCTCCGAACGCGGTGCCGGGCAATGTGTATGGGGTGACCGAGGCGGCGATCGACTCGCTGTTCATGCCGCTGACCGATGGCGCCGGCGCGGACGACAGTCTCGTCCCGGTAGGACGGCCGTTACCTGGGACGCGCGCTTTCGTGCTGGACGAACGCATGCAGCCGACCGCCATCGGCATGCCGGGTGAGTTGTTCATCGGCGGTGCGGGGGTCGCCCGCGGTTATGTGAACCGTCCAGGGCTGACCGCTGAACGTTTTGTGCCCGACCCGTTCCGTTCGGGTGAACGCCTGTACCGGACGGGGGACCGGGCCCGTTGGAACGCGGTCGGGAACGTGGAGTTCCTCGGCCGGGTCGACGAGCAGGTCAAGATCCGCGGGTTCCGGATCGAGCCCGGCGAGGTCGAGGCGGTGCTGGCCGAGCACCCGGCGGTCCGCGACGCGGTCGTGGTCGCCCGCGATGACGGCCCCGGTGGGAAACGCCTCGTCGCCTACCTGGTCCCCGATTCTCCTGACGCCGGCATGGACATGGCGCAGGTGCGGGAGTCCCTCCGTTCCCGTCTTCCGGGCTTCATGGTCCCTGCCGCGTTCGTGGTGCTGGACCAGGGATTGCCGCTGACGGTGAACGGCAAGGTGGATCGTCGCGCACTCCCCGCCCCTGAAGCCGTGGCTGAGACGGCCGGGGAGTATGTGCCGCCGCGTACCGACACTGAGCGTGCTCTGGCGGAGATCTGGCAGCAGGTTCTCGGTGTCGAGCGTGTGGGTGTCGAGGACGACTTCTTCGAGTTGGGTGGCGACTCGATTCTGAGCTTGCAGATCGTTGCGCGTGCTCGGGCGGCCGGGTTGCGGGTCGAGATCGCTGATGTGTTCGCTCGGCAGACGGTGGCTGCGCTGGCCGCGGTTGCTCGTGAGGTGGATCCGGTGGCGACGTCGGCCCAGCAGGGGCCGGTCAGTGGCCCGGTGCCGCTCACCCCGATCGAGCACTGGTTCGTGGGTCAGGACATCGGCGACCGGGACCGTTGGAACTGGTCGGGCATGTTCGAGCTGGGCATTGATGTTGAGCCTGATGCTTTGGCGCGGGCGTTCGATGTGCTGGTCGCGCATCACGACGCGTTGCGGATGCGGCTGGTGTTCGATGTGGAGCTTCAGGAGTGGGTGCAGCACAACGCCGAAACCGAACCGCACGAGGTCTTCGCCACGTTCGATGTGTCCGGGCTGCATGGTGACGTGTTGGACGAAGCCGTCACCGATCGGATGGACCAAGCCCAAGCTTCGCTCGATCTGGCTGGGGGGCCGCTGATCCGGGCGGTGTTGTTCGAGCGGGGTGACCAGCCCGCGTGGTTGGGCATCACGGTTCATCACCTGGTGATGGACGGTGTCTCCTGGACGGTCCTGCTGGACGACCTCGACACCGCCTACCAGGACCAGGCACTCGGGCAGAAGACGACGTCGTTCCAGGTGTGGGCCGAGCGCTTGCAGCAGCAGGCCATCGTCCCCGCGACCTGGAAGGAGCTGCCGTACTGGCAGCAGCAGTTGGAGCAGCAGCGTCCACTGCCAACAGACGTGGACGGCCCCAACACTGAAGACTCGACCCAGTCGGTCCGCGTGGAACTGGACGCCGAAAACACCTCGGCGCTGCTGACACGGGCGCACCGCGCCTACCGCACGCAGATCAACGACCTACTACTGGCCGGTCTCCTGCGCGCGGTCGGACAGTGGAGCGGAACCAAGACGGCCGGGATCGACCTGGAAAGCCACGGCCGCGAAGCACTCGGCAGCGACATCGACCTTTCCCGCACGGTCGGCTGGTTCACCTCCATCTACCCTCTCGCCCTCACCACCCCCGACCTCGACGACCCCACCCAACTCATCTCATCGGTCAAGGAACACCTGCGCGGCGTCCCCCGGCTCGGGGTCGGCTACGGCCTCCTCCGCCACATCACCCCCGAGCCCGACGACGCACAGCAACGCGAGCGGCTTCTCGCGCTCCGGAAGACGGCCACTCCGCAGATCCTCTTCAACTACATGGGGACCATGGACGCCGCACCGGCCGGCGGCGGTGGCGGCAACGGAGAAAAGGCGGCGGAGCCGAGTGACGAATTGCTGGCCAAACAGCTACCGGACGACTTGGCCGGATCGAGTACGGGTGAAGAGAAGGGGCGGGCGCGTTCGCATCTGCTGCAGATCGAGGCGTCCCAGACCGACGACGGCCGAATGGTCTTCGAGTGGTACTACAGCGCCAACATGCACCACGCCGACACCGTCCGGCGCCTCGCCGACGGCCATGTCAGCGCATTGCGCGAACTGATCGGGCACTGCCTGAACCCGGACGCCGGCGCTTTCACCCCGTCCGACTTCCCGATGGCGAAGGTCGACAACAAGAGTCTCGCCGCGGTCCTCAAGAAAATGGGCGGCAGCGGCTGATCCAGCACTGATGGCCAATGGCCGTCGGCGGCTGGCAGGCGGCGGCTAAAACGCGAGCACGGTTCCGGACCGGAGCGGCGCGATGCTACATTCCTTTTCGGTTAGACGGCCGGATTAAACCGGTCTGAAAAAGACGGGAGTGGGATTGTGAACGTCGAGGACATGTACCCGTTGGCACCTGTTCAGCAGGGCATGCTCTTTCACGTCCTGCAGGCTCCCGCCGGCGCGGGCGTGTATTGGGCCCAGGGGCTCTACGAGTTCACCGGGGAGATGGACACCGCGGCGTTACGCCAGGCCTGGGAGCTCGTGGTCGCGCGGCACCCGGTCCTGCGCACCGGGTTCGTGTGGGAGGAGGTCGACGAGCCGCACCAGGTCGTGATGAGCGAGGTCACGGTGCCGTTCGAGGTGCTGGACTGGTCGGCGTCCGACGACGGGGAGCAGTCGGAGCTCCGGGCGGCGCTGCTGCGCGAGGACCGGGAGCGCGGCTTCGACCTGGCCGCCCCGCCATTGTTGCGGGTTTATGTGATCGACCGTGGCGCCGGCCGCTGGTGGATGGTCTGGGGACTCTTCCAGGGGCTGTGCGACGGGTGGAGCCTTCCCGTGGTCCTGGGGGAGATTCAGGCCGCATATGAGTGTCTGCTGCGGGGCGAGCGCCCGGCGCTGGGCCCGGTGCGGCCGTACCGCGATTTCATTGAATGGCTGAGCGCACAGGACCGGGATGCGGCCCGCGAGTTCTGGCAGAAATACCTGGGCGGTTTCGAGGCGGCGACGCCGTTGCCCGTGGACCGCGTGGCGCCGGGGCATTGGGAGCACGAGCGGCGCCGGATCGAGTTGTCCGAAGAGGCGACGCAAGGGCTCCAGGGAGTCGCACGCCGCGCGCGGGTGACGCTGAGCACGGTCGTCCAAGCGGGCTGGGCGCTGCTGCTGAGCCGGTTCAGCGGCCAGGACGACGTGGTGTTCGGGCTCACCGTTTCGGGTCGCCCGGCGCAGTTATCGGGGATGGAGTCGATGGTGGGGTTGTTCATCAACACCCTGCCGTTGCGCACCGATGTCCGGCCGGGCGAGTCGTTCCTCGATTGGCTGCGGCGCCTTCAGGACGTCCAATTGGAAATGCAGCGGTTCGACTACACCCCGCTCACCGAGATCCAGAAGGCGTCCGAGATCACCGCCGGCACCTCTCTGTTCGACACCATCCTGGTCGTCGGCAACTACCCGAGCGAGCAGAAGCCCGACCAGCTCACCCCCGTCGAGGACGACGACGAGGACGCCGGAGTGCTGACCGGCCTCGACTCCATCGAGGAGGGCAACTACCCGCTGATGCTCGTCGTGGACCTGGAGGAGCGGCTCGGGCTGGCCGTCGAGTACTCCACCGCGGCGTTCGACGAGCCGACCGTGGACGTGCTGCTGGACCACCTCGAACTGATGCTGAACGCCGTCGCGGCGGACCCCGAGCTGACCGTCGGCGACATCCCGCTGCTGTCGGAGGCCGAACTCGGCGTACTGGAGACTCCGGACACGGAGGAACTGGCCGAGGGCTCGATCGTCGAGAGCTTCGAGGAGCGGGTCCGCTGGTCGCCCGACGCGGTGGCGGCGGTGTGCGGCGACGAGCGCCTGACGTACCGGGAGCTGGACGAGCGGGCCGACCGCCTGGCGCACCTGCTGCGGGAGCGCGGCGCGGGCGCGGGATCGCTGGTGGCGGTGTCGCTGCCGCGGTCGGTGGACCTCATCGCGGCGATGGTCGGGGTGCTGAAAACCGGCGCGGGCTACGTCCCCGTGGACCCGTCCTACCCCGCCGACCGGATCCAGTGGCTGCTGGCCGACGCCGCCCCGGTGGCGGTGGTCGACGAGGACCTGATGCGGGAATCGCGGGACCACCCGGCCGAGCGCCCGGGGATCAGCGTGGACGCCGCGCAGACGGCGTACGTGATCTACACCTCGGGTTCGACGGGGCGTCCGAAGGGTGTGGCGATTCCGCACGCGAATGTGCTGCGGTTGTTCTCCCGGACGGATAAGTGGTTCGAGTACGGGCCGGACGACGTGTGGACGATGTTCCATTCGGCGTCGTTCGATTTCTCGGTGTGGGAGATCTGGGGTCCGTTGCTGCACGGTGGCCGTGTGGTGGTGGTTCCGTTCGAGGTGTCGCGGTCTCCGGAGCGGTTCGCCCGGCTCCTTCGTGACGAGGGCGTCACGGTGCTGTCGCAGACCCCGTCCGCGTTCTACCAGCTCACCGCCGCCCACGACGACGATCCCGGCCTGGCGGACGGGCTGGCGCTGCGGTGGGTGGTGTTCGGCGGCGAGGCCCTGGACGTCGCGCGGGTGGCTGGCTGGCAGACCGCGCACCCCCAGGTCGGCCTGATCAACATGTACGGGATCACTGAGACGACGGTGCATGTCACCTACCTGCCGGTCGATGAGGCGATCACGGCGCGTGGGTGGCGGGCGTCGCCGATCGGTGAGCCGATCGACGACCTGACGGTGCTGGTGCTGGACGAGCAGCTCCGTCCGGTCGGTCCGGGGATGCCGGGTGAGATGTATGTCGGTGGCGGGGGCGTCGCACGCGGGTATGTGAACCGTCCCGCGCTGACCGCCGAGCGGTTCGTCGCCGACCCGTTCCACTCCGGTCGGCGTCTGTACCGCACGGGTGACCGGGCGCGTCGCCGCCCTGACGGCCGCTTGGAGTATCTGGGCCGGGTGGACGAGCAGGTCAAGATCCGCGGGTTCCGGATCGAGCCCGGGGAGATCCAGGCCGTCCTGACCGACCACCCTGCTGTCCGCGACGCGGTGGTGATGGCCCGCGAGGACGGCCCCGGCGGCAAACGCCTCGTCGCCTACCTGGTCCCCGGGTCCGGCGACACCGGGATCGATGTGGCGGGGGTGCGGGAGTTCCTCCGCGACCGCCTCCCCGGATATATGATCCCGGCCGCGTTCGTCGTCCTGGACGACGGGCTGCCGCTGACCGCGAACGGCAAGCTGGACCGCCGTGCGCTGCCGGCCCCCGACGGGGTGGCGGAGGTCGCCACCGAGTACATCGCGCCGCGCACCGACACCGAGCGGGCCTTGGCGGAGATCTGGCAGCAGGTCCTCGGCCTGGAACGCGTCGGCGCCGAGGACAACTTCTTCGAGCTCGGCGGCGACTCGATCCTGAGCCTGCAGATCGTCGCTCGTGCCCGCGCGGCCGGGCTGCGCGTCGAGATCGCCGACGTGTTCGCCCGCCAGACCGTCGCCGCACTCGCCGCCGTCACGCAGGAGGGCGACGCCTCGCAGGCGTCCGCCGAGCAGGGGCCCATCAGCGGCGCCGTCCCCCTCACCCCGATCCAGCACTGGTTCCTCGGTCAGGACATCGGGGAGCGCGACCACTGGAACTGGTCCGGGATGTTCGAACTGGGCGCCGACGTGGACCGCGCGGCGCTGGGGCGCGCGTTCGACGTCCTGATCGCCCACCACGACGCGCTGCGGATGCGGCTGGCGTTCGATCCCGCGCAGAACCGCTGGGAGCAGCACAACGCCGACGCCGAACCGCATCAGGTGGTGAGCACCTTCGACGTGTCCGGCCTGCACGGCGAGGCGCTGGGCGAGGCCGTCACCGCCCGGATGGCCGAGGCCCAGACCTCGATCGACCTGGCCGACGGGCCCCAGATCCGCGCCGTCCTGTTCGACCGCGGCGCAGAGCCGCCGTGGCTGGGCATCACCGTCCACCACTTCGTCATGGACGGCGTCTCGTGGAGCGTCCTGCTGGAGGACCTCGGCACCGCCTACCAGGACCAGGTGCTCGGCCAGAAGACCACGTCGTTCCAGACCTGGGCGGAGCAGCTCCATCAGCACGCCGACGCCGCCTCCACATGGGACGAGCTGCCGTTCTGGCAGGAGCAGCTGGATCTCCGCCGACCCCTCCCGGCCGACCAGGACGGCCCCAACACCGAGGACTCCACCCGGTCCGTCCGGGTGGAGCTGGACGCCGAATCCGCCGCCGCGCTGCAGACACGCGTCCACCGCCCCTACCGGACGCAGATCAACGACATCTTCCTCGCGGGCCTGCTGCGGGTCCTCGGACGCTGGTCCGGCACCACCACCGCCGCGATCGACTTCGAAAGCCACGGCCGCGAGGCGCTCGGCGAGGACACCGACCTGTCGCGGACGGTCGGCTGGTTCACCTCCATCTACCCGCTCGCCCTCAGCGCCCCCGGCCTCGACGACCCTGGCCAGCTCATCACCTCCGTGAAGGAGCACCTGCGCGGCGTCCCCCGGCGCGGCATCGGCTACGGCCTCCTGCGCCACATCACCCCCGAACCCGACGAGGGGGAGCGGCGCGAACGGCTGAGGGCACTGCGAGAGCGGCCCGCGCCCCAGGTGCTCTTCAACTACATGGGCGCGACGGTGTCGGCCGAGGGCCGTGGCGGGCTGGTGACGAGGCAGCTGGACGGCGACCTCGCCGGGCCGCGCACCGGCCCCGAGACCGGCCGCCGCCGGTCGCACCTACTGCAGGTCGAGGCGTTCCAGGCCGAGGACGGCCGGCTGGTCCTCGAATGGGAGTACAGCCCGCACGTCCACCACGCGTCCACCGTCGAGCGGCTCGCCGCCGAGTACGCCGCGGCGCTGCGCGAGCTGATCGAGCACTGCCTGTCCCCGGACGCGGGCCGCCTCACCCCGTCCGACTTCCCGCTGGCCGCACTGGACCAGAACACCCTCGACGCCCTCATCCGAGGCGGAGGGAAGATCCAGAATGGCTGACCGGATCCAGGACGTGTACCCGCTGGCCCCGCTCCAGCAGGGCATGCTGTTCCACTCGATCGAGGCCCCCGCCGAGGCCGCCGGCGCCTACTGGGCGCAGGAGGTCGGCGAGTACACCATCGACCCGATGGACGCGGACGCGATGCGCCGGTCCTGGGAACTGGTGATGGAGCGGCACCCGGTGCTGCGCACCGGGTTCGTCTGGGAGGGCGTGCCGGAGCCGCTGCAGGTCGTGCACTCCGAGGCGGCGCTGCCGTTCGAGGAGCTGGACTGGTCCGGCGCCGACGACGCCGAGCAGCAGGTCCGGCTGGAGAAGCTGCTGGCCGCCGACCGCGACGCCGGCTTCGACCTCGCCTCCCCGCCGCTGATGCGGGTGCGGCTCATCGGGCGCGGCGGCCACCGCTACTGGATGGTGTGGACGTTCCACCACATCTGCCTGGACGGCTGGAGCATCCCGATCGTGGTGGACGAGGTCCAGGCCGCCTACGACCAGCTGACGAGCGGGACGTCCAGCCCCGCCCTGCCGCCCGTCCGGCCCTACCGCGACTTCATCCAGTGGCTCGCCGGCCGGGACGCCGCGGAGGCCGGCGCCTTCTGGCGCGACCACCTGGCGGCGTTCGAGGCGCCCACCCCGCTGCCCGTCGACCGTCCCGCGACCGGGCACTGGTCGCACGACACGCACGTGCTGGACCTGCCCGCCGGCGTCACCCGCGGCCTGATCGACCTCTCCCGCCGGGCGCGGGTGACGCTGAGCACCGTCGTCCAGGCGGCCTGGGCGCTGCTGCTGAGCCGCTACAGCCGCCACGGCGACGTGACGTTCGGGCTCACCGTCTCGGGCCGTCCCGCCCAGCTGTCCGGGATGGAGTCGATGGTGGGGCTGTTCATCAACACCCTCCCGATGCACACGACCGTCCGGCCCGACGAGCCGTTCATCGACTGGCTGCGGCGCCTCCAGGACGCCCAGCTCGCCATGCAGCGGTTCGACTACACGCCCCTCGCCGAGATCCAGAAGGCGACGCGGATCCCGCCGGGCGTCTCCCTGTTCGACAGCATCATCGCGTTCCAGAACCTCCCGGAGGGCGACCTCGACGAGGACGAGGCGGACCCCGGCGACGGAGCCGCCGTCGTCGACGCGTTCGCGACCGTCGAGCAGTCGCGCTACCCGCTGATGTTCTCCGTCGACCTGGAGGGCGCGCTCAGCCTGGGCGTCCAGTTCTCGACGGCGGCGTTCGACCGGGCGACCGTCGAGCGGCTGCTCGACCAGCTCCGGCAGGCTCTGGCGGCGGTCGCGCAGACCCCCGGCCTGCTCGTGCGGGACGTGCCGCTGTGCTCCCCGGAGGAGCGGCGGCAGATCGTCGAGGACTGGAGCGCGCAGCCGCCGCAGCCGTTCACCCGCCGGACGCTCACCGAGCTGTTCAGGGACCGGGTGGCCGCCGCCCCGGACGCCCGCGCCGTCCTGTGCGCGGGCGAGGAGCTCACCTACGCCGAACTCGACCGGCGCGCCAACCGGGTCGCGCGGTGGCTGCGCCGCAACGGCGTGCGGCCGCAGGACCGGGTGGGGCTCTGCTTCGACCGCAGCGTGGAGTTCGTCATCGCGCTGCTCGGCGTCGTGGAGGCGGGAGCCGCCTACGTGCCGCTGGTGCCGGGCCTCCCGGACGACCGCCTCCGGCACATGATCGGCACCGCCGAGGTCGGGGTCGTCGTCACCGGCGCCGACCGGCCCGCCGGCCTCGGTTCCGCCGGCGTGCGGGTCCTGGAACTGGCCGAGGCGGACGACGGCGCCGCTACCGAACCCGTTGAGGGCACCGGGACGCGTCCCGGCAGCACCGCCTACGTGATGTTCACGTCGGGGTCCACCGGCGAGCCGAAGGGCGTGGAGGTCACCCACGAGGGCGTGGCCCGCGCCTACCAGGACCCCGTCGCCCGGGTCGTCCCGGACGACGTCATGTCGCACCTGGTGCCCGTCTCCTTCGACGCGTCGACGTTCGAGATCTGGGGCGCGCTGCTGAACGGCGCGACCCTCGCCATCGCCACCCCCCGCGAGCTCGAAGAGATCGACATCGTCTCGATCATGCGCCGCAACGAGGTGACGGTCGCGGTCGTGCCGACCGGGCTGTTCCACCAGGCGGCCGAGCTCGCGCCCGAGGCGTTCGCGGGACTGCGGATGCTGCTGGTCGGCGGGGACGCGATGTCCACCGGGCACGCCCGCAAGATCAAGGAGCAGCTGCCCGACCTCACCGTGATCAACGCCTACGGGCCGACCGAGACCACCATCGCCTGCACCGTCTACGACATCGACGACGGGCTGCCGCCCGGCGAGGGCTCGGTGCCGATCGGCCGCCCGCTCGCCGGCACCGGCGCCTACGTGCTCGACGACCGGCTGAACGTGGCCCCGGTCGGGCAGCCGGGCGAGCTGTTCATCGGCGGCGGCGCCCTGGCCCGCGGATACGCCGGACGCCCCGACCTGACGGCCGAGCGGTTCGTCCCCGACCCCGTCGCGGGGGTGCCGGGGCGGCGGCTGTACCGGTCCGGCGACCTCGCGCGGTGGCGCGCCGACGGCGTGCTGGAGTTCCTCGGCCGGGTCGACGACCAGGTCAAGATCCGCGGTTTCCGGATCGAGCTGGCCGAGGTGCGGGCCGCGCTCGCCGCGCACCCCGGCCTGCGCGACGCGGTCGTGACCGTCCACGAGGACGAGGCGACCGGCAAGCGGCTGGTCGGATACGTCGTCCCCGAACCGGGACAGGCCGCCCCCGGCCCGGCGGACCTGCGCGCCCACATGCACCGGCGGCTGCCCGAGTACATGGTGCCCGCGCTGTTCGTGGCGGTGGACGCGATCCCGCTGACCGAGCACGGCAAGGTCGACCGCCGGGCGCTGCCGGCCCCCGAGGTGACCGCCGACGAGGACGCCGAGTACGCGCCGCCCACCACCGAGGCCGAGGAGACGCTCGCCGAGATCTGGGCGCAGGTGCTCCAGGCCGAGCAGGTGGGGATCCACGACAACTTCTTCGCGCTCGGCGGCGACTCGATGCTGAGCCTGCAGATCGTCGCGCGGGCCCGCAAGGCGGGCCTGGAGGTGAGCGTCGCCGAGGTGTTCGAGGCGCAGACGGTCGCCGAGCTGGCGCGGGTGGCGCGCCCGGCCACGGACGGGATCCGCGCCGAACAGGGCGCGGTGTCCGGACCGGTGCCGCTGCTGCCGGTCCAGCGCTGGTTCGCCGAGCACGAGATCGGCGCCCGGGACCACTGGAACTGGTCCGGCGTGTTCGCGCTGCGCCCCGGCACCGACACCGGGATGCTCGAACAGGTCGTCCACGCGCTGGTCGACCACCACGACGCGCTGCGGATGCGCCTCGCGTTCGACTCCGCGCGCCACGACTGGGCCCAGTACAACGCCCCGTCCGAGGACGCCGAGGTGTTCTCGGTCGTCGACCACAGGCACGTCCCGGACGACCACCGGGACGCGCTCGTCACCGAGGCGATGGCCGCCGCGCAGACGTCCCTCGACCTGGCGGACGGGCCGCTGCTGCGCGTCCTGTGCTTCGACCGCGGCGACGACCCGGCCTGGCTCGGGATCACCGTGCACCACCTGGTGGTCGACCTGCTCTCCTGGAACGTCCTGCTGGAGGACCTCCACCTCGGCTACGAGGCGCTCGCCGCCACCGGAAGCCTGGACGGCGCGTTCGGCCCCAAGACCACCTCGTTCAAGGAGTGGGCCGAGGAACTGGACGCCTACGCCGCGTCCGGCGCGGCCCGCGCCGAACTGCCGTACTGGACGCGGCAGCTCGAACCGGGCTTCGAGGTTCCGCTCGACACGCGGGGGCCCAACACCGAGGCGTCCCGGGCGACCGTGACCGCGCTGCTCGACGCCGACGCCACGGCCGCGCTGCTCGGCCGGGCGCACCGCGCCTACGGCACCCGCATCAACGACCTGCTGCTCGCGGCGCTGCTGCCCGCGCTCGGCGGCTGGGCCGGCGTCGACCGGCTCACCATCGGGCTGGAGAACCACGGCCGGCACCCGGTCACCGACGCCGCCGGCCGGATGGACCTGTCGCGCACCGTCGGCTGGTTCACCTCGATCCACCCGGTGGCGCTGTCCGCCGCCGACCCGTCCGACCCGGGGACGCTGGTCACGGCCGTCCGGGACGAGCTGCGGAGCGTCCCGAACGGGGGCGTCGGCTTCGGGGCCCTGCGCCGGCTCGCCCCGGAGGACGACGCGGTGCGGGAGCTGCGGGCCTGGCCCGACCCGCAGGTCGTCTTCAACTACTCCGGCGGCTTCGACGCCGTCGAGGACGACGAGGTGGGCCTCTTCGCCGAGGAACTGCCCGACGAGCTGAACGGCACCGTCATGACCGAGGACCAGCGCCGCCCCTACGTCCTGCAGATCGAGGCCGCCCGCACCGGCGACGGGCGGCTGGAATTCGAATGGGGCTACAGCACCGCGCTGCACCGGCCCGAGACCATCGCGCGCGTGGCGCAGGCGCACGTCGCCGCGCTGCGGGAGCTGATCGAGCACTGCGACCGACCGAGTACCTGACCCATCGCTGAACGGCCGAAATGTCACACCAGGAGGACAAGGGTGTCTGAAAACGACCGCATCTTCACCATCGCCGGCGACGATGCCGCGCAGATCGTCGATCTGTCGCTGCGGATCGCCAAGGAGTACGACGGACCGGAGGACGAGGCGCTGCTGCGGGAGCTCCCGCTGCTCGCCGCCGAGTTACCCGCCGGACCGAGGCGCTACCTGCGCTCGTTCGCGCTCGACGACCGGCTCGGCTACTGCATCGTGCGCGGCCACCACATCGACGAGGACCGGGTCGGTCCGACCCCGGAGCACTGGCGGGGACGCCCCGACCCGCATCCGGAGTTCGCCGAGGAGATCCTGCTGCTGCTGTACGGGGCCTGGCTGGGCGAGCCGTTCGGGTGGAAGACCCAGCAGGACGGGCGCCTCGTCCACGACGTCTTCCCGATCAGCGGCTACGAGACCGAGCAGATGGGCGTCGGCAGCTCCGAGCTGCTGACGCTGCACACCGAGGACGCCTTCCACCCGTTCCGGGCGGACCTCCTGCTGCTGCAGTGCCTGCGGAACCCGAAGGGGATCAGCACGATCGTCAGCGAGATCGACGTCGACCGGCTCGACCCCACGCACGCGGACGTGCTGCGCGAGGACCGGTTCCTGATCCGGCCCGACGACTCCCACCTGCCCGAGAACAACGTCGTCACCGGCGCCCACGCGGACGAGTTCGACAGGGTCACCGCGATGAAGCAGGACGACAACCGGGTCGCGGTCCTGTGGGGCGACCCGGCCAGCCCCTACATCCGGCTCGACCCGTACTTCATGGACATCCCCGAGGACGACCGGCTGGCGCGGGAGGCGTTCGCCGCCACCGAGAAGCTCATGGAAGAGGGCTGCAAGGACGTGATCCTGGAGCCCGGCGACATCCTGTTCATCAACAACCACCGGATGGCGCACGGCCGCCGCCCGTTCACCGCGTCCTACGACGGGACGGACCGCTGGCTGAAGCGCGTCAGCGTGACCACGGACCTGCGCAAGTCCCGCGCCGACCGCGGCTCGGCGACCGCCCGCCTGGTCTGACCACCGCCGACCCACCGAGCCGAAGGCAGGGATCGCATGACCTTGCGGACACGACTCCGCGTCCGCCGGCGATGGCCGGAGACGGTGCGAGGCATCTTCCTGGTGCTGAGCGTGCTGCCGCGCGTCGGCCGCGGCCGCACGTGGCTGCTCGGGATCGGCGTGCTGCTCGCCGCCGCGCTGCCCATCGCGGTCGCGGTGCTGATGGGGCTGCTGATCGGCGTGATCCCCGACGCGGTCCGCGACGGCATGGACTCCGCCGCCGGGGACCGCGCCGTCACGCTGATGTGCGTGGTCGCGGTGCTGGTGGTGCTGGCCCGGGCCCTCGGCCCGGTGCTGACCGCCGGCGCCTCGACCCTCGGCCGCGACCTCGACCGCTACCTGCAGGAACGGGTGCTCGCCGCGGTCGGCGGCCCGCGCGGCATCGCCCACCTGGAGGACGCGGAGGTGCAGAACGAGGTCCGCATCGTCCGCGGCCTCGGGATGAGCGCGCAGCGGCCGAGCGAGACGGTCGAGGCGCTGCCGCAGATCCTGACCGAATGGCTGCGGGCCCTCGGGGCCGCGGCCGTACTGTTCGCCTTCCACTGGTGGCTGGGCCTGCTCTGGCTGGTCGTCTGGCCGGCGGTGGTGTACCGGATGCAGCGCGACTACGTCCGGATCGGGGAGGAGGGGTACGGGCAGAGCACCGAGTTCCGGCACGCCGAGTACGTCCGCGACCTCGCGTTGA
The DNA here is from genome assembly GCF_004349235.1 of Actinomadura darangshiensis. GTDB lineage: Bacteria > Actinomycetota > Actinomycetes > Streptosporangiales > Streptosporangiaceae > Spirillospora > Spirillospora darangshiensis. Next base: position 20,923 of record NZ_SMKY01000057.1, on the reverse strand, counting down.
ACCCGGGGCCCGCCAAGGAGGTGCGGATCTGGGGGATGCTCGGGTGGCTGACCGACCGCTTCGAGGACCGGTGGCGGACCGCCGTCACGCCGCTGCGCAAGGCGCGCACCCCCCACCTGAGCATGCTGCTGCCCACCGGCGCGCTCGTCCTCGCCCTCAACCTCGCCTCCTACGGCCTGCTGGCCTGGGCGGCCGTCAAGGGCCACCTCGAACTGGAGGCGGTCTCGGTGTTCGTGATGGCGCTGTCGAACGCCAACTCCTACGCCGTCGGCGACGAGCACTTCAGCCTGTCGTACGCGGCGATCACCGTGCCGAGGGTCCTGCGGCTGGAGGAGCGGCTGGGCGAGGTCGCCGATGACGGCGGGAGCCTGCCGGTCCCGTCCGGCGCCCCGAAGGAGGGGGTGCGGTTCGAGGGGGTGCGGTTCAGCTACCCGGGGGCCGACCGGGAGGTGCTGCACGGGCTCGACCTGACGATGCGGGCCGGCCAGTCCCTGGCGATCGTCGGCGAGAACGGGGCCGGCAAGACGTCCCTGGTCAAACTGCTGTGCGGGCTCTACGAGCCGACCGGCGGGCGGATCACGGTGGACGGCACCGACCTCGCCGGACTCGACCCCGGGCAGTGGCGCGGCCGCGTCGCCGCCCTGTTCCAGGACTTCGGCCGCTACCACCTGCCGGTCCGCGACAACATCGCCTTCGGCGCCCCCGGCCGGGCCGCCGACATGGACGCGCTCCGCGCCGCCGCCGAGAAGGCCGGCATCCTCGACGTCATCGAGGAGCTGCCGGAGGGCTGGGACACCGTCCTGTCCCGCGAGTACACCGGCGGCGTCGACCTGTCCGGCGGGCAGTGGCAGCGCGTCGCCCTCGCCCGCGCCATGTTCGCGGTGGAGGCGGGAGCGCGCGTCCTGGTGCTGGACGAGCCGACGGCCGCGCTCGACATCCGTGCGGAGGCAGAGCTGTACGACCGGTTCCTCGAACTCACCGAGGGGCTCACCACCTGCCTGATCTCGCACCGCTTCTCCACCGTCCGCCGCGCCGACCGCATCGTCGTCCTCGACGGCGGCAGGGTGGCCGAGGACGGCACGCACGAGCAGCTCATCGAACTCGACGGGCGCTACGCGCACATGTTCAACCTGCAGGCCGAACGGTTCCGCGCCGGAAAGGTGCCGGCCGGGGAGGAGGTCATGGATGCGTGACACCTTCCGCGCGTTCACCACGACGATCGGATTCGGGTTCCGGGCCGCGCCCCGGCACGCCGCCGCGCAGATCGCGATGGAGGTCCTGCTCTCGCTGGCCGGACCCGCCATCGCCTACGGCGGGAAGCTGCTGGTGGACGCCGCCGTCGACGGCGAGGCCCGCCCGGCCGTCATCGCGACGGCCCTGATCAGCGCCATCGTCGCCGGGCTGATCATCACGATCTACTACAGCGTGCACTGCTCGTTCTGCGTGCTGGAGCGCAGCCAGGTCGTCGCCGACCGGAAGCTGATGCGGCTGATCGGCGGCATCCACGGCCTCGCCCACCACGAGCAGTCCGAGTACCTCGACCAGGTGCAGCGGATCCGCGAGGAGCGCGAGAGCCTCGCCGGCATGGTCAACGCGACCGCCGGGCTCGGCAGCGCCGTGCTCGGGTTCGTGGCGACGGCGGTGCTGCTCGCCCGCGTCCACCCCGGCCTGCTCGCGCTCGTGCTGCTCGCCGTGGTGTCGCTGCTCATCGCCCGCCGCGCCAACGACCTGGCTATCGAGGCGCAGGAGGACACCAGCGAGACCGAACGGCTCCGCCGGCACCTGTACGACGTCGGGACCGCCGCGCCGGCCGGCAAGGAGCTGCGGGTCTTCGGGCTCGTCCCCGAACTCCTCACCCGCCACCACCGGGCGTCGGACGACGTGCTCGACGCCCGCAACCGCGCCGACTGGCGCGCGGCGCGGCTCGGCTCCCTCGACGCCCTCGTCAACGCGGCCGGCTTCATCGGCGCCATCGTGGCCGTCCTCCTGCTCGCCATGGACGGCCGCGCCACCCCCGGCGACGTCGTCCTCGTCGTCGGCCTGGCCATGGAGATGGGCGAGGTGATCTCCCGGACCGCCGAGTACGGCGGCGAGTTCCTCTGGACGATGGAGCAGGCGCGCCGGCTCGTCTGGCTGGAGAGGTACGCCGAGGACGCCGCCGCCGCGCCCGCCGACCCGGCGGCGCCGCCCGCCGCGCTCACCACCGGCATCAACCTCACCGACGTGACGTTCCGATATCCGGGCTCCGACCGGCCGGTGCTGGAGAACGTCTCCCTGCACCTGCCCGCCGGCTCGGTCGTCTCCCTCGTCGGCGACAACGGAGCCGGGAAGACGAGCCTGGTCAAACTGCTCTGCGACTTCTACCGGCCGGACGAGGGGCAGATCATCGTCGACGGCCGCGACCTGCGCGACATTCCCAGCGAAGAATGGCGGGACCGGGTCACCGGGGCATTCCAGGATTACGTCGACTTCGAATTCCGCGCGCGGGAGAGCGTCGGCGTGTCCAGCCCTTCGCACATCGGCGACGACGCGGTCCTGCACACAGCCCTCGACCGGGCCGACGCCACGGCCGTGGTCGGCGGGCTGCCCCGCGGGCTCGACACCCAGCTCGGCACCACGTGGGGGGACGGCACCGACCTGTCCGGCGGGCAGTGGCAGCGCCTCGCGCTGGCCCGCGGCCTGCTGCGGCCGGACCCGCTGCTGGTCGTCTTCGACGAGCCCACGGCCGCGCTCGACGCCCAGACCGAGCACGCCCTCTTCGACCGGTTCGCCCGCGCGGCCCGCGCCGGCGCGGGCGGCGGCACCATCACGCTGCTGGTCTCGCACCGCTTCTCGACCGCCCGGATGGCCGACATCATCGTCGTCCTCGACGGCGGGCGCATTCGCGAGATCGGCAGCCACGAGGAGCTGATGAGCCGGGGCGGGCTTTACGCGGAACTGTATGACATTCAGTCGAGAGCCTATCTTGAGGCGTGAGAACAGAGTGGAGCCGCCGAAATGAAGTATGCGCCCGCCGAACTTGAGATCTGGATGCGCGACTACTATTTCGCCGTCGACGACGACATCGGCAGCAGCGGCGTCGCCGACTACTCGCTGGCGGATCTGCGCGAGCTGCTGGGCTTCTCCTCGGCCGACCTCGACGCGATCGTGCTGCGCGACAGCATGTCGCTCGGCGGCGACGAGGTGCGCGCGGCGATCGCGGACCGGTGGGGCGACGGCGACCCGCACAAGGTCATGGTCACCCACGGCGCCAGCGAGGCGATCTACCTCGTCATGAGCACCCTGCTCGACCCGGGCGACCGCGTCGTGGTGCTGGACCCCGTCTACCACTCCCTCGCCTCCACCGCGCGGACCCTCGGCTGCGAGCTCGTGCCGTGGGAGATCAACGCCGCCGACGGCTACCGCCCCGACCTCGGCGCGCTCCGCGCGCTCGTCGCGGAGCCCACCAAGGCGATCGTCGTCAACCTGCCGCACAACCCGACGGGAACCTCGGTCACCGCGGCCGAGCGCGACGAGCTCGTCGCCATCGCCCGGTCCGCCGGCGCCTACCTCATCTGGGACCAGGCGTTCCGGGAGATGGTCCACGCGGGGGAGCCGCTGCGCGACCCGATCAACGACTACGACCGCGCCGTGTCGTTCGGCACCCTGTCCAAGGGGTACGGGCTCGCCGGACTGCGCGTCGGCTGGTGCCTGGCCCACCCCGACGTGCTCGACGGCGTCCTCGACCTGCGGGACCGGACGACACTGCACCTGTCGCCGCTGGTCGAGTTCCTCGCCGCGCGGGTGGCGCGCGGGGCCGACCGCCTGCTCGCGCCGCGGCTCGACCAGGCCCGCCGCAACCTGGTCGTGCTCCGGCAGTGGGCCGACGACAACCCAGAGCTGGTCGACCTCGTCACCCCGATGGGCGGCGTCAGCACCTTCCCGCGGCTCGTGGGCATCGACGACACCACCGCCCTCTGCCACCGGCTCGCGCAGGAGCACCGCGTCCTGCTCGTCCCGGGGAGCTGCTTCGGCGACCCCCAGCGCGTGCGGCTCGGCTTCGGCGGGCCGGCCGCCTCCCTCGAACGCGGCCTCGACCGGCTGGCCGGCGTCCTGCGCGAGGAACGATCCCTCCAGCACGTCGCCGGCTGAACCTCCACATCCGAACCGAGAGGAAACCATGGCCAACCCATTCGACGACACCGACGGCCGCTTCCTGGTCCTCGTCAACGACGAGGGACAGCACTCGCTGTGGCCGGCGGTCATCACCCCCGTGCCCCAGGGCTGGACCGTCGCCCACCCCGAGGACGACCGCCAGGCCTGCCTCGACTACGTCAACGAGCACTGGACCGACATGCGGCCGAAGAGCCTGGTCCGCCGCATGGCCGAGACGGAGGCGGCGCCCGCCTGAGGCAGGGGCCGGTCAGGAGGGCGGGCGGCCGGTCAGCCGGGTCGTGAGCGCGGCGGCCGTCGCGCGGACGGACCCGGCCAGGCGCGGCCGCCCCTCCTCGGGATGGTCCTCGCGGCGGAACGTCACCGTGATCGCGGCGGTGGGGTGGCCGGTGTGGTCGAAGGCGCAGGCGGCGATGCTGGCGAAGCCCTCGGTGACGTGGCCGTCCTCCGCCGACCAGCCCCGGCGGGCGTCCTCGGCGAGGACGCGGCGCAGTTCGCGCAGGGAGGACGGGCCGCGGCCGGTGCGGTCCACGAAACGGCCGGGGAACAGGGCCCGCACCTGCGCGGAAGGCAGGTGCGCGAGCATCGAGCGGCCGCTCGCGGTGAGCTGCGCGGGCATCCGGACGCCGACGTCGGTGACGAGCGTGGCGTGCCGGGGCGGCTGCTCCTTGAGCAGGTAGAGGGTCTCGGCGCCGTGCAGGACGCCCAGCTGGGCGATCTCGCCGACCTGGTCGACCAGGCGGCGCAGGAGCGGACGCGCCAGCCGCTCCAGCGGCTCGTGCCGCAGGTAGGCGGAGCCGACCTCGAAGGCGGCGACGCCCAGGCCCCAGCGGCGCTCCTCCGGGATGGAGATGACGAAGCCGTCCGCCGCCATCGCGGTCAGCAGGTGGTAGGTGCTGGAGCGGGGGAGGCCGAGCGCGCGGGCGATCGCCGAGGCGGGGAGCGGGCCGGGCGCGGCGGCCAGCAGGCGGAGCACCGCGAGGGCGCGGCGGGCGGCGGGCACCTGGCTCATTCCCCCATTGTCTCGTATCTGAGACACAGGACGCCGCCGAGGGCTGGGGCTCCGGCCCGGCGCGCGTTCCAATGGTGGGTATGGGTTTCGATATGGGGGATGTTGAGGTCGGGCCGGAACCGCTGGCGTTCGAGCAGGTCGTCGCGGTCGCCCGGGACGGTGCACGGGTCTCGCTGACGGACGGGGCGCTGAAGCTGATCGGCGAGGCGCGGGCCCACGTCGAGGAGCTGTCGGCCCGCCCCACGCCCGTGTACGGGGTGTCGACGGGTTTCGGGGCGCTCGCCACCCGGCACATCGCGCCGGAGCTGCGGGCGCAACTGCAGCTCAACATCGTCCGGTCGCACGCGGCGGGATCAGGGCCCGAGGTCGAGCGCGAGGTCGTCAGGGCGCTGATGCTGCTGCGGCTGCGGACGCTCGCCACCGGGCGGACGGGCGTCCAGCCGACCACGGCCCGGACGCTGGCCGGACTGCTCAACGCGGGCATCACACCGCAGGTCTTCGAGTACGGGAGCCTGGGATGTTCCGGCGATCTGGCGCCGCTCGCCCATGTGGCGCTCGCGCTGATCGGTGAGGGCTCGGTCCGGGACGCGAACGGCGAACTGAGGCCGGCGGGGGAGGCGCTGGCGGAGGCCGGGATCTCGCCCGTCCTGCTCGGCGCCAAGGAAGGGCTCGCCCTCCTCAACGGGACGGACGGGATGCTCGGCATGCTCGTCCTCGCCATGAACGACCTGCGGAGGCTGCTCACCACCGCCGATCTGGCGGCCGCGATGAGCGTCGAGGCGCTGCTCGGCACCGACCGGGTCTTCGCCGCCGACCTGCAGAACCTCCGGCCCCATCCCGGGCAGGCCGCGTCCGCGGCGAACCTGCGGGCGCTGCTGGACGCCTCGCAGATCATGGAGTCGCATCGCGGCCCCGACTGCACCCGGGTGCAGGACGCCTACTCGCTGCGCTGCGCCCCGCAGGTGAACGGCGCCGCCCGCGACACCCTCGAACACGCCGAACTGGTCGCCGGGCGGGAGATGGCGTCCGCCATCGACAACCCCGTCGTCCTCCCGGACGGGCGGGTGGAGTCCAACGGCAACTTCCACGGGGCGCCCGTGGCCTATGTGCTCGACTTTCTCGCCGTGCCCGCCGCGGACGTCGCGTCGATGTCCGAGCGGCGCACCGACCGGATGCTCGACAAGGGGCGGTCCGCCGGGCTGCCCGCCTTCCTCGCCGACGACCCCGGCGTCGACTCCGGCCACATGATCGCCCAGTACACGCAGGCGAGCATCGTCTCCGAGCTGAAGCGGCTGGCCGCCCCCGCCAGCGCCGACTCGATCCCCAGCTCGGCCATGCAGGAGGACCACGTCTCCATGGGCTGGAACGCGGCCCGGAAGCTGCGCAGGGCGGTGGACGGGCTGGCCCAGGTGGTCGCCATCGAGATCCTCACCGCCGCGCGGGCCCTCGACCTGCGCACCCCGCTGCGGCCCGGACCGGCGACCGCCGCCGTGGTCGCGAAACTGCGCGAGACCGTCCCGCCGCCCGGCCCGGACCGCTACCTCGCCCCCGAGATCGCCGCCGCGGCCGCCCTGGTCCGGGACGGCTCGCTCGTCGCCGCCGCCGAGGCCGTCACCGGCCCGCTCGCCTAAGGAGCCCGACATGTCTGGACCCCGTCCCGTCCGCGCGCCGCGCGGCACCGCGCTGACCGCCGCCAAGGGCTGGCCGCAGGAGGCCGCCCTGCGCATGATCCAGAACAACCTCGACCCCGAGGTGGCCGAGCACCCGGACGAGCTGGTCGTCTACGGCGGCTCCGGGAAGGCCGCCCGGAACTGGGACGCCTTCGACGGCATCCTCCGGTCGCTGTCGGACCTGGAGGGCGACGAGACGCTGCTCGTCCAGTCCGGCAAGCCGGTCGGGATCTTCCGGACGCACGAGTGGGCGCCCCGCGTGCTGATCGCGAACTCCAACCTCGTCCCGCAGTGGGGGACGTGGGAGGAGTTCCGCCGGCTGGAGTCGCTCGGGCTGACGATGTTCGGGCAGATGACCGCCGGGTCGTGGATCTACATCGGGACGCAGGGCATCCTGCAGGGCACCTACGAGACGTTCGCGGCGGTCGCCGAGAAGCGCTTCGGCGGCACCCTGGCCGGGACCGTCACGCTGACCGCCGGGCTCGGCGGCATGGGCGGCGCCCAGCCGCTGGCCGTCACGATGAACGGCGGCGTCGCGATCTGCGTCGAGTGCGACCCGTCCCGGATCGAGCGGCGCGTCGCGCACCGGTACTGCGACGTCCGCGCCGAGTCCCTGGACGAGGCGCTGCGCCTCGCCGAAGAGGCCAGGACGCAGCGGCGCCCGCTGTCGATCGCGGTGCTCGGGAACGCGGCCGACGTCGTCCCCGAACTGCTCCGGCGCGGCGCCCCGATCGACATCGTCACCGACCAGACCAGTGCGCACGACCCGCTGATGTACCTGCCGCGGGGCGTGGCGTTCGAGGACATGGCCGCCGAACGCGACAAGGACCGGGACGGCTTCATCGCCAAGGCCCGCACGTCGATGGCCGCCCACGTCGAGGCGATGGTCGGCTTCCAGGACGCCGGCGCCGAGGTGTTCGACTACGGCAACTCGATCCGCGGTGAGGCGCAGCTCGCCGGCTACGCGCGCGCCTTCGAGTTCCCCGGGTTCGTGCCCGCCTACATCAGGCCGCTCTTCTGCGAGGGCAAGGGCCCGTTCCGGTGGGCGGCGCTCTCGGGCGACCCGAAGGACATCGCCCGCACCGACAAGGCGATCCTCGACCTCTTCCCAGACAACGAGCCGCTGACCCGGTGGATCCGGATGGCGAAGGAGAGGGTGCACTTCCAGGGCCTGCCGTCCCGGATCTGCTGGCTCGGCTACGGCGAGCGCGACAAGGCGGGCGCGGTGTTCAACGACCTCGTCGCGCGCGGCGAGATCAGCGCGCCGATCGTCCTCGGCCGCGACCACCTCGACTGCGGCTCGGTCGCCAGCCCGTACCGGGAGACCGAGGGCATGAAGGACGGCTCGGACGCGATCGCCGACTGGCCGCTGCTGAACGCCATGCTCAACACCTCGTCCGGCGCGACCTGGGTGTCCATCCACCACGGCGGCGGGGTCGGCATCGGCCGCTCCATCCACGCCGGCCAGGTCTGCGTAGCCGACGGAACGCCGCTGGCAGGCGAGAAGCTTCAGCGAGTCCTGACGAACGACCCGGGCACAGGAGTGATGCGCCACGCGGACGCGGGCTACGAAGCAGCCACCGAGGTGGCCGCCGAACGAGGCGTCCGCCTCCCGATGCTTTGAGTTGAGGCAAGGTGAGTTTCGAGGAGATGTGGGCGGAGCTCCTGCCCGTCGGGCGGGATGAGGCTACCGGTGGGTACCACCGGTTCGCGTGGACGCCCGCGGAGCTGGAGTGCCGCGCCTGGTTCCTGGACGAGGCGCGCCGCCGCGACCTCGACGTCGAGCACGACGCCAACGGCAACATGTTCGCCTGGTGGCTCCCCGCCGACGGGTCGCGCGGCGACGCCGTCCTGACCGGGAGCCACCTCGACTCCGTCCCGGGCGGGGGAGCGTTCGACGGGCCGCTCGGCATCGTGTCCGCGTTCGCCGCGCTCGACGACCTGCGCGGACGCGGCGTCACGCCGCGGCGGCCGATCGGGATCGGGGCGTTCGCCGAGGAGGAGGGCGCGCGGTTCGGCGTGGCGTGCCTGGGCTCGCGGCTGCTGTCGGGGGCGATCGATCCGGCGCGGGCCCGCGGCCTGACCGACGCCGACGGCCACACGTTCGCCGAGGTCATGCACAACGCCGGGTTCGACCCCGAGGCGATCGGCCCGGACGACGGCCTCCTCGCGCGGATCTCCTGCTACGTCGAACTCCACGTCGAGCAAGGACGGGCGCTGGACGAGCCGGTCGGGGTCGCGAGCGCGATCGTCCCGCACGGCCGCTGGCGGTTCGACTTCGCGGGCGAGGGCAACCATGCCGGGACGACCGGCCTGAGCGACCGGCGCGACCCCATGCTCCCGTTCGCGCACATGGTCATCGCCGCGCGCGAGGCAGCCGAGCGCAACGGCACGGTCGCGACGGTCGGGAAGATCAAGGTCGTGCCAGGCGGGGTGAACGCGATCCCGTCGTCCGTCACCGCCTGGCTGGACGCCCGAGGCCCGCTGGACGACGCCGTCCGCCGGACCGTAAAGGACGTCGACGAGGCCGCCCGCGTGGCCGCGCGCCCGCACCGGGTGAGCGTCGACTTCGCCGAGGAGTCCTACACCGAGATCGTCGACTTCAACCTGGCGCTGCGCGACCGGATCACCGCGACGCTGGGCGGGGTCCCGGTCCTGCCGACCGGGGCCGGGCACGACGCCGGCGTCCTGTCGGCCCGGCTGCCGGCGGCGATGCTGTTCGTCCGGAACCCGACCGGGGTCTCGCACGCGCCCGCCGAGTTCGCCGAACCGGCGGACCGGCTGGCCGGAGTCGAGGCCCTCACCGCGGTACTGGACGACCTGACGCGCGGGTAGGAATCCTGACATGCAGTGGCATGCCCAGCTCGCCTGGCTCGGAGACGGCGTGGCGGCCGACGTGCTCATCGAGGCCGACGGCGAGCGGATCACCAGCGTCGCGGCCGGCGTCCCGCCCTCCCCGCACGCCCAGCACCTGCCCGGACTGACCCTGCCGGGCCTCGCCGACGCGCACTCCCACGCGTTCCACCGCGCCCTCCGCTCCCGCGTCCAAGCCCACTCCGGGACGTTCTGGACATGGCGCGAGCAGATGTACAAGGTCGCCGACCGCCTCGACCCCGACTCCTACCGAGCCCTCGCCACCGCCGTGTTCGCCGAGATGGCCCTCGCCGGGATCAGCTGCGTCGGCGAGTTCCACTACCTGCACCACGAACCGGGCGGCGCCCCCTACGGGAACCCGAACGCGATGGGCGAGGCGCTGATGGGCGCCGCGTCCGACGCGGGCATCCGGATCACGCTCCTGGACACCTGCTACCTCACCGGCGGCATCGGCCGGCCCCTCACGGGCCCGCAGCTGCGCTTCGGCGACGGCACCGCCGGCAACTGGGTCCGCCGCGTCGAGTCCCTGCACGAGGCGACCGACAAGTCCGGGCGGCTGCACGCTCGCGTCGGCGCCGCGATCCACTCCGTCCGGGCGGTGCCGCGCGAGCAGCTGCGCGCCGTCGCGTCCTGGGCGAAGGAGCACCGCGCCCCGCTGCACGTCCACCTGTCCGAGCAGCCCGCCGAGAACCAGGACTGCCTGGACGCCTACGGCATGACCCCGACCCGCCTGCTCGCCGAGGCGGGGGCCCTCGGCGCGCTCACCACCGCCGTCCACGCGACACACCTCACCGACGAGGACATCGGCCTGCTCGGCACGACGATGACCGGCGTGTGCATGTGCCCGACCACCGAACGCGACCTCGCCGACGGCATCGGCCCCGCCCGCGCGCTGGCCGACGCCGGCTCCCCGATCTGCCTCGGCTCCGACCAGCACGCCGTCATCGACCTGTTCGAGGAGGCCCGCGCGGTCGAGCTGGACGAGCGCCTGCGCACCCGGGCCCGCGGCCACTGGACGGCCGGTGAGCTGCTCGCCGCCGCCACGTCCAACGGCCACTACGGGCTCGGCTGGCCCGAGGCGGGACGCCTGGAACCCGGCGCGTACGCCGACCTGGTGACCGTCGACCTCGGCTCGGTCCGCACCGCCGGCGCCGCCCCCGGCTACGCCGCCGAGGCCGCCGTCTTCGCCGCGACGTCCGCCGACGTCCGGCACGTGGTCGTCTCCGGGCGCCAGGTCGTCCACGACGGCCGCCACCTCCTGATCGACGACGTCCCCGCCGCCCTGACCGACGCCATCACCACCGTCACGGCCCCCGGCCCCGAATGACACGGCGTGAGAGGCTGCCCTGGTGAGCACCGTCATCACGAACATCGGGGAACTCGTCACCAACGACCCCGCCGCCGGCGACGGCCTGGGCGTCATCCGCGACGCGGCCCTCGTGATCGAGGACGGAACCGTCGCGTGGACGGGCCCGGCCGCAGGGGCCCCCGCCACCGACGAATCGTTCGACGCCGCCGGACGGGCCGTCCTCCCCGGCTTCGTGGACTCCCACGCCCACCTCGTCTTCGCCGGTGAACGCGCCGAGGAGTTCGCGGCCCGGATGAGCGGCCAGAAGTACGCGGCCGGCGGCATCCGCACCACCGTCGAACGCACTCGCGCCGCGTCCGACGACGACCTGCGCGACAACCTGCGCCGCCTCATCGGCGAAATGGCCCGCCAGGGCACCACGACCGTCGAATGCAAGTCCGGCTACGGCCTCACGGTCGAGCAGGAGGAACGCGCCGTCCGCATCGCCGCCGAACTCGCCGACGAGGTCACCTACCTGGGCGCCCACGTCGTCCCCGCCGGCTACGACACCGCCGCCTACACCCGCCTGGCGGCAACGGACATGCTGTCGGCCTGCGCCCCGCACGCCCGCTGGGTGGACGTCTTCTGCGAACAGGGCGCCTTCGACGCCGACCAGGCCCGCGAAGTCCTGCAAGCGGGCATCAAGGCGGGCCTGGCGCCCCGCCTCCATGCGAACCAGCTCACCCAGGGCCCCGCCGTGCAGCTCGCCGTCGAACTGGACGCCGCGTCCGCCGACCACTGCACGTTCCTAAGCGACGCCGACGTGGACGCCCTGGCCTCATCCCGAACGGTCGCGACCCTCCTGCCGGGCGTCGAGTTCTCCACCCGCCAGCCCTACCCGGACGCCCGCCGCCTCCTGGACGCCGGGGCCACCGTCGCCCTCGCCACCGACTGCAACCCGGGCTCCTGCTACAGCTCCAGCATGGCCTTCTGCATCGCCGTGGCCGTCCGCGACATGCACATGACCCCGGCCGAGGCCGTCTGGTCCGCCACCGCAGGCGGCGCCAGAGCCCTACGCCGCACCGACGTGGGCCACCTCACCCCGGGCGCCCGGGCAGACGTCCACGTCCTGACGGCCCCGTCCCACATCCACCTGGCCTACCGCCCCGGCGTCCCCCAAACAGCCGCCGTGTGGAAACACGGCCACCGTGTCGGCTGACCGTGAGAGGGAGGGCCCTGATCACTCGATCCCGTTCTTGCTCAACCACGACTCCTCTCTCCGCGGCCTCGCGGTGAACATGTCAAGTGCACGACTACGTGAGCGGTGAGCAGCCCGGCACCCGTGAGGACGACCCACAGCTGGGCTGCGCCCTTCGCGAGAGTGACGGATGCCCAGGCGATACCGCCCGCCGTGGTCACCGTGGCGGCGACGGCCGTGCGCCGTAAGCGCCCGGCCGGCGACGGCCCCCGTACGCCGTGGAGATCGGCACCCTCCGCGAGCCGATCGGCGCTCGCATCCGGGTCGGTCCCGGTGTCGGTGGCCGGCGGCCGGCGGCGGCCCGCCGTCGGCCGGCGATGCGGCGGATTTCGGCGACCTCGCGCGCGCGGGTCTCCGGATCGGCAGCCTCGGCCGCGATCTCCTCGTTCACGGCGTCGCGCAGCAGCCGCCGCAGCTCCGCACGGGTCGGTTCGGTGACGGCGTGGCAGGTGGATTCTGTCGCGGGATGGTTCCTCCTTCGCTTCATCGTTGCGCTCCTTCCTCTGCGCCTCCGGAAGAAGACTCCGGAGGTTCCTGGTCCTCCAGAGCCCGGCGCAGGTTCTGCAGGCCGCGGCGGCGATGGGTCTCCGCGGTCTTGCGGCCGATGTCCAGGTGATGCCCGATCTCCTCGCCGGTGGGGGGCGGGTCCTCGGCGATCCACATCGAGATGACCGCGCGCTGTCGCGGCGAGAGCTCGTCCATGGCCCTCCACGCCCGCTCGATGAGCGCCCTGCGCTGAGCGGACGCGTCGTCGCGGGCGTCCGGCGCGGCAGCCCCGTCCTGCTCCGCTGCCCCGTCCTGCCCGGCCTCCTTCGCCATGGCGGCCTCCAGGGCTTCCAGCGCCCGCTCTTGCTCCTTCTCGTCCATGAGCGACCCGTACTCCTCCAGAAGGCTCCTGAGCCGGCTCGCCTCCCTGATGGCGTTGACGGCCTCGTGGGACGCGATGGTCAGGATGTGGGCCCGGGGGTTGGTGCGAATCTCGTCCAGCCTCTCGAAGACCTTGATCCACGTCTCCTGGGCGACATCGTCGATGCCGATACCGGAGCGGCCGAGGATCCGCCGGATGCAGCGCAGCACCCTTTCCCGGTACTTGCCGTGCAGGTGCTCGAACAGGTCCGAGGCGGGATCGGAGCCCGCTTCGGTGCGCGGGTCGTGAGGCAGGCCTCCCATCTCAGCTCCCCTCCCGGACGTGGGCCGTGAGCGGGCTGCGGTGCCCGGGCCTCGTCCCATGGCGGGGTCTCCCCGCAGCTGTTCCGCACGGGGGGACCGCCGTCATGTGCCCGGCCGTCACCGCCGTTGTGGGCGCGGTGCCGCGGTCGGGGCCGCCGGTGAGCCGGGCTCGGCGCCCGGGTCGGCCGGAACGCCCGAGGGTGGTGGGCGCCGCCTGGCCGTCTCAACCGGCATGGTGTGTTCCTCGTATCAATGACGAGGGTGCCTTACACGCCCTATCGGACGCTTCGTCCATCACAAAGCCGCCAAAACGGGCGTCGATTGATCGGAAGCATATCCCGGTCGGCAGTGCTCGGTCGCCAATCGGAAGATCCGCCGTTAAGCGATCATTAGCCCAATGGCCGAACTCGGTGAAAATTACAGTAAGCCTTTCGCTGCGGGCCCTCTGGCCAGCGAGAGTTGTGTCCCACGTTGCTGGCGGCAAAGTCGAACAGGCCTTGTTTCACGCGAACATCGCGCCATGCGATGTTTCTGTCGAGTGAGAATCTCGTGCATTGTGTCAGTCGCGGCTCGTTTGCACGTGCAGACTCGTGTGCAGAGTGGAGGAGAGAATGGAGTCTTCTCGTGTGTCGGCGGCCGGCCGAGCACTCCGGCCGGGCGTTGGTGCCTCCATCCGGCAGCCCCTACCCGGGCACCCGCCGCCTCTTGGACGCCGTCGCCCCCGTCGCCCCGCCGCAGTGTGGAAAGCGGGTCGTCGGGTAGAGGGGGCGCAGTAGTCGACTGTGGAGGCCCCCGAATGGCTGAGTTCCTGACGGACATCAAGACCCTGCGTGAGCGCGCCCGCCAGGAGATCGACAAAGGCCCGATCACCGAGGCCTACGGCGCGGACGTCACGCGCGTGATCCAGGTGTGCAACGAGGCGCTGGCCACCGAGATCGTGTGCACGCTGCGCTACAAGCGGCACTACTACACGGCCACCGGCATCCACGCCGAGGCCGTCGCGGGCGAGTTCCTCCAGCACGCGGCCGAGGAGCAGCAGCACGCCGACATGCTGGCCGAGCGGATCGTCCAGCTCGGCGGCGACCCCGACTTCTCGCCCGACACCCTCACCACCCGCGCGCACGCCGAGTACGACGCCAGCCTCGACCTCGTCGAGATGATCAAGGAGGACCTGGTCGCGGAGCGCATCGCCATCGCGTCCTACACCGAGATCGTCCAGTGGCTCGGCGACGGCGACCCCACGACCAAGCGCGTCTTCGAGCGCATCCTGGCGCAGGAGGAAGAACACGCCGACGACCTCCGCGGCCTCCTCGAACGCCTCCCCAAGGGCTAGAGGTAGCGGCGGTTGACTCTGATCAGGGGTTCTTGGTCGCGGGTCGTGTAGTCCGTGGCGAGGGCTTCGGCGGTGAAGAGGGTGTGGTCGCCGGATTCCAGGATGTGGCGGGTTTCGCATTCCAGGGCCGCGACGCCCGTTTCCGGGATGAGGGCGTCCGAGTGTTCGCCGCGGTGGTGGGGGAGGCTTGCGAGGAGGATCCGGGCGCTGGGGCGGCCCTCGGAGGCGAAGCGGCCTGCCAGGGCCCGCTGGTTCGCCGACAGGATCGTCGCCGCCCAGCGGGGTTGGCGGGTCAGGACCTCGGTGAGGTAAGAGGTCGTGGACACGCTCGCCAGGACCATCGGGGGATCCAGGGACACCGACATGAACGAGGTGACCGTGGTGCCGAGGTCGTCGCGGCCGTCGCGGACGGTCAGGACGACCACGCCCGTGGCGAAGCCCGCGACGGCCTCGGCGAAGCCCGTGTTCAGCGGATCTCCCAGGCGCCGGGCAGGGTGAGCGGGCCGGCGGCGGGCAGGCCCAGGCGGGCGGCGAGGCCGCCGAGGGAGCCCCAGGCGTCGAAGCGGGCGGACGCGGCGGTGCGGTCCTCGCTGGACTCCGGCGGGCGCAGCCGCTCCAGGGGCGAGGAGTGCGGGTAGAGGCGGACCGGGGCGTCCGAGGCGAGGCCGGACTTCTTGCGGGCCAGGTCGAGGGCCAGGTCGATGCCGCCGAGCTCGTCGACGAGGCCGTTGTCCTTGGCGTCGGCGCCCGTCCAGACGCGGCCGCGGGCCAGTTCGTGGACGCGTTCGCGGGACAGGTCGCGGCCCTCGGCGACCTTCGCGGTGAAGTCGTCGTAGATCTTGTCGAGGGAGGCGTTGACGCGCTCCCACTCGGAGTCGCTGAAGTCCTTGGTGGCGCTGAACATGCGGGCGTGGTCGCCGTCGGCGACGGAGCCGAGGCCGATGCCGACGCGGTCGAGGAGGTCGTTCACCACGGCCTTGCCGACGACGACGCCGATGGAGCCGGTGATGGTGCCGGGCTGCGCGACGATCGCGTCGGCGGCCATCGAGACGTAGTAGCCGCCGGACGCGGCGACGTTGCCCATCGAGATGACCACCGGCTTGCCGGCGCGGCGGGCGAGGACCACCTCGCGCCAGATCGTGTCGGAGGCGACGGCGGAGCCGCCCGGGCTGTTCACCCGGAACACGATCGCCTTGACGCGGTCGTCCTTCACGGCGGCGCGGAACGCGGCGCCGATCGTGTCCGAGCCCATCGCCGGGCCCGAGTTCGGGAGCGGGCCGCCGCGGCCGCTGCGGCCGAGCCGGATGGGGCCCTGCCCGTTGATGAACGCGACGACGTCCTGCTTGCCGGGCTGCGGGAGGCGGCTCGCGAGGCTGTGCGCGCGGTTGTAGCGGGCGACGAAGCGCAGCTGCGCCTCCGCCCCGAACTCCTCGCGCAGGGCGGCGTACACCTCGTCGCGGTAGCCGAGGTGGTCGACCAGGTTCTCCTCCAGCGCCTCGGCGGCGAGCAGCGGGCCGTGGTCGGTGAGCTCGCGGACCCTGTCCTCGGGGAGGCCGCGGGCGGCGGCGATGCCGGCGGTGATCTGCTCGCCGAGCGAGGTGACGAGCCGCTGCGAGGACTCCTCGTGCTCGGGCGTGTAGGTCTTCTCCATGAACGTGTTCGCCATGGTCTTGTACTCGTACCGCTTGGCGAACCGGGGCTGGACGCCCGCCTTCTCCAGGGCGCCCGCGAAGAACGGCTCCTCCAGCGCGACGCCGGTGAGCCCGACCTCGCCGGTCGGCTGCAGGTAGACCTTGTCGAACCCGGTGGCCAGGTAGAACGGGACGGTGCCGCGGCCGCTCTCGCCGAACGTCTCCGCCCACGCGACGGTGAGCTTGCCCGCGTCCCGCAGCGCCTGGACGGCCTCGCGCAGCTCCTGCGCCATCGCCAGCCCGACGCCGCCGGTGACCTTCACGACGAGGGCGCGCACCCGGCTGTCGGTGCGGGCGCGGCGCAGCCCGTCCAGGACGTCCCGCAGGCCCGTGCGGCGCATGGACAGGATCGCCGAGATCGGGTCGGACGGCGCGGTCTCCACGATGCCCTCGGTGAGGTCCAGTTCGAGGATCAGCGGGGCCGTCCGCCGGTCGCGGGCCTGTTTGATCACGTTGACGACTGTGCCGGGATCAACCATGGCCCCAGCCTATGTGCCGTTCCCCGCTCCGGGCGTCAGCGCGCGAAGGCCTTGTTGGGGATCACGCTGGCGGACGCCTGGGCGACCGGGCGGCCGCGCGCGTCGATGATCACGGCGTTGGAGACCATGCGGGTGGCGCCCGGGTGCACGCACGTCCCGGTGACGGTGTAGGTCTGGTCCGCCTTGACGCCGCGCAGGTAGTCGATGCTGAGGTTGAGGGTGAGCATCGGCGTGAACCGCTCGCCGGTGCTGGCCGCGGCGAGGCAGACCGCGTTGTCGAGGATCATCGCGATGTAGCCGCCGTGGACGGCGCCGCCGGGGTTGCAGAGCTTCTCTCCGGGCGTCCACGCGATCTCCACCCGGCCGGGCTCGGCGTCCCGCACCTGCTGCCCGATGAAATCGGAGATGTCGGAGAAGTCGGGCAGTTGCCGGCCGATCATCTCCCGGATGAACTCCGCCCCGGACAGCGTGTTCCACAGCCCGGCCGCCCGCCGCAGGGCCTCCGGGCCCGCCTCCACGCTCAACTCGTTCTCCTTAGTGGGATGCCCGAATGGTATTCGGAGATCGCTGGGCGCGACACTGTGCCGTTCGTCACCGATGTCCGGCGCTAGGGTCGGACGCATGGGTGACGGCGACGGCTGGGCCGGATGCGGGCAGGGCCACACGCACTGGGGACGGTTCGGCGCGGCCGGCCTGCTCGCCTACCACCGCGACGCCGAGGGCCGGGTGTGGGTGCTCCTCCAGCAGCGCGCGTGGTGGGGGATCGGCGGCGGGACGTGGGGCATGTTCGGCGGCGCCCTGCACAGCCACGAGGACACCGTCGCCGGCGCGCTCCGGGAGACGCGCGAGGAGTGCACGCTCGACACCCGGATCCTGGACGTCCACGGGACGAGCGTCGAGGACCACGGCGGCTGGTCGTTCACGTCCGTGATCGGCTCGCTGTCCAGGCGCGTCCACGTGGACCCCGCGTCGCGGGAGACCCGCAGGGCCGAGTGGGTGCGGGAGGACGAGGTCACCGACCGCAAGCTGTTCGAGCCGTTCGCGCGCTCCTGGCCCCGCCTGCAGGACGCGATGAAGGGGCTCGTCCTCGTCGTGGACGCGGCGAACGTCGTGGGCGCCCGCGCCGACGGCTGGTGGAAGGACAGGGCGGGCGCGAACGCGCGGCTGCGCGACGACCTGAAGAAGCTGGGCGGCGGTGTACGCGGCCTCCCGGAGGGGGTCTTCCCGTTCGACCGCTGCTTCCCCGAAGTCGTGCTGGTCGTCGAGGGCGCCGCGCGGGGCGTGGCGGACGAGCCGTCCAACGGCGTGCGGGTCGTGGCCGCGCCCGGCAGCGGCGACGACCAGATCGTCGACCTCGTCAAGCAGGGCGGGCCGGGCAGCGACCACCTGGTCGTCACGGCCGACCGCGAGTTGCGCGCACGCTGCGAGGCCGCAGGCGCCGCCGTCACCGGCCCGCGCTGGCTCCTGGGACGCCTCTAGTCCTCGGCGCGGTCAGGCCTCGACGCCGTGCCCGGCGTCGCGCAGCGCGGCCGTGGCCTCCTTCAGCCGGTGCTCCGGGACGAGGACCAGGTCGGCGTGGTAGGTCGAGGTCACGAAGACGGGCACCCCGGCCTCGGCGAGCGGCCCCACGACCCCCGCGAGCATGCCGGGCGTGTCCAGGGAGTGGGCGGTGTCGCCGTAGAAGCCGACCCAGCGTTCCGTCTCCACGAACGGTGACGCGTCCCGGACCACGGTCAGCCCCTCTGGGGCGCGTACGAGCGCGACCCATTCGTCGTCCTCCGGGAACGTCGCGTGTGGGAGGTGCTCCACCATGAACTGTCCCGGGACGATGTGCAGACGCATCCCGACAGACTATTCAGGGGCGAGCCAGACCGCGCCCAGGGGCGGAACACGTATCGCCGCTGACGCGGGCAGCCCGTGCCAGGGCTCGGTGGTCGCCTCGACGCGGCCGAGGTTGCCGACACCGCTGCCGCCGTACTCGTAGGCGTCGGTGTTGACGACCTCGCGCCAGGCGCCCTCACGCGGAAGGCCGAGCCGGTAGTCCTCGTGCGGGTTCCCAGCGAAATTGATGACGCACGCCATCACCGGTGGCTCACCGCCCTGGGACGTCCCATAGCGCAGGTACGAAAGCGTGTTTCCGCCCGCGTCGTTGCCGTCGATCCAGCGGAAACCCTCGTGGTCGCTGTCGCGCGTCCACAGTGCGGGCTCCGCCTGGTAGGCGCGGTTGAGTTCGCGGACGAGCTTCTGCAGCCCCAGATGGTTGGCGCCCTCGGCGGCGTTCTCCATCAGCCACCAGTCCAGCGGGCGTTCCTCCGCCCATTCGGCGCCCTGCCCGAACTCCTGCCCCATGAACAGCAGCTGCTTGCCGGGATGCGACCACATGTAGGCGAGCAGCGCGCGGAGCCCGGCGAACTGCTGCCAGCCGTCGCCCGGCATCTTGCTCAGCAGCGACCCCTTGCCGTGGACGACCTCGTCATGCGACAGCGGCAGGACGTAGTTCTCCGAGAACGCGTACACCAGCGAGAACGTGATCTCGTTGTGGTGGTAGTGCCGGAACACGGGCTCGTGCCGCATGTACTCGAGCGTGTCGTGCATCCAGCCCATGTTCCACTTGAACCCGAAGCCGAGCCCGCCCAGATGCGTCGGACGGGACACGCCGGGCCAGGCCGTCGACTCCTCCGCGATCGTCATGATGCCGGGGTTGCGCTTGTAGACCGTCGCGTTCATCTCCTGGAGGAAGGAGATGGCCTCCAGGTTCTCGCGGCCGCCGTAGATGTTGGGCGTCCACTCGCCCTCTTCGCGCGAGTAGTCCAGGTACAGCATGGAGGCGACGGCGTCCACGCGCAGCCCGTCGATGTGGAACTCCTCCAGCCAGAACGACGCGTTCGCCACCAGGAAGTTGCGGACCTCGGCGCGCCCGAAGTTGAACACGAGCGTCCCCCAGTCGGGATGCTCGCCGCGCGCCGGATCGTCGTGCTCGTACAGGGCGGTGCCGTCGAACCGTGCCAGCGCCCACTCGTCCTTGGGGAAGTGGGCCGGCACCCAGTCCATGATGACGCCGATACCCGCCTGGTGGAGGCGGTCGATGAGATGGCGGAAGTCGTCCGGGCTGCCGAACCGCGCCGTAGGCGCGTAGTAGGACGTCACCTGGTAGCCCCAGGACGGTCCGTACGGGTGCTCGGCGACCGGCAGCAGTTGCACGTGCGTGAAACCCATGTCGCGCACGTACTCGGTCAGGTTCTCGGCCAGTTCCTTGTAGCCGAGCCCAGGCCGCCACGACCCGAGGTGCACCTCGTACACGCTCATGGGCTCGTGCAGCCAGTCGTGCTCCTTGCGGCCGTCCATCCAGTCGCCGTCGCCCCACTCGTAGGACGACGTGTACACACGGGACGCCGTCGCGGGAGGACGTTCGGTGAACTGCGCCATGGGGTCGGCCTTGGTGCGCCACACACCGTCCGCGCCGAGGATCTCGTACTTGTAGCACATGCCGTCGCCCACGCCCGGGATGAACAGCTCCCAGACGCCGGTGGAGCCGAGCGACCGCATCGGGTAGGCGCGGCCGTCCCAGTGGTTGAAGTCGCCGACCACGCGCACGCCGCGCGCCGTCGGCGCCCACACCGCGAAACCCGTCCCGTACACGGTCCCGAACGCGGACGCGTAGGAGCGGACCCGCGCGCCGAGCGCCTGCCACAGCTCCTCGTGCCGGCCCTCGCCGATCAGGTGCAGGTCGAGTTCGCCGAGCGTCGGCAGATGCCGGTACGAATCGTCCTGGACCGTCTCGATGCCGTCCCCGTAGGTGACGGCGAGCCGGTAGTCGGGGACGGCGAGCGGCGCCTTGCTCCCGTCGTCGCCCGAGAGGGACGACCCGTCCGGCAGCGTCCCGGTGAACAGCCCCTGGTGGAAGTGGCGGAGCGGATGCCGGTCGCCGTTCGGCAGGACGACCTCGACCTTCTCCGCCAGCGGGCGCAGGGCCCGCACCGTCACGCCGTCCCGGCC
>NZ_SMKY01000579.1 GCF_004349235.1 Actinomadura darangshiensis | reverse complement strand
GAACCACGGGAGCACCGTTTACGCGAGCCCGACGGCGGTGTCCGGGGCCGCGGCCAAGGGCGGGACGACGGCACAGGTCGCCGCGGCCGTCCAGCCGAGCGTGGTGTCGATCCAGGCGAAGACGGCGCAAGGCGTCTCCGGGGGCTCCGGCGTGATCCTGCGCTCGGACGGTGTGATCATGACGAACGCGCACGTCGTGTCGGGCGCGCAGCAGGTCGCGGTGAAGTTCAGCGACGGCAGGACGGCGTCCGCGAAGGTTCTGGGGGCGAACACCGCCGACGACATCGCCGTCGTCAAGGCGCAGGGCGTGTCGGGGCTGAAGCCCGCGACGCTCGGCGACAGCGACGCCCTGGCCGTCGGCGACCAGGTCCTCGCCGTGGGCAGCCCGCTCGGCCTGGACGGCTCGGTGACGTCCGGCATCGTGAGCGCGCTCGGCCGGCAGATCCAGGAGGGCGACTCCGACCAGCAGCTGCCGCCGGGGCTGCGCGGGCGGCTGTCCGAGCAGCAGCAGACGGTGATCAAGAACGCGATCCAGACCGACGCCGCCATCAACCCCGGGAACTCCGGCGGCGCGCTCGTGAACGCGTCCGGTCAGGTGATCGGCGTGAACACCGCCATCCTCACCGCCGGGAACAGCGAGGGGAACATCGGGGTCGGCTTCTCCATCCCGGTGAACTCCGCCAAGAAGACCGCCGACGGGATCATCGCCGGCGCCTCGGTCTGACCCGGGACCGCCGTCCGGCCGAGCTCTGGGGGGAGCGGGCGGACGGGCGGCGGACCGGGTCGGCAGGTCCTCCCGGCCGGGCCGGGTGCGGGAGGACCGAGCAAGGGAGAGCGGCCGCGCGGCCACCCCGTGGACCGCGCGGCCGCTCAACCCCGTGTCGGCCCCGTGTCGGCCCCGGTGTCAGCTCCGCACCCTGATCGCGGGCCGCCGCTTCAGCTTCGCCAGCATCTTCCGCGTGCTGTGCAGGTAGTACTCCCGCGGCAGCGTCCGGACCCGCGCCGGCAGCCGCGGGTACACCAGCGCCAGCGCGCCGACCAGCAGCCGGAACCGCCGCTCCCGTCCCGCGGTCCACGTCCACCCGTACTGCTCGCGGATCGGCGCCGGCATCAGCCCGGCGGTGAGCAGCCGGATCGCCATCAGCCCGGGCGCGTTGAGCGGCCCGCCGGGCAGCTTCGGGTGCAGCACCTGCTCCGCGATGGCCCGGGACGCGTCGGTGATCTCCAGGCTCCGCACCATGTCCGCGTAGTACACGCGGAACTCCGGATACGTCTCCGGCATCCGCTCCTGCGGGCACCCGAGGATCGTCGCGTAGATCTTGGTCTGCCGGTAGAACTCCGCGAGCTCCGCCTCGTCGAACGTCCGCCGGAAGAGCAGCTGGTAGAACTGCGCGGCCACCGCGAACAGCGTGGACGCGACCCACACCTGCAGCTCGGGGTCGTTCGCCTCGTAGTCGGGCCCGGTGACGGCCTCATGGCCCTTCGTCACCAGCGCGCTGAGGGTCTCGGCCTCCTCCCGCGTCCCGAACTGGACCGTGTAGAGCCAGCCCATGGTGTTCCGCAACCGGCGCATGGGGTCGTCCGCGGTGTAGCTGTGGTCGTACACGCCCTGCGCCACCTTGGGATGCGCGGTCTGCAGCAGCGACGCGGCCCCGCCCGCCGCGATCAGCGCGCCCTCCCGCGTGATGACGCGGATGAGGTCGTCGTCCTGGAACAGTCCTTCGGTCATGGCGATCAGTGTAAGTAGTTACTTGCAACGGTCGCCAGCCGGGGCCAAAACCCGGCGACAAGATCACGTCTGCCCTGCGACAATGGGGACATGCCCGACCCGATCCACGTCCGCGGCTCGGTCTCCATCCCGGAGTCCGAGCTCGGCTGGCGCTTCTCCCGTTCCTCGGGGCCGGGCGGGCAGCACGTCAACACCAGCGCCACCGCCGCCGAGCTCTCCTTCGACGTGGCGAACTCCCCGTCCCTCCCCGAGCCGCTGAAGGCCCGCGCCCTGGACCGGCTCTCCCACCGCCTGGTCCGCGGCGTCCTCACGATCCGCGCCGAGGAGTACCGCTCCCAGCAGCGCAACCGCGACGCCGCCCGCACCCGCCTGGCCACCCTCCTCGCCGACGCGACGGCCC
>NZ_SMKY01000578.1 GCF_004349235.1 Actinomadura darangshiensis | reverse complement strand
GGGCCGCGGAGCGCGGCCGGACCGGTGCCGCGGGCACGGCGGGCTCCGGGGCCGCCTCGGCGGGCTCGGGAAGGCCGGCGGACCCGGGCAGCGAGCGGAGCCGGCTCAGGAAGTCGCCGGAGGGAAGGTCGTCCGTGCCGTCGGTCGCCGGCAGCTCCGACAGCCCGCGCAGCCGGCCCTTGAGCCGGCGCATCTGGTCGGCCTCGTTCCGGCACCGGCCGCATCCCGCGAGGTGGGCGAGGGCGCGTTCGCGCTCCTCATGGCCCAGCTCGCCGTCGACCAGAGCGGTCAGACGCTCCCCCAGACAACTCACGCCGCCTCCGTCGATTCCGTTCGGTCAGGCGCGCGGTCCCGCACCGCGCGCGGTAAGCACAGCTTTACACGCCGTCCGGCAGCGGCGTGGCGCCGCCCATCGCGTGCAGCCCCCCGGGCTCACTGTCGGCGGCCGCGTCCTCGGCGAGAGCGGCCTGGTAGTCGTTCCTCGTCCCCGGCCTGCGCCGGGTGGGTGCGCGATGCTCCAGCGCGGCCCGCAGCTGCGCCCGCCCCCGGTGGATGCGGCTGCGGACGGTGCCGAGCTTGACACCGAGCGTCGCGGAGATCTCCTCGTAGGACAGCCCCTCGATGTCGCACAGCACGACGGCCGCGCGGTACTCGGGGGCCAGGGCGTCCAGGGCGGCCTGGACGTCGGCGTCGAAGTTGGTGTCGTCGAACGCCTGCGCCGGGGTCGGCTCGCGACCCTGGAGGCGTTCGGCGGCGTCGTCGGCGAGCCCCTCGAAGCGGATCCGCTGGCGGCGCCGCGCCATGTCGAGGAACAGGTTCGTGGTGATCCGGTGCAGCCAGCCCTCGAACGTTCCTGGCGTGTAGTTCGAAAGCGAGCGGAACACGCGGACGAAGACCTCCTGCGTGAGGTCCTCGGCGTCGTGCTGGTTACCGGTCAGCCGGTAGGCCAGCCGGTAGACGCGGGCCGAGTGCTCGCGGACGACCTCGTCCCAGGACGGCGGTGCCCACTCGGCCTCGGGGGCGTTCTCGCGGGTGCGAGCGGCGTTCCCAAGGCCCTGCCTGGGGCCGACCCCCACAGCGCTTCTGAAACTCAGTGCTGCGACTCCCATGGTGCCGGGCTGTTCCTCTCTCGTGAGCCAAGGTCTCGCCTTGGAACGGCACGGTCTCGCCTGGGCTGGGGCGGTTCTCGAACCGGGTGCTTTCGCTGGTTAGAACGCGCTGGACCTCCGATTGGTTCCCTGTCGGCGATATGGTCTTTCCAGCATGAGCCATGCGGGGGTCCCACGAGGAGGCAGCCATCGACGCCATTGAGGCCACCCGGGCCTATGTGGAGGATTTCCTCCCCGAGGACGATCCGCTCCTGGAGGCCAGGCAGCGCGGCGCGGAGGTCGGCGCGACGCCGATCGGCCCGGCCGGGGGCGCCGCGCTGCGCTTCCTCGCGACGCTGATCGGCGCCCGGACGGTCGTGGAGGTCGGCTCCGGATGCGGCGTGTCCGGCGTCTGGCTGATGCGCGGCATGCCGAAGGACGGGGTGCTGACGAGCGTCGACATCGAGCCGGAGAACCAGCGGCTGGCCAAGCAGGCCTACCGGGAGGCGGGCCTGTCCGGTCACCGCACCCGGATGATCATCGGGCCGGCGCTGGAGGTGCTGCCCCGGCTCACCGACGGCGCCTACGACATGGTGTTCTGCGACGCCTCGAAGCGGGAGTACCCCGAGTACCTGACGGACGCGCTGCGGCTGCTGCGGCCGGGCGGCGTCGTCGCGTTCGACAACGCGCTGTGGCACGACCGGGTCGCCGACCCCGGCCGCCACGACCCCGAGACCGAGGCGATCCGCGAGGTGCACCGGATGATCCGCGAGGACGAGCGGCTCGTCCCGCTGCTGATCCCCGTCGGCGACGGGCTCCTCTGCGCGGTCAAACGAGACTGACCGATGGACGCAACCGAGGCCGGGACGCGGGAGTTGTTCGCGGTGCGGGTCAGGGTGACCTGGCGCGGTGTCTGGCAGCTGGTCGCGTTCGTGATCCTGTTCGTGGCGTCGGCGGCGTTCATCGCGGGCGGCGCGATCCGCGGCACCGGGGCGGGCAGCATCGCGATCATGGTTCTCGGGGTGGCGGGGTTCGCCCTGTTCGGGGC
>NZ_SMKY01000577.1 GCF_004349235.1 Actinomadura darangshiensis | reverse complement strand
GCCCATACCGGCATCCAGCAGCCAGGACGCCCCAGCCCCGAGCACCTCGCGAGAGCCGGCCGGGACGCACAGGGCCCCGCGCATCCCGGAGCACCCATCCGAGCCCGGTCCGGCGAACGAGCGCGAGCACAAGGGCGCGCCATCGCCGAGCTCCGGCGGCTCGCGCGATGAGCCACCTGAGACGCGGCGGGTCCCACGTGTCCCCGAGCATCCGCCCGCCCCTGCGCTGAGCAGTGAGAGCGAGGATAAGGACACACTGGCATCGGGCTCCGGCGCCTGGGACGAGGATCTGGCTGGGCCGCCGTGGGTCCCACGTGCCCCCGAGCGTCCGCTCGCCCCTGCGGTGAGCAGTGAGAGCGAGGGTAAGGGCGCGCCGACGCCGAGCTCCGGCGGCTCGCGCGATGAGCCACCTGAGACGCGGCGGGTCCCACGTGTCCCCGAGCATCCGCCCGCCCCTGCGGTGAGCAGTGAGAGCGAGCGTAAGGACACACCGGCATCGGGCTCCGGCGCCTCGAACGAGGATCTGGCTGGGCCGCAGAACCCGCGCCTCCCAGGGCGACCGCGCACGCCTGAACCGAGCGGTCAGCGAGAGCGTGAGAGCGCGCCGGCGCCGGGCGCCGGCGGCTCGCATGAGGAGTTGGCCGGGCCGCCTCGAAACCTGCGCGTCCCGGAGCATCCGCCCGCGCCTTCGAGCCCCGCCCCTGGGTGGTCAGGCGTCTCGCATGAGGAGCAGAATCCGAGGGGACGTGACGGGCGTCCCGCAGGGCCCCCAAGCGTCCCGTCGGCGACGCCCGCATCGGGCCAGAGGTCGGACGTGCCGGTCCGCAACCCGCGCGTGCCCGGCGTTTCGGGTGGACGTCCTGACGTGTCGGCGTCGAACGCGCCGGGGCGAGAGACGCAGGTGCCCAAGGGGGCGAGCGCATCAGATGAGGGGACGGACGTGGGCTCAGCCCCCCGCGTCCCCGAGGAGGGCACTTCGGCTGCGCGTCGCGGCGCGCCAGCCCCGGGATCGAACACGTCGCGTGGGGACCCGGTCGGGTCGGCTCGGGACCCGCGTGTTGTGCAGGATCCGCGCGTTCCGCAGGACCCGCGTGTTGTGCAGGATCCGGGCGTTCCGCAGGACCCGCGCGTTCCGCAGGATCCGGGCGGGCCCGAGCCTGGTTCGAGCCCCGCCCCTGGCCGTCCAGAGGCCTCGCGCGCTGGGCAGGACATGACGGGCCGCATCGCCGGGCGTCCAAGCGTTCCTCCTGGGCAGCCGACCGCGCCGGCGTCGGGCCAGAGCGCCCCAGGTGGAAGGTCGGACGTGCCGGTCCGTGGAGGGCCCGGTGTGCCGTCTGAGCATCCGGGTGCACCGGTGTCGGGCTCGAGTCCGCGCGAGGAGCCGGCCGGAGCGGGCCGGGGTTCGCGTGTGCCGGGGGGTTTTGACGTTTTCGCGGAGCGTCCAAGCGCGCCGACGTCGGACGTGGGAGGACAAGCGCCGCACGGGAGGCAAGGGTCGATCGCTCCCCCCGAGGGCTCGGACGTGGGCCGAGCGCCCCGCGTTCCAGGGGCGCCCGGTACTTCGCCCGAGCGTCCGGGCGGGGCGGTGCCTGGAACGGGCGCATCGCGAGGGGAGTCGGCTGGCACGGCTCGGGGCCCGCGCGTTCCCGAGCGTCCGAGTGGGCCGGCGTCTGGGGCGGGTGTATCGGCTGAGGGCTCGCACGGTTCGGGCACTGCGCCCGAGCGGCCGAGCGGTCCCGCCTCGCAGCCCGGAGGGGCGCGTGAGGGGCGGGACGCGGCAAGGCCGCGCTTCCCAGAAGGGCCGTCCGTTCCGCCTGCACGGCCGCGCGTGGGTTCGGCAGGGCCGGGTGCGTCGGGAGAGACGGCCGACATTGCAGGCCAGGACCCGCGTGTCCGGCGCGCGCCCGCGCCTGGGCGAAACGCCTCACGCGAGGGGACGGACGTGTCAAGCCGGGACCCGCGTGCGCCAACGCGTCCTGGCGACGCGACGGCGCGGCCTGGCGCTTCCACGCCCGGCCCGGGTGGCGCAAGCGAGGAAGCAGACATCACGGACCAGAGTTGGCGCGCCGCAGAGGGGCCGGGCACGCCGTCCACGCGTCCAGGTAATCCTGGCACGTCAGGTGACGGGCGGGGGACGCGTTCTTCCGAGG
>NZ_SMKY01000576.1 GCF_004349235.1 Actinomadura darangshiensis | reverse complement strand
CCCTCGGGGGCGGGGAGATGAACGGTGAAGGTGGCGCCTGAGGCTGGAGGGGTGGTCACTCGGATCGTGCCGTTGTGGCGGCGGATGGCCTGGCCTGCCAGGGCCAGCCCCAGGCCGTGGCCCACCGGGCCTTCGGTGGTCTTGGTGGTCCAGCCGCGGCGGAACATCGCGGGGACGGCCGACGGGTCTACGCCTGGTCCGCTGTCGGACACCTCCAGGACGAGTGCGCCGCCTTCCTCGCGGGCGGCGACGGTGACGCGCGGCGGGCGGACGGCGGCGCCCTCGATGGCGGCGTCGACGGCGTTGTCGATGAGGTTGCCGAGGATCGTGACCAGGTCCCGGGGGTCGATCACGGCCTCGATCGCGGTGTCGTCCGAGATTGCGAGTTCGACGCCGCGCTCGCCCGCCTCCGCGGACTTGCCCAGCAGCAGCGCGGCCAGGACCGGTTCGGTGACCGATCCGACGACCCGGTCGGTGAGCCGCTGCGCCGTCTCCAGGTCGGCGGTGGCGAACGACACGGCCTGGCCGGGGCGTCCCAGCTCGACCAGCGACACCACCGTGTGCAGGCGGTTGGCGGCCTCGTGCGCCTGCGACCGCAGCGACTCGGCGAACCCGCGGACCGTGTCCAGCTCCCCCGTCAGCCCCTGCAGCTCGGTGTGGTCGCGCAAGGTGACGACGTTGCCCATCGCCCGGTCCCGCGACCGGACGGGCGAGGTGTTCACGACGAGGACGCGGGTGTCGCCGACGTGGATCTCGTCCGAGCGCGGCTCCGCCGAGACGAGGGTGGCGACGAGCTCGTCCGGGAGGCCGAGGTCGGCGACCGGCCGTCCGAGCAGGTCGGCCGCGGCCCGGCCCGGCGCCGCTCCCACCCGCTCCCGCGCCGCCGTCGCGCCGATCCGCTTGGCGGGGTCCTTGGCCAGCAGCCCGAGGAGCACGGGCGCCAGCCCGCCGGACCGCACGGGGTACGGCGCCTCCTCGGTAAGCGCGGCGCCGAGGGCGGCCATCGGGGTGTCGCGGTCGAACGGTCCGCGGCCCTCGGCGGCGGCGTACAGCGCGGCGCCCAGCGACCACAGGTCGGACGCCGGACCGGCCGGCTCGTCCCGCAGCCGCTCGGGGGCGATGTACCCGGGCGAGCCGGTCAGCAGGCCGGTCCGGGTGAGCGCCGGGTCTCCATCCAGCGTCGCGATCCCGAAGTCGGTCAGCACGACCCGGCCGTCGCGGGCCAGCAGGACGTTCCCCGGCTTCACGTCCCGGTGGATCAGGCCCGCGCCGTGCGCGGCGGTCAGCGCCGCCAGCAGTTCCAGCCCGATCGCGGCGACCCGGCGGGGCTCCTGCGGGCCGTCCTCCCGGACGGCATCGGCCAGCGACCTGCCCTCGACCAGCTCCATGACGATCCACGGCAGCGCGTCCGCCACCACCACGTCGTGCACGGTGACGATGCCGGGGTGGTCGATCATGGCGGCGGCCCGCGCCTCCCGCGAGGCCCGCTCGCACAGCAGCGCGCGCTCCTCACCGGAGGCCTCGTCGGGCAGGTCGATCCGCTTGACGGCGACGTCCCGGCCGAGCAGCTCGTCGTGCGCGCGCCAGACCGTCCCCATACCGCCGGATCCCAGCGGCTCCCGCAGCCGGTACCGGCCGGCGAGAAGAGGGTCGGCCATCGAGCGCTCCTAGTGGCCCGACAGTCCTCCGAGGATCGGGGAGGTGAGGTGGCCGACGATGTCGGTGACGGGCTCGAGCGGATTACTCGGGTGCGAGCCGTCGTCGGACGGCGGCGGCTGCTCGGGCGACTCCTGCGCGGGCGGCGGCGTGCTGTGCCGCGAGGCCGGCGGGGACGTGGACGGGGTGGACGAGGCCGACGGGGTGTCGCTGTCCGGGGGCGTCGCCGGGTCGGTCGCGCCGCCGCCCGAACCGGTGGGCTCCTCGGTGACCGGGGCCCGCTCCTGGGTCGTCGGCACCGGGGCGGGGGCGGTGGTCCGCGCCCCGCCGCCGCTGGGGCTCTGCGAGGTGGTCGGATCGTCGGTGACGCTGCCCGCCGGCGCGGTGCCGGGCCGGGCGCCGCCGTCGGACGGCCCGAAGGCGCTCACCGTCCCGCCGCCGGCGGACGGCCACGTCATGATCAGGCCGGTGGCGACCGAGGCGGCCACCCCGGCCACCCCGCCGACGGACTTGAGGGCGG
>NZ_SMKY01000575.1 GCF_004349235.1 Actinomadura darangshiensis | reverse complement strand
GCCCTCGCCCGCCCGCTCCGCCCCTATCTGGACCGGGACGAGGACGACATGGGCGGCGCGATCGCCGTGTTCCTCGGCGTGCCCGAGGACGAGGTCGCCGGCCAGGAGTTCACCCACCACCAGCTGCTCCAGGACTACGACCGGCCGCTCGGCGACGGCAACAACATGTTCGTGTCGGTGTCCGCCCACGGCGACACCGACAGCGCCCCGCCGGGCGACCGCGCCGTGATGATCTCCACGCACACCGGGCTCGCGGAGTGGGAGGGGCTGCCGGACGCCGACTACGAGGTCCGCAAGCGGGCCGCCGGGGAGCGCCTCGTGGGCCTGGCGCGCCGCGTCCATCCGAACCTCGGCGAGCGGGCCCGGGTGTGGGACGTCGGGACACCCCGCTCCTACGAACGCTTCGCGTTCCGTCCGCGCGGCGCCGTCGGCGGAGCGCACCAGACACCGCGGAACGCCAACCAGAACGCGATCCCCCACTCCTTGGGCAGGCCGGGCCTGTGGCTCGTCGGGGACTCGACCTGGCCCGGCCTCGGCACCGTCGCGTGCGCGCTGGGCAGCAGGATCGTCGCGGACGAGGTGCTGAAGGCCGCGCGCCGGACGAGGAGGTCCCGGTGATCCCGAGACTCGCCGAACTCGGCCCCGACCTGCTCGCCACGACGCGGCGCCGGCGCATCCTCACGCTGTCACTGCCTTACGCCGGCGTCATCGTCTTCGCGGCGGTGTGGGCCGCCGGATGGTGGTGGCTGACCCCGTTCGTCGCGTTCGGCGTCTTCGTCGCGGTGGTGACGGCGACGCACGACGTCGTCCACCGGTCTCTGGGCCTTGGACGGCGGTCCACCGAGTGGGCCCTGTTCCTCCTCGGCGCGGTGCTGCTGGAAAGCGGCCACGCCTACCGCGCCACCCATCTCCAACATCACCGGACATTCCCGAGCGACGAGGACCCGGAAGGATATCCCGCCGATCTGTCCGCCATCGGCGCCGTGCTGTACGGGCCGGTGTTCCTCGCCCGCCTGTGGGCGTGGGCGTTCCGCCGCGCGTCGGTGCGCCGGCGGCTGTGGCTGCTGGCCGAAGCGGCGCTTCCGTTCGCGGCCGTCGGCGCCGGGATCCTGCTCTGGCGGGGACTGCTCGTGTACGCGGTGCTGGTGATCGTGGGAAGCTGGGTCTATCCGCTGCTGACCGTCCATCTGCCGCACCGGCACTACGGGGACACGCCGCTCACGCAGACGCACACCCTGCGCGGACGCGTCGTTCCCGCGCTGTTCCTGGAGTTGACGTACCACTTGGAGCACCACCTCTACCCCCAGGTCCCGAGCCACCAGCTGGCGCGGCTGGCGCGGCGCCTCGACCCCGTCCTCGCCGAGGCCGGGGTGCGGCCGCGGAAGGTGATCTGAACCGATGGCGTCACGCGCGGAGACGCGGAGCCGGCTCCTCGAAGCGGCCGTCCGGACACTCGCCGCCGAGGGCCACGGCGGGACGACCGCCCGCTCGATCGCCAAGACGGGCGGCTTCGCGCCGGGCGTCATCTACTACCACTTCGAGGATCTGGAGGACCTGCTCGTCGCCGCGCTCCGCCACACGAGCCGCGCCAGGAGAGCACGCTACGAGGAGGTACTCGGGTCCTGCACGGACGCGACGGAGCTGCTCGCCCGTCTCCGTGAACTGTACGCCGAGGACATGCGGGACCAGGGGCACATCGACGCCGTCCAGGAGCTCTTCAGGGCCTCGTCGGCATCCCCGCGACTGCGGGACGAGTTGCTCGACCACGTCGAGTCGTGGTCCGAATTCGCGGCCGCCATGCTCCAGCGCCTCGTCGCGGGGACGGCTCTGGAAGGACTCGCCCCGTCCCGCGACCTCGGAATGATCGCGGTCGCCATGTTCCTCGGCATCCAGACGCTCAGCCACCTGGACGGCGACCGCTCCCGCATCGAATCCCTTTTCGCCACCGCCGAACCTGCCGCGATCCTCTGGGACGCCTTCGCCGGCCGCGGCGGCCATCCGGCGGACAAATGAGAATGGCCCCGCCGGTGTCGGCGGGGCCATCCTGCAATATGAGTCCGGCGGTGTCCTACTCTCCCACACGGTCTCCCATGCAGTACCATCGGCGCTGAAGGGCTTAACTTCCGGGTTCGGGATGGGACCGGGTGTTTCCCCTTCGCCAAAACCACCGAACGACCAAC
>NZ_SMKY01000574.1 GCF_004349235.1 Actinomadura darangshiensis | reverse complement strand
CTATCAACTCTCCAACACCGACCACGAAGACGACGGCGTCAGTCTCGCCCGCGCAGCGCTGGACGAGGCAGGGCCGGATGCACCGGCCAAAGCCCGCGCGCTCTACCTTGACCGAGTCGCGTGGGCACATGCCAAGGCGGGCTACGCCCAACCGGCGATGCGCGCTCTCGCGGAGGCGCATGAGGCCATGGCTAGCGAGGACTCGCAGGAGCCGCCCGAATGGGCCTATTGGGTCTCGCCCGAGGAACTCGACGTGATGGACGCCCGCGTCTACACGGAACTTCGCAAGCCGTTGCGCGCCGTGCCATTGCTGCAAGAGGTACTCAGCCGGTACGACTCGACACACACGCGCGAGTTGGCGCTGTACCTCTCGTGGCTCGCCGTGGCCCTGGTGGACGCCAACGAGCCGGAGGAGGCCGCCGCGACCGCGCGGCGGATGCTCGACCTCTCGGCCGACTTCGCCAGCGACCGGACGGCCCAGCGAAACCGGGTCGTCCTCACCAAGTTGGAGCCGTACAGCGACGTGCCCGAAGTCCGCGACGTGCTGAACACCTACGCCGCCTAGCACCAGACGAGCCCCGCCCCGATGATGGGGCGAGGCTCGCTTGCCAGACGTCGACCGACTGTCAGTCGTTGCGCCAGACCGGGTCGAGTAGGTCAGGGTCGAACTTCTTGTTGCCCTTGCCCGCCGGGTACATGATCACCGCGTGCAGGGCCGAGCGGATGTAGGTTCGCTTCACCGAGATGGGAAACCCGCCCTCCTCCTCGGAGAGGTACCAACGGCGCCGCACCTCAGAGGCGCTCGTGTCGTCCCGCGCCGCCTTCGCTGCGATCGCCGCTTCATGCTTGTTCTTCTCGGTACGAAGCCCGTTGATCTGCTGCTCAAGCCCAGGGACCAGCTTGAAGAACAGATCGTTGGTGATCTGCCGCGCGTTCCACTGCCGGGTGAGTGCCTCCAACTGCTCTTCCACGGCCTTGAGTTCCGCCTCCCGAGGCCACGCTTGGTCGTCAGGCCCAGCAGAGAACGACGCCTCTTCGAGCTTGGCCAAGACCGCCTCAGAGACGAACATGTCCACCAGGTCACCACGCCGGGAGACACCACCGCAGCCACCTTCGGAACGGCTGAGACAGGTGTAGGTGTGTCGCCCATCCTTCTGAGGATTGGCGCGAAGAGGCGTGTTGCAGAGCTTCCCGTCCGGGAGCCGCCGCCCGCAGCGCAGGATGCCCGACAGTAGATAGGTGTGGTCCCGGTAGTCGGCAGGGTGCGGACGCCCGATCTTCATGTCACGTCCTACGAAGTGCCCCTTGCGGCTCTCGAAGACCGCCCGGACGGCCGACCACTGCTCGGGGGTGACGATTGGTTCCCACTGTCCTTGAACGGACGTGCCGTCCGCCCCACGAACCAACTCGCCGTGGATCTCCCGCCACCCGCAGATGCGGGGACTGCACATCGCGACCTTGAGAGACCGGACGCTCCACTCGTTGCCGCGTGCCGTCTTCACGCCCCTGTCCTGCCAGTCCCTGACGATCGAGTGCACGGACCGGCCGCTCAGGAAGTCCTTGACCGCTTGGGCCAGTGGCTCAGCCTCTCGCGGTTCCAGGCTCAGCCGGTCGTCCTTCCAGCCGAACGGACGAGGCCCGCCGACAGGCCGCCCCTCCTCCGCACGAGCCCGATGCGACCGCCGCATACGACGTTGCATCTTGCGCACCTCCATCTTGGAGATGACCGCTCCGAACAGACCCATGCTCTCTACGTCTTCGCTGTAGAGGTCTTTCGGCCCACGCTGGTCCGCGAACACCCGGTTGTCCTGATAGGTGAAAGCCTCTACGAACCGTTCGTAGTCTCCAGGCCGACGCGCTAGACGGTCCTCGGCGAGGATCACCACACCTTGTATATGGGTGCCGTCCGGGAGACGGCCCGCCCGGAGCGCGGTCAACATCGCTTCGAAGTCGTCGCGGACGACCCCGACCTTGGCCGCCGACCTGTCGTTGTCCGTGTACTCATGGACCACCGTCCAGCCGTAGCGCGCCGCCGTCTCCCGGTTGGCCTTGTGCTGGTCCTTGACGCCGTGGGAGTCCCGCTTGATGTCGGCAGAGATGCGCGCGTAGGAGACGACCGGGACCAGCGAGCCGGACGAGGGCATTCCTACCTCCGTAGGTGTTCGTGCATGAAGTGAACCACTACAA
>NZ_SMKY01000573.1 GCF_004349235.1 Actinomadura darangshiensis | reverse complement strand
CCCGCCCCCTCGGGCAGACCGCCGGACACCGCCCTCGGCATCACGCCGCTCGCCCCTCCCCGCGACACGTCGCCGGACACCGCGTCCAGCGGCAGACCGCCGGTCGTCGCCTGGGGCCGGCCGGTTGCTGTTTCCCACGGTCTGCCCGAGGGGCCGGTCATCGAAGGCCCCGCGCGGGGAGCGGCGCTTCGGCCGGCGGGGCGGTCACCGCGATGTCGCGGGGGAAGACCACGTCGAGTGTCCAGTCGAGAAGGACTCGGACGCGGCGCTCGATGCCGGGCAGTTTGCCCAGGTAGATTCCGCGCCACAGCAGCCAGGCGCTCAGCCCCGAGAAGGGGCGGCCGCGGATCTCGCCCGCGGCGGTGCGATGCCCCAGCGCGACGAACACGCCGATCGTCCGGAAGCGGAACGGGCCCGGCCGGCGCCCCCTCAGCACGGCGGCGACGTTGTCGGCGACGGCCTTGCCCTGGCGTGTCGCGTGCTGGGCGGTCGCCGGGTACGGCGTGCCGTCCTCGGCGGGGACCCTGGCGCAGTCGCCGATCGCCCAGACGCCGTCCAGGCCGAACACGCGCAGCGTCCGGTCGACGACGATCGAACCGTCGGGGCCGCGTTCGCCGGGGAGCGTCCGCAGCAGCGGGCCCGGCCGGTTGCCCGCCGTCCAGACGAACGTCGCCGCCGGGATCACCGCGCCGCCGCCGAGCCGCACCTCCCGCTCGGTGGCCCCGTCCACCCGTACCCCGAGCCGGACCTCGATGCCGCGCGCCCGCAGCTTGCCCAGCGCGTACTCCCCGAGGCGCTCCGGCAGTTCGGGCAGAACGCGCCCGCCCGCGTGGACGAGGACGAAGCGCGGCTCCCCTGGGTCGATGCCGGGATAGAAGTGGAGGACGTCATGGGCCAGGTCGTACAGCTCGGCGACCACCTCCGTCCCGGCGAACCCGCCGCCCGCCACCACGAAGGTCAGCAGCCGGGCCCGCTCCCCGGGATCGTCCTCCTGGTCGGCGCGCTCCAGCAGCGTCAGCACCCGCTCCCGGAGCCGCGCGGCGTCCGCGAGCGACTTGAGCGTGCAGGCGTTCGCCGCCACGCCCGGCAGATCCGGGAAGCGCGGGACGGACCCGACCGCCAGCACCAGATGGTCGTAGGGCACCGCCTCACCGCCCGCCTCCAGCCGGACGACCCGCCGCGCCGCGTCGACCTCGGCGACCCGCCCGTGCCGGAACCGCGTGTGCGGGACGGCGGCCCGCACCGGCGAGCTGATGTGCCGCTCCTCCAGCCCGCCCGACGCGACCCCGGCGAGCATCGGCGTGAACAGCAGATGGTTGGAGTCGCTGATCAGCGTCACGTCGATGCGCCGGCCCCGCAGGCCCAGCCGCTCGAACCGCCGTGCGGCCCCGACGCCGCCGAAGCCGCCGCCCACGATCACCACGCGCGGCGCGCGCGGTCCCGGCCTCGGCGGACGCTCCCGGAACCGCCGGACGATCACGTGGAAGAGCATCCCGGCCAGCGTGCCCTGCAGCAGCGAGCCGACCAGCTCCGGATACACCTGCGCGGCCGCCGCGACCGACCAGGTCGGCGCCGTGCCCTGGAGCAGCGAGTCGACGGTCAGCCACCAGAACGTCCAGCCGAGCAGCCCGAGGAGCAGGCCCCCCGCCGCCGACACCGCCGGACCGAACGGACGCCGCCCGACGAACCCGCCGAGGAGCTCGCCGGTGACAGCCGCGTACAGGGCGAAGACCGCCCAGCCGTATGTGCCGTGGGTCGCCAGCAGGCCCTGCCAGGCCATCAGCGCGCCGACCGCGAGGCCCGACACGAGCCCGCTGACCATCCCCGCGACCAACCTGGCGCCGTCCCCCGGCGCCGTCGGCCCATGCTCCCGCAGCCGCATGCCGCATCACCCGTCCCGCTGGGCGGCCCCCCGAGGACCTCACCGGGGTGTACGGCCGACTCGCCACCCCCGGTTCACCCGACCGAACCCCCAGGGCGAGTGCCGGGCATCCGGCAGTCCGGGGACGACCGCCGCCCCGGGGGCCGACGTCACCAAGCCGCCCTGCCCATGCTCGGCGGACGACCCCCCACGCCGGGCCACGCCGGACAATCGTCCATGGCAGGCGCGTCACAGCAGGGCGCGTCACCACAGGGCGCGTCACCACAGGGCGCGTCACCACAGGGCGCGTCACCACAGGGCGCGTCACCACAGGGCGGGCG
>NZ_SMKY01000572.1 GCF_004349235.1 Actinomadura darangshiensis | reverse complement strand
ACCCCCGACAGCTCCCACACCACCGGGGCACGGGTGCCGATGCAGGTCGTTGACCACCTCGACCAGATCACCGCCGGGCTGCGGCGGATGGACGACCAACTCGGCGGCGGTAAGCTCCTGGACCTGGTCCACCAGCACCTGCGCTACGTCACCGGCCTGCTGGACCAGCACTCCTACACCGACGCCGTCGGCCGGCGCCTGCACGCCACCACCGCCGAACTGCTGCGCCTGGCCGGGTTCATCAGCTTCGACGCCGGTCTTCACCCGCGAGCCCAGCGGTACTGGATCGCGGCCCTGCACGCCGCCCACACCGCCGGCGACCGCGCGCTCGGCGCCAACGTGCTGGGCTTCTGGTCATGTCAGGCCAAAGACATCGGCCAGGTCCGCGAGGCCGTGACTCTCGCCGAGACAGCGCGATCTGGATACGGCGGAGCCACTCCGGCCGTCACCGCGATCCTGGAACTGCGGGCGGCCGAAGCCCACGCCAATGACCACGCCACCACCCCAGCCCGGCGGGCGATCGACGCCGCCTTTGACGCCCTCACCGCCACGACTGCCTCTTGGGGGCCACCGGACTGGTGCTATTGGATGGACCAAGCCCAGGCCCACGCCCAGGCTGGCTACTGCTACCTCAAGCTCGGCGACCACTCCCGAGCCCGCGCTCACCTGCGCAACGGCCTGAGTCTCCAAGATTCTTCCTACTCCCGGGAAGGCGCCCTGCGCCACGTGCTGTTGGCCACCACTTACCTGCAACAAGACCGGCCCGAGCTCGACCAGGCCCTCACTCACGGCAGCCGTGCCCTGGACGCGCTGGCGGGCGAAGTCGACTCCACCCGATGCATCGGCCACCTATCCCGCCTTGTCGACAACCTTCGCCCGTATCGCCGCAGCACCGGTGTCGCCAAGTTCGTTGACCGCGCCAGCCCAATGCTGGCCGGGATGACCTGACCTACCGCAAGACCAGTGCTTGTCGTTGCCTGGGCGGCGTGGTCGGCGGCGGCCCGGTTGAGGTTCCTCGCGCGGCGGCGGAACTCGGGTGGGTGTGGTGACGGCATGGCGAACGTCCTTCCTGATGGTCGCCGGTGACCTCAGGCAGATGGCCGTGCTCCGGGGGACCTCAGAACCGTCCTCGGCCCCCGGCCGCTGCACCCTCACCCGCCGCCAGCTCGCCGTCTGGTACGCCGGTGGCTACCGCACCGCGACCGCAGCAGCCCTCGCGGGCATGGAGGGTGCCCTGGCCGCGATCGCCGACCTCGTCCAGGCCACCAGCGACCGCGAACCCTGGCTGCCCGAGCACTTCTGACAAGGGAGGCATTCAAAAGTGCCCCGCCACCCACACGCCTCGCACCGCCCCGCGGCGATCAGATGCCGCCACCAGGCTGCGCCCTCCCGCGCTACCGCCACAAGAAATGAGAAGATGAGCGGCCCCATCGCGGTGCAGGCGATCGACATCCCGCGCCGCACTCTCGCCCAGACGGGAACGCCCGCGACCTCATCGCGATACCGGAGACGCACCCCGAAGATGCGCGACACCGCCGCCTTGCCGCCCGATCTGCGCCGCTGGGTCGCCCTCCACCTGCCGGGGGTCATCACCGCGATCGATGCGTCCTGGGAGCGCGACAATTCACAGGTCTGGCGCCTGGGCGGCGATACCGCCGCATATGTCAAGCTCAGTCCCTCATCGGCCAGCTACGCCCGCGAGACGCACGCCTACCGTCACGCCACCGCACTCGGGCCCGATCAGGCACCCCGAATGCTGGCCGCCGATCCGACCCTGCGAGCCATTCTGACCACCGCGCTGGCAGGAAGCATCGTCCGGGACCAGCCGTTCTCTCCCACGGCTGAGGCCCGCGTCCACGAACTCGCCGGCCGGCTCCTGCGCCGCTGGCACAACCACCCTGAACCCGCCTCGCCACGTGCCCGGCAGACGCTGATGGGCTCGATGACTGACCAAGCCACCGAAGCCGCCGTCTGCCTGGACAAACTCGGCGACCAACTGGACGACGACCAGCTCGCCCTGGTCAACGACGTCGCCATCCAGCTGCCCTCTCTGGTCGCCGACCTCCCGCTGGTTTACCGACACGGCGACTACTCCCCGCGGAACTGGCGGCGGTTTCTAGTGTCTGTTGCAACGAGGTTCCTGGAAGGATCTTGTTGTGCCAGGACGTCGTCTTACGCTCGCTGAGCGTGCGCAGATCGAGGTGTTGTTCGGTGCGGGCCATTCGTTTCCGCAG
>NZ_SMKY01000571.1 GCF_004349235.1 Actinomadura darangshiensis | reverse complement strand
GCCCGCACCGGCGGAGGTGGGGTCATGACGGCCGTCGCGTCCACCCGGCTCGCCGCCCCGGCCGCGGAGTGGTCGGCCGAGGTGCACCGGGACGAGCAGGCCCTCGCCGGCCTGGCGGACGAGCTGCGCGACCTCTACGACCGCAGCCCGGCCGCGACGCCGTTCCAGACCTACGAATGGCTCCGCGCCTGGTGGGGCTGGTACGGGACGCCCGGCCGGCTCCGCCTCGCGACCGTCCGGTGCCGCGGCCGGCTCGTCGCGGCGGCGCCGCTGATGGCGGGCGTCCGGCACGGGTTCCCGGTGCTGGTCCCGCTGGCCGCCGGGCAGAGCGACTTCGCCGACTTCCTGCTCGACCCCGTCCACACCGACGGCGCCGTCCGGCACCTCACCCGCGCCCTGCTCGACGAGCGCGGCTGGTGCGCGGTCGACCTCTGCGAGGTGCGTCCCGGCTCGGCGGCGCACCTGGTCGCCGCGCAGTGGCCGCGCCGGGCCTGGCGGACGCCGTCGTCGGTCTGCCTCGAACTGCCCGCCGCCGGCATCGACGACGTCCTCGACCGGCTGCCGCGCCGCACCGCCGGCAAGATGCGCGCCAAGCTCCGCAAGATCGACGTGCGCGGTATCACGGTCGAGAGCGTCCCGCCGGAGCGGGCCTCGGACGCCGTCCACGTGCTGCTGGAACTGCATCTGCGGCAGTGGCAGGGGCGCCCGGTCAACCCCGAGCACAGGCGCGAGCGGTTCCGCCGCCACCTCGCCGAGGCCGCGGCGGGGATGGTCCGCGACGGGCGCGCCGCCGTCCTGCAGTACCGGTGGGACGAGCGGCTCGTCGCCAGCGACCTGGTCCTGATCGGGCACCGCTACGTCGGCGCCTACCTGTACGGGGCGATCCCCGACCTGCGGGACTGCGTGGACGTCTCGCTGATGATGCTGCGCCAGGACCTCGCGCTCGCCCGGGACCGCAACCGGCAGGGCGTCAGCCTGCTGCGCGGCGACGAGCCGTACAAGCTGAAGTGGCGGCCGACGCCCGTCCGGAACGAGCGCGTCATCCTCGGCCGGACCGCCCCGGCCGCCGCCTTCGCCGCCCTCGCCCGCACCCGCGCCCGCCTCTCCGACCGCCGCCACCACGGTCGCCCCGGGGGCCATGGCTGAGCGGGGGGACGGCGCACCGCTCCGGGTGCTGCACGTCAGCCAGCCGAACGGCGGCGGGGTCGCCGTCTACGTGGGGCAGGCCGTGGGCGACCAGCGCAAACGCGGCTGGGAGGTGGCGGTGGCCTGCCCGCCGGGCGGCGACCTGCCCGCGCGGTGCGCGGCGGCGGGCGTGCCCTGGTTCAACTGGGACGCCGGGCGCGCCCCCGGCCCCCGCACCCTGCTGGAGTCGCTCCGCCTCAGCCGCCTGGTGCGGACGTTCGCGCCGGACGTCGTCCACCTGCACTCCTCGAAGGCGGGCCTCGCCGGGCGGCTGCTGCGCCGCCCGGCCGGCACGCCCACGATCTTCCAGCCGCACGGCTGGTCCTGGCTCGCCGCCACCGGGCGGCAGGACGCCGCCAGCCGCCGGTGGGAGCGCATCGCCGCCCGCTGGAGCGACGCCCTGGTCTGCGTCGGCAGCGGCGAACTGCGGGAGGGCATGTGCGGGGGCGTGCGCGGGCCGTTCACGGTCGTCCGCAACGGCGTCGACCGCCGCCGGTTCACGCCCGCCGACGGCCCCGCCCGGCTCGCCGCCCGCACCCGCCTCGGGCTGCCCGCCGCCGCGCCGCTCGCCGTCTGCATCGGCCGCCTGACCCGGCAGAAGGGGCAGGACGTCCTGGTCGCGGCGTGGCCGGCCGTCACCGCGCGGTGCCCGTCCGCCCGGCTCGCCATCGTCGGCGACGGCGAGGACCTGGACCGGCTGCGCCGCGAACGCGTGCCCGGGATCCGGTTCGTCCCGGCCGTGCAGGACCCGCGCGACTGGCTCAGCGCGGCGAACCTCGTCGTGCTGCCGTCCCGCTGGGAGGGGCTGCCGCTGACCGCGCTGGAGGCGCTCGCCACGGGCCGCCCGCTCGTCGGGACGGACGTCCCGGGCATCACCGAGGTCGTCGGCCCCGGCCTCGGCGCCCTCGTGCCCGCGGACGACCCCGCCGCGCTCGCCGCGGAGATGGCCGGGCGGCTGCTGTTCCCGGGGATCGCCGAGCGGGAGGGGCGGGCGGCGGCGCTGGCGTCCGCCGACTACGACGTCGCCGCGACCGTGGCGCTCCTCGCGGACGTCACCCGCGGCGTGGCCGGGCGCGGAAC
>NZ_SMKY01000570.1 GCF_004349235.1 Actinomadura darangshiensis | reverse complement strand
CCGCCCGGACGTGCCCGGCGCCGTCCTGGCCACCGCGGGCATGACGCTGCTGGTGTTCGGCATCGTCCGCATCGACCAGTACTCGTGGGTGTCCCCCGTGACGCTGATGGCCGCGGCCGCGCTGCTGGCCGCGTTCGTGTACGCCGAGCGCACCACCACCCGCGAGCCGCTGGTCCGGCTCGGGCTGTTCGCCAACCGCTCGGTCACCGGCGCCAACGCCTTCAACCTCCTGGTCGGCGCCGCCATGGCCTCGTCCTTCTACTTCATGTCCCTCTACCTGCAGCGGGTGCTCGGGAACGGGCCGGCGATGACCGGCGTCATGTTCCTGCCGTTCGCCCTCGGCGTGATCGCCGGATCGGTGCTCGCGGTCAAGCTCGGCTACCGCCTGGCGCCCCGGACCCTGCTCGTCGCGGGCGTGCTCCTGTCCTCGGCCGGGTTCGGCTGGCTCGGGATGATCAGCGCGGACGGGTCCTTCGCCGCCGACGTGCTGGGGCCGTCGGTCCTCGTCAGCGTCGGCTTCGGGCTCTGCCTGGGACCGGTCGTGTCCACCGCCACCGCCGGCGTCGCGCCGCACGAGACCGGCACCGCCTCCGGCCTGCTCAACAGCTCGCGGCAGCTCGGCGCCTCGCTCGGGCTGGCCGTCCTCGGCACCGTCGCGCAGCACCGCGCCGGACCGGCCGCCACCCCCGCGGCCCTCAACGACGGCTACGCGCTCGGGCTGGGCATCGGCGCCGTGCTGCTGGTCGCCGCCGCCGTCATCGCCCTCACCGTCCTGCGCCGGACCGGCCGGCCCGCCCGGCCGGGACACCCCGGCGACGCCGGCGACCGCGGCCGGCCGGCGGGCCACCGCAGAAAGGACGTCCCGGCATGACCGTCACCCCCATCGACCTGTTCTCCTGCGCCATCCACCTGCACCACGGCGGCCGGGTGCGCACCGAAGCGGCGGCGCCCGGCTCCGAGCGGGACGGCTGGCAGCTGACGGCCGTCCACGCCAAGACCGGCGCCGACGTCCACGCCGACCACTGGGAGGTGCACCCCGGCGCCGAGGAGATCGTGTCCTGCCTCATCGGCAAGATCCGCCTCTACCTGCGGCCGGAGCTGCCGGGCCGGGCGGAGGAGGAGGTCCGGCTGCCCGCCGGGACCGCCGCCATCGTCCCGCGCGGACGCTGGCACCGCATCCAGCTGGACACCCCCAGCACCATCATGGCCATCACCCTCCCGCACGGCAGCCGCCTGGAGAAGCGGACCGGCCCCGGGCAGGAGCGGTGAAGGCGCTGCCGCACGTCCCCACCTCTGGGGTTTCGCGGGCGTGGTGGTCCTGCAGGTCATCGGCGCCGGCGCGGGCCTGGCGCCGCTGCTGGCCGTCGTCGAACCGGGCCGCGCGCTGCAGGCGCCCGGCCCGGTCGACCACGGCCACGTCCGGCTCGTCGTGGCCGCGGGCGCGGGCGGGCTGCTCGCCCGGCTGCTGTTCACGGCCGCGTCGTCCGCGCTCGGGCACCTCGTCGACGGCCGGGTGCAGCCGGCGCTGCGCCGGCGGCTGGCCGAGCGGCTCGGGCGCGCCCCGATCGGCTGGTTCTCCCGGCAGCGGACCGGCGAGCTGGCCAAGGTCGTCGGCGAGGACGTCGGCGCCGTCCACCCGTTCATCGCCAACAGCCCCGGCGAGCTGGTCTCGGCGCTCGCGGTGGCGCTGGTCCCGCTGATGATGACGCCGTCCCGGCTGCGCGAGCAGGCGGACTTCGACGACGCCATGGGCCGGATCGCCGGCTCGGTCGTCGAGTTCGTCCAGGGGATCGCCGTGGTCAAGGCGTTCGGCGGCGCCGAACGCGCCCACCGCAGATTCCTCACCGCCGCCGACGACTTCACCCGCGTGTTCTACCGGATGGTGCGCGGCCTGTCCGCGGTCGCCGCCGCCATGCAGGTGGCGCTGTCGCCGCCGTTCGTGCTGCTGGCCGTGCTCATCGGCGGAACCGCCCTGATCACCGGCGGCTCCCTCGCCCCCGCGGACCTGCTGCCGTTCCTGCTGCTCGGGCTGGGCCTGACCGCCCCCGTCGCGGTGCTGGGCCACGGCCTGGACGACCTGCAGGCGGCCCGGCGCACGGTCGGCCGGATCCGGACGTCCTAGCGGTGCGGCCGCTGCCCGGGCCCGCCCGCCCCGCCGCGCCGCGCGGGCACCGCGCGCCGCCACGCGTCCGGGAGGGCCAGGACGTCCTCGTCCGGGAGGTGATCTTCCATGTCGCCCAACCGTAGAGGAGCGCGCCGACATATCCGTAGGAT
>NZ_SMKY01000056.1 GCF_004349235.1 Actinomadura darangshiensis | reverse complement strand
GTTGCTCACGGTCGCGGGGGTGAAGCAGGGGGACGTGCGGATCCGCCGATTGCAGGTCGGGGATGCCGCTGATGCGCTGAGGGGCGGGCGTATCGACGCCTTCTTCTTCTCTGGGGGTTGCCTACCGGGGCGATCGCTGAGTTGGCGCAGGTCGTGCCTATTCGGCTGATTGATTTGAGTGCGTTCGTCGAGCCGTTGAAGCGGCGGTACCGGGCGTTCTATGAGGAGCGGTCGATTCTGGCGTCGACGTATGGGCTTGCGGGGCAGGTCCGGACGATCGGGGTGCCGAACTATCTGGTGGTCAATGCCTCCATGCCTGATGAGCGGGCCTATCAGCTGACCCGGCTGCTCTTCACGCGACGGGACGAGTTGGCCGCCGCGCACCCGGAAGCGCTGCATCTGAACCGGAGGTCGGCGGTCTCGACGTACCCGCTGCCCTTGCATCCGGGCGCGATGCGGTACTACCGGGAGGCGAAGCGGCAGGGCTGACCGCGGGCAGGACGACCGTGGCGTGCAGGCCGTGCGGGTGGGCCGGGTGGAGCCGCAGGGCGCCGCCGGACGCCTCGGCCAGGGCCGTGGCGATGCTCAGGCCGAGGCCGGTGCCGTCGATGTTCTGGTGTTCCGGTCTGCGCCAGAAGCGCTGGGCGGCGTTGGCCAGGTCGGACGCGGGGATGCCCGGGCCGTCGTCCACGACGTCGATGGCGACGGTGGGGCCGTCGGACGTGTGGAAGGGGCGCGAGACGGCGACGGTGACGGTCGAGCCGCGGCCGGCGAACTTGATCGCGTTGTCCAGGAGGGCGTCGAGGATCTGGCCGACGCCGTCATGGGCGGCGAGGACGGCCGCGTGCTTCGCGCCGCGGTGCCGGACGCGCACCCCGGACGGGTTGTGGCGCAGGGCGTTCACGCGTTCCCGCGCGACCCGGCCGCAGTCGACCGCGGCGAGGCAGTAGCCGCCGCCTTCCGCGCGGGCCAGGGCGAGGATGCCGTCCAGGATGCGGCCCAGCCGGGTGACCTCGTCGATGGCCAGGGCGAGGTCGCGTTCCCCGCCGGGCGGCACGTGCGGGGCGAGGTTCTCCACGCGCAGGCGCAGTGCGGCGAGCGGGTTGCGCATCTGGTGGCCGGCGTAGGAGACGAACGACCGCTGCTGTTCGAGGACCTGCCCGACCGCCGTGACCATCGCGTTGAAGTGCTCGCCGAGCCGCCGCAGTTCGGCGGGGCCGGTCGTCACCGGCACCCGCGCCTGCCACTGGCCGGCGGACAGTTCGCCGGTGACCTCGTCCAGACGGCGGACGGGGCGCAGCACCCACCGGGTCAGCGGGACGGCGGCGAGCCCGAAGACGAGCAGCGCGGCGAGGCCGGCGGCGGCCAGTTCGGCCCACCGGGTGAGGGTGTGGTCGCGGACGGCGGTGGTCGGGGAGATGGTGATGACGGCGGCGACGACCCGGCCGCCGAGGCCGACCGGCTCCGCCACGACCATCGGAGCGCGCCGCCACGGCCACACCACCTCCTTGCTGTCGGAACGTTCCCCGGAGAGGGCGTCGCGTACCCGGAGCCGGGCGGTCTCGTCGAGGGCGAGACCGCCGCGGGAGGACAGGACGACGGAGCCGTTGCGGTCGACGACGGCGGTCGCGATGCCGTACAGGTCGTCGTAGCGGGTGAGCTCGGCGCGCAGCGTGACCAGCTCGCCGGTGCGCAGCGCCGGTTCGGTGAGGGATGCGAAGCGGGCGGTGTCGTTCAGCTGGTCGATGAACAGGCTCTGGGTGCCGCGGGCGGCGAACGCGATGGCGAGCGGCACCTCCAGCGCGGCCAGCACCAGCAGCAGCAGCGACGCGTAGAGCACCAGCATCCGGCGCAGCATGCCTCCCACCCTCCCGGCCGCAGCCGCCTCACGTGCCCTTCGCGCCGCTGGGCTCGGCCGTGTCGTCGCGGACGGCGAGCCGGTAGCCCACGCCGTGCACGGTCTGGATGACCGACGGGTCGCCGAGCTTGGCCCGCAGCGTCGCCATGTGCACGTCGAGGGTGCGCCGCCCGCCCGGCCACGTGCTGTGCCACACCTCGGCGAGGAGTCGTTCGCGGGAGACGACGACGCCGGGGTCGCGGGCGAGGGCGGCGAGCAGCGCGAACTC
This sequence comes from Actinomadura darangshiensis, assembly GCF_004349235.1. GTDB lineage: Bacteria > Actinomycetota > Actinomycetes > Streptosporangiales > Streptosporangiaceae > Spirillospora > Spirillospora darangshiensis. Next base: position 36,620 of record NZ_SMKY01000056.1, on the reverse strand, counting down.
CTTGCGGGTCAGCGCGATCTCGGCGCCGCCGGCGGCGGTGACGAGCCGCCGGGCGGTGTCGACGCGGAGGCCGTGCACGGTCACGGCGGGGCGCGCGGCGGGCCGGACGCGCCGCATGACCGCGTCGATGCGGGCGCTCAGCTCGGCGATGCCGAACGGCTTGACCAGGTAGTCGTCGGCGCCGGAGCGCAGCCCGATGACGCGGTCGCGTTCCTCCCCGCGGGCGGTGATGGCGATGATGGCGACGTCGCCGGCGCCGCGCAGCCGCCGGCACACCTCGATGCCGTCGAGGTCGGGCAGGCCGAGGTCCAGCAGGACGAGGTCGGGCTCGGGGGCGTCCAGCGCGGCGGCCGCGGTGCTCGCCCGGGACACGTCGAAGCCCTGCCGGCGCAGCGCCACCATGAGGGCGTCGGCGAACCGGTCATCGTCCTCGACGAGCAGGATTCGCATCGCCCATTACTGTAAGAATCCGAACGCTCGCTGCATACAGCCCGGATCCTAGAAAAATCTCAAATTTCGCACTCCGCCCTTTCCGGTGCGCAGCCGGCCCCGTTTACCTTCCCGTGCATAAGCGCTGGTACAGGCGCTTGGGCCGCTCCTTCGATCGGGGCGGACGGCGGCCCGGCCGATTCGAGGAGAACGGGCGGACGACATGCACACCAGGAAGGCTGCGGCACTGGTCACGGCGGTCGCGCTGGTAGCGGCCGGATGCGGGTCGAAGGGCGAGCACAAGGCGAGCGGCGGCGGGGACACCCTGCAGATCGGCGCGTCCCTGTCGCTCACCGGGTCGCTGGCCCGCGAGGGCGGCCTCACCAAGGAGGGCTACGAGCTCTGCCGGCAGGCGGTGAACGCCAAGGGCGGGGTCCCGGTCGGCTCGAAGAAGCTCAAGCTGGACATCAAGTACCAGGACGACACGTCCAAGCCGGACACGGCCGCGCAGCTCGTCGACCAGTTCAACGACAAGGGCGTCAAGCTGATCCTGGGTCCCTACGGTTCGGCGACGACCGAGGCGGCCGCCGCGGTGATCGAGCGCAACGGCCAGGTGATGGCCGACAGCTCCGGCGCCGACGACAAGATCTTCCAGAAGGGGTACAGGCGGACGTTCGCCGCCCTGTCCCCCGCCCACTCCTACGCCGCGTCCATGGTCCAGGCGATCAACGAGATGGCCAAGCCGAAGCCGAGCACGATGGCGTTCCTGTCCGCCGACGACGGGTTCTCCAAGACCGTCGCCGAGTCGGGCGCCGAGGAGGCGCGGCGGCTCGGCTTCAAGGTCGTGGCCACCGAGTATTTCCCGAGCGGCACCTCCGACGTCTCGTCCGCGCTCACCAAGGTCAAGCCGATGAAGCCGGACGTGATCATCGGTTCGGTGCACGTCGCCGAGGGCATCGCGATCATCAAGCAGGCCAGGGAGCTGGGCGTCAGGCCCGCCGGCGGGTTCGCCGAGACGGTGGCGCCGCCGACGCCCGACTTCGCCAAGTCGCTCGGCGCGGACGCCGAGGGCGTTCTCGGCTCCACGCAGTGGACCGACACGACGACCGGCAAGGACAAGTGGATCGGCTCCGCGAAGGACTACGCGACGGCGTTCAAGGCCGCGTACGGCGGCCGCGCACCCGAGTACCACGGCGCGGAGGCGACCGCGGCCTGCCTCGCCCTGGTCTTCGCCGTGGAGAAGGCCGGAAGCACCGACGCGGACAAGGTCCGCGACGCCCTCGCAGGGCTGAACGAGCCGACCTTCTTCGGGCCGCTGAAGTTCACCGCACAGGGCCAGAACCTGACCAAGAAGATGCAGGTCGTCCAGATCCAGAAGGGCAGGCCGGTCAGCGTGTGGCCGAAGGACGTCGCCGAGGCGCCGATGGTCTGGCCGGGCACCGGGAAATGAGCCAGTTCCTGCAGGCGACCGTCTACGGGCTGCTCCAGGGCGGGCTGCTGGCGCTGATCGCCGTCGGGTTCTCCCTCGTGTGGGGCGTGATGAACGTCATCAACCTCGCGCACGGAGCGTTCGTCCTCGTGGGCGCCTACCTGACGTTCGAGCTGAACCAGCGGTTCGGCCTGGACCCGTTCGCCGCGATCGTGCCGGTCGGCATCGCGCTGTTCGCCGCCGGGTACCTGGTGCAGCGCGGGCTGATCAACATGGTCGTGAAGGCGCCGATCTTCATCACGCTGCTGCTCACGTTCGGGCTGGAGCTGGTCCTGGTCAACGGCCTGGTCCTGCTGTACTCCGGCGACTACCGGTCGGTCACGACCGGGTACGCCGGGGACGGCTTCACGCTGCTCACCGGCGTCCGCGTCCCGCTCGGGCGGCTGCTGGCGGCGGCCGTGGCGCTCGCCATCACGCTGGTCCTCGTCGCGGTGATGCGGCACACCCGCACCGGCCTGGCGATCCTGGCCACCGGCATGGACCGCGGCGCGGCCCGGCTGATGGGCATCCGCGCGCGGCACGTCTACGCGCTCACGTTCGGGATCGCCACCGCGATGGCGGGCACGGCCGGCGCGGCGGTCAGCGCCGTCGGGACGTTCAGTCCCGCCGACGCCGGGCGTTTCACCCTGTTCAGCTTCGTCGCCGCCGTGCTCGGCGGGCTCGGCAACATGTACGGCGCGCTGATCGGCGGGATCGTCCTCGGCCTCGTCGAGGCGTGGGGCGGGCAGCTCCTGCCCGGCACGCTGGTCAACGCCGTCGCCTTCGGCGTGCTCGTCGTCGTCCTGGCCGTCCGCCCGCAGGGCATCGCCGGACGGGCGTTCTACGCGAGCCGGGTGGAGGTGTGAGCATGGAGACGAGCACCGCCGCGGCCGGCACCGGCCAGGGCGAGAAGGCGCCCGTTCCGAGAGGACGCCGTCCCGCGTGGCTGCCGTGGGCCGTCGGGGCCGTCGCCGTCCTGGCCTGCCTGGGCCTGCAGAGCCAGCTCTACTCGGGCCAGGAGCGGACGGTCACCACGGTCTTCATGTTCGTCACGCTCGCGGTCGGGTGGAACCTCATCGGCGGGTTCACCGGCTACGCGTGCTTCGGGCAGGTCGGCTTCTTCGGCCTCGGCGCCTACACCACGGTCGTCCTCATGGTCCACGGCGACCTGTCGTTCTGGGTCGCCTGGCCGATCTCGGCGGTGGTCGCGGCCGTGTTCGCCGCCGCGATCGGGCTGCCGCTGCTGCGCCTCAAGGGGCACTACTTCGCGGTGGCGACGCTGGGCGTCGCGGAGGGCCTGCGCGAACTCGTCACCAACGTCCCGCGCTGGACGGGCGGCGGGGCGGGCATCACCATCCCGTCGACCGGCGCCAAGGCGCCCACCCTGTGGCTCGGCAATGACGGCTTCTACCTGCTGTTCCTCGGCCTCGGCGCGGTGTCGGCCCTGGTCGCGGCGCTCATCTCGCGCGGCCGCACCGGATACGCCCTGCGCGCCATCAACCAGGACGAGGACGCCGCCGCCGCGCTGGGCATCAACACCACCTGGGCGAAGACGGTCGCGTTCGGGATGTCCGCCGCGCTGACCGGCGCGGCCGGGTCCGCCTACGCCTTCCAGCAGGTCACCATCTACCCCGAGCGCCTGTTCGACGTGAACATCACGGTGCTGATGGTCGTGATGGTGGTGATCGGCGGGTCCGGGACGGTCTCGGGCCCGATCCTCGGCGCGCTCGGCATCGCCGTCGTCTCGGAGTACCTGCGGCAGCACTTCGCGCAGTGGCACAGCTTCACCCTCGGCGTGCTCATCATCGTGGCGGTGATCCTGCTGCCGCAGGGCCTGGTCAACTTCGTCCGGGACGCGGTGCGCATGCGCGACTTCTCGCTCCTGTCCAACGTGCGGAGGTACCGGCTATGACCGAGCCGGAGGCGACCCCGCCGACCGCCGGAACCGCGACCGACGAATCGCCCGTCCTGCGGACGGAGGGGCTGGAACGCCGCTTCGGCGGGCTGCTGGCGGTGTCCGGCGTCGACCTGGCGCTGCCGCCCGGCCGGACGCTGGGCGTGATCGGCCCGAACGGCGCGGGCAAGAGCACGCTGGTCAACCTCATCAGCGGACATCTCAAGCCGACCGCCGGTACCGTCCACGTGGGCGGCAAGGACCTCACCGGGGCGCGGCCGTGGCGGGTCGCGCACGCGGGCGTCGCCCGCACCTTCCAGATCGTCAAGCCGTTCCGCGGCCTCACCGTCGCCGACAACGTGGCGGTGGCCGCGATGTTCGGCCCGTCGCCCGTCCGCACCCCCGCGCACGCGCGCCGGGAGGCGGCGCAGGTGCTGGAGCGGGTCGGGCTCGGCGGCCGGGGCGACGTCCCGCCGGCCGAGCTGTCGGTCGCCGACGCGCGGCGGCTGGAACTGGCGAAGGCGCTGGCGCTGCGGCCGCGCGTCCTGCTGCTGGACGAGGTGCTCGCCGGGCTGCGGCCCGCCGAGATCGACCCGGCGCTGCGGCTCATCGACGAGCTGCGCCGCGACGGCCTGGCCGTGCTGATCATCGAGCACATCATCCAGGCGATCGCCGCGATCTCCGACGAGGTGCTGGTGCTGCACCACGGCACCGTCCTCACCCAGGGCCCGCCCCGCCAGGTGCTCAGCGACGAGCGGGTCGTCGAGGCCTATCTCGGGCACCGCTACACCAGGAAGAACCGCTCATGATGCTGGAGATCGACCGGCTCACGGCCGGCTACGGGCGGGTCCGGGTGCTGCACGAGGTGTCCCTCGACGTCGGCGAGGGGGAGATCGTCGCGCTCGTCGGGCCCAACGGCGCGGGCAAGTCCACACTGCTGCGGGCCGTCACCGCGATGATCCCCGACCGGAGCGGAACGCTCGTCCTCGCCGGGCGGTCGCTGATCGGCGCGTCCGTGGAGGCGGTGGCCGCGGCGGGCGTCGCGCACGTGCCGGAGGGGCGGCGGCTGTTCCCCGGCCTGACCGTCCGCGACAACCTGCGCCTCGGCGGCTGGCTCGGCCGCAACAAGGACCTCGCCCCGGTGCTGGAGATGTTCCCGGTGCTGGGCGACCGCCTCAGCCAGGTCGCGGGCAGCCTGTCCGGCGGCGAGCAGCAGATGTGCGCGATCGCGCGGGCGCTGATGAGCAGGCCGAAGCTGCTGCTCATCGACGAGCTGTCCCTCGGCCTGGCGCCACTGCTGGTGGACGAGATCCTGGCGCGGCTCGGCGGCATCGCCGCGGCGGGCACCGGCATCCTGCTGGTCGAGCAGGACGCGGGCGCCGCGCTGGAGGTCGCCCACCGCGGATACGTGCTGGAGCTGGGCGAGGTCGTGCTGGCCGGCACGACCGCCGAGCTGGCGGCCGACCCGCGGATGCGCAGCGCCTACCTCGGCGGGGAGTGGGAGGCGGACGCCGCGTCCGAGCCCGGCGGGACATGACCGGCCACGTCGGAAAAGAAGAGTCTTCATTACATTGCGTCCATATTATGTGACTCTGGGTAGTCTGCCGCTGTACGTCGCACCAACCTGGAGGAACAGATGCACGTAGGGATGAAGCTCGGCGTGGGCCTGACCGCCACCGCGCTCATCGGGAGCACGCTGAGTCTGGGCGCGGTCGCGGGGGCCGCGCAGCCGCCGCCGAAACCGGGGCACGACCAGTCGGGGCCGGCGAAGCCGCGGCCCCCGCAGGACGAGGAGGGCCACGGGCCGGGCGCCATCGTGGTGGGCCCGGAAGGAGCCGCCGCGGCGATGAACCGGCTCCTCGTCCGGGACGAGCAGCGCACCCGCTGGTGCCATGGGCGGGTCCTGCCCGCGGACGGGCTCAACGTCCGGACGGGGCCGGGCACCGGCTACGAGAAGGTCGGCGCGCTGGAGCACGGTACCTCGGTCACCACGGACTGGGACACCATCCAGCGCCGGAACGGGTACCTGTGGGTGCGGATGAGCCACCACCACTGGATCGCCGACTACAAGCTCGGTAACGGCAACGGCAAGTGGTACATCAAGTACGACAACTGCTGACCGCGCTCCCGCCGGGCCGGCGCCCTCGAAAAAGGGTTCCGGCCCGGCTTCTGCGCCCTGCTAGCGTCCCGGCATGGACAACGAGCCCTTCACCGGCAGCGAGAAGGAAATCCTGAAATACAGCCTCGACCGGCATCGTGACGCGGTGCTCTGGAAACTCGAAGGCCTGGACGAGGAGCAGGTGCGCCGGCCCATGACCCCGTCCGGGACGAGCCTCCTCGGCCTGACCAAGCACCTGGCGGCCGTCGACTACGAGTGGTTCTGCCACACGTTCGGGCGCGAGACCGAACCGCTCCCCTTCGACGACGACGACCCCGAGGCCGACCTCCGGGTCGAGCCGGACGAGACCACGGCGGACATCGTCGCGTTCTACGGGCGGGCACGGGCCGCGTCCGACCGGGTCATCGACGAGCTGGACATCGACGCGGAGGGCAAGGCCTGGTTCGGCCCGGCCGTGTCGCTGCGATGGGTGCTCGTCCACATGGTCGAGGAGACCGCGCGGCACGCCGGCCACATGGACATCGTCCGGGAGCTCATCGACGGCACTACCGGCGACCACCGGCGCGACTAGCCGGCGAGCGCCTTGGTGAAGGCGAACGGCTCCTGGTCGATGCTGCTGCACGTGGGGTCGGCCTGCGGCTTCGGCCCGCCCGCGCACGCCTTGTCGCGGTTCGCCGACCACATGGCCGTCCACGCGAGCCCCTTGTCGGACGCGAACGCGGCGACCTGCGCGGCGTCGTCCAGGGTGAAGGTCTCGGTGGCGACGTCGTTCACGCCGATCATCGGGGTGACGGCGAGCCGGCTCCACGCGGACGAGACACCCAGCGCCTCGCGGAGCTGCCCCTCGGTCGACGTCGCGGCCTGCACGGCGAGGTCGCCCATCGCCGAGGAAGGCGGTCCGTAGTCCATCGCCATGATGTTGACCGAGTCGATCGCGACGCCGTTGGCCTTGGCGTTCGCGACCAGGTTCACGCCGTCCTGCGTGAGTCCCGTGGGCAGGACGGGCAGCGTGAACGACACCTTGAGGCCCGGGTGCTTCTTCTGCAGCGCGGCGATGGCCTGCGCGCGGCGCGTGTTGGCGGCGGTGTCCGGGAGCGCGGCACCCTCGATGTCGAAGTCCGCCCGGGAGAGGTCGAACGCGGTGACGACCTTGTCGTAGGCGGCGGTGAGCGCGTCGGCGCTCGTGCAGGCGAGACCGAGCTCGCTGCCGGACGCGCCGCCGAACGAGACGCGGATGTCGCCGCCGGCCGCGCGCAGGGCCTCCGCCTGGTTCGCGACCGGGTTCGCGTCCAGTTCGGTGGTCCCGCCCCATTTCGGTGTGCAGCCGCCACCGGAGGTGATGAACGCCAGCGTGAACGTCTTGACGCCGGTCTTCTTCGCCGTGTCGACGAGGTCGAACGGCGGGTAGAGGCTGCCGTCGACGTAGGGGGCGAACTCGGGTCCGGCGTCGGCGACGTGGACGGCCTGGACCTTGTAGGAGCTGGGCGCCGTGGGGATGTTCCCGCTGGCGAGGATCGCGGTGACGGCGATGAGGACGGCGACGGCGAGGCCGACGACACCGATCAGGCCGGCGGCGACGTACTGAGGGCGGGGGCGTTTCATGCCGACGAAGCTAGGGCCGCGCGGAACCGCCGCCCGCATGGTTAAGGCACATTTAAGCCCGGACTATGCCGATCCGGGTGCGTGGAGGCCGCAGCCGTCAAGCGCGGCTGGTGCGGGAGTGCCGGCGGCGCCCGACGAGCCTGCGGGAGCGGCGGGTGGGCGGCAGCCACCGCGTCCGGAACCACATCTGCACCTGGGCGCCGCCGAGGACGCTGCGGTGGATGCGCAGGTAGCCGCCGGTCGCCTCGGCGGCGCGGCGGGCGATGTCCAGGCCGAGGCCGGTGGACCCGCCGCCGCTGCTGCCGCGCTTCAGCGCCGCGTCCGGGTCGCTGATGCCGGGCCCGCCGTCGGCGACGAGGATGCCGGTGGTGCCCTGCCCCTGGTGCAGCGTGACGACGAAGCCGGTGCCCTCCGCGGTGTGCCGGAAGATGTTGCCGAGCAGGGCGTCCACGGCGGCGGCCAGCTCGGTGCCGGGGACCGGCAGCGGCGCGGGGCCCTCGGCGCCGATCAGCTCGCAGGAGCGCCCCTCGTCCTCGGCGAGGACGGACCAGAACGCGACCCGGTCGCGCAGCACCTTGGAGGCGTCGCAGCTGCCCCGCCCCGTCGGCCGCCGGACCGTCCGGATGATCTGGTCGACCTCGCGTTCGAGCCGGTCGACCGCCTCCCGGGTCTGGTCGGGGACGGACCCGTCCCCGAGCGCCTCGGCGTTGAGCCGGAGCGCGGCGAGCGGGGTGCGCAGCCGGTGCGACAGGTCGGCCGCCATCTCCCGCTCGGCCGACAGCAGCTGCACGACGTGGTCGGCCATCGCGTTGAACGCCAGCCCCGCCTCGATCAGCTCGGGCGGCCCGTCCGGCTCGATCCGGACCGACATCTCCCCGTCCCCGAACGCGCCCGCGGCCTCGGCGAGCCGCCGGGTGGAGCGGATCATGCGGGCGCCGAGCCGGTCGGCGACGGCGACGGACCCGGCGACGAGCGCGGCGGCGACGGTCGTCATGACGAGCCACGCCTTCCACACCCCGCGCGACAGGTCGTCGTCCGGCAGGAACACCTCGACGACGGCGGTACGCCCCGCGTCCAGCGACACCGGCTGCAGCAGCGCGTACCCGCCGTTCACGCGGGCGGTGTAGGAGCGGCCGCGCCGCCCGGCCTCGGTGAGCTGCCGGGGGCGCGCGCTGAAGTCGCCGTGCGGGTTGCGCGGGACGAGCCCGCCGTCCGGCATGTGCACCGTCATCCGCCCGGCCGCGCCCGCCTGGGTGCTGGCGACGGCGCGTTCGAGGGCCGCCGGGTCCTCGGTGACGACGAGGACGGGGCCGAGCGCGCTGGCCTGCCGTTCGGCGGTGGTGAGCGCCCGGTCGCGGGCGATCTCCCGGACGGTGAGGGCGAGCGGGATGAGGAACGCCAGCGCGACCATCGAGGTCACCGCCAGCGACACCAGGACGAGCGTCTTCCTCATGACCGCGGATCGGGCTCGGCCAGCCGGACCCCGACGCCGCGCACCGTGTGCAGGTAGCGGGGGGCGGCGGCGGTCTCGCCCAGCTTGCGGCGCAGCCAGGACAGGTGGACGTCGATGGTCTGGTCGTCGCCGTAGGCCTGCCGCCACACCTCGGCGAGCAGCTCGCGGCGCGCGACGACGCGGCCGGGCCGTGCGGCGAGGTAGGCGAGCAGGTCGAACTCGCGGCGGGTCAGCTCCAGCGGCGCGCCGTCCAGCAGCGCCTCGCGGCGGTCGAGGTCGATGTGCAGGCCGCCGACGCTGAGCTCGGCGGTCGGGCCGGACCGGACGGAGCGGCGCAGGACCGCGGCGAGCCGGGCGCTGAGGTGCTCGATGGAGAACGGCTTGATGAGGTAGTCGTCGGCGCCCGCGTTCAGTAACCGGACGATCTCCGGCTCGTCGTCGCGCGCCGTCGCGATGATGACCGGCACGTCGGAGATGCCGCGCAGCATCTTCAGCACCTCCGCGCCGTCGAGGTCGGGCAGCCCGAGGTCGAGGACGACGACGTCGGGCGGCGCCTGGGTGACCTCGCGCAGCGCGTCCATCGCGGTTCCGACGCTGCGCACGACATGGGACCGGACGCTCAGTTCCCTTATCAAGGCGGTCCGGACATTCGCATCATCCTCGACCACCAGAACACTCGCCATGGCCGAACCGTATGCCACCATGTGCCCATGCGTCGCGCAATGTCGTATGTTGCCCCCTGGGTGGGGGTGACCGCGCTCGCGGTGGCGTTCTCATGGCTCGGAGTGCGCGGCGTCGTGCGCGGCGCGGTGTCGGAGCGGTCGGCTCCGCCGCCGATCGCCGGGCCCGTCATCCACTCCAGCCCGTCCACGCCGCCCGGCCCGGCGACCATCGGGTCGCCGACGGCCCGGCCGAGCCCGCCGACGGGCGAGGACACCGGACCCGAACCGTCCAAGAAGCCGAAGGCACCGCCCGGCAGACCCGAGGGCGGTACCTCGCACCCGAAGCCGGCCGACAACGTCCGCAGCTACGCGACGCGCGGCGGACGTGCCGCGATGTCCTTCGAGAAGGACCGGGTGCGGCTCGTGTCGGCGACGCCGAACCCCGGCTACGAGACGCGCGTGACGCAGGCCGAGGGATGGCTGCGCGTCGATTTCCTCGCCGACGAGCACACCTCGTCGGTCGTCGCGTCCTGGTACGAGCACGACCCGGCGGTCAAGGTCTACGAGTACTGAGCGGCGGACCACGCGTTTGTAGCCCGTTTCCGGGAAAGCGGTTTCAGCCGCGGATCGCGCGGGAATCGGTCGGTCACGATTGCAGGAACCGGCGGGGGCGGTCGCACAGAAGGAAGCTCCCATGGTCCTGGATCCCGGCGAGGCCGGCCGCGCCCGCGCCGCCGACCCCGGCGAGCGCCGCGCGCAGGTCCGCAAGGCCGCCGCCGCGAGCGTCATCGGCACGTCCATCGAGTGGTACGACTTCTTCCTCTACAACACCGCCGCGGCGATCGTCTTCAAGGACGTCTTCTTCCCCGAGTCGAGCGACTACGCCGGGACGCTGTCGGCGTTCGCGACGTACGCGGTGGGGTTCGCGGCCCGTCCGGTGGGCGCGGCGATCTTCGGGCACTGGGGCGACCGGCTCGGCCGGAAGGCGACGCTCATCGTCACGCTGGTGCTGATGGGGCTGTCGAGCGCGCTGATCGGCGTGCTGCCGGGCACGGGTTCCATCGGCTGGGCCGCGCCCGTGCTGCTCGTCCTGCTGCGGATCCTGCAGGGCATCGCGGTCGGCGGCGAGTGGAGCGGCTCGGTGCTGCTGTCGATGGAGTGGGGCGACCGGAACCGGCGCGGGCTGATGGCGAGCCTGCCGCAGCTCGGCGTCCCGATCGGGCTCATCCTCGGCACCGGGATGATGACGGGGATCGCGCTGTCGGCGGAGGACGCGTTCAAGGACTGGGCGTGGCGCGTCCCGTTCCTGTTCAGCGTCGTCCTCGTCGGGATCGGGCTGTGGGTTCGCGTCCGGGTGATGGAGACGCCGCTGTTCGCCGAGGTCGTCGAGCGGGACGAGGTCGCCCGGGTACCGGTCGCCGAGGTGCTCAAGCGGCATCCCAAGGAGATCATCCTGAGCGCGCTGCTGCGCTGCTCGGAGCAGATGCCGTTCTACCTGTTCACCTCGTTCGCGCTCACCTACGTGCACGAGGACCTCGATATGGCGCAGGGGCTCGCGCTGAGCGCGGTGACCGCGGCGGCGGTGGTGGAGCTGTTCACGATCCCGGCCGCCGGCCACCTCGGCGACCGGATCGGCCCGCGGCGGGTCTACGCGACCGGCTCGGTCTGCGTGGCGATCTTCGCGTTCCCGTACTTCGCGCTGCTCAACACCGAGGTCGCGGCGCTGATCGTCGTCGCGGTCGTGGTGGCGCAGATCCCGCACGCGATCCAGTACGGGCCGCAGGCGTCGCTGATCGCCGGCACCTTCCCGACCCGGCTGCGGTACGGCGGCGCGGGCATCGGCTACCAGCTCGCCTCGGTGTTCGCGGGCGGGCCGGCGCCGCTGCTCGCGACGTGGCTGCTGCACGACTTCGGCTGGCAGGCGATCTCGATCAGCATGATCATCGCGTCGGTGCTGACGCTGACGGCGCTCGCGCTGCTGCCGGCCCCCGCCGAGGACCGCGTGGAGCTCAGTACGCCGACGTGACGAACCGCTGCGGCATGATGAACATCGCGGTCGCCTCGACCGTGACGCGGCCGTCCGGGGCGCTGATCGTCCCGGACGCGTAGACCTTGCGCCCCTCCACCCGGCTCGCCTTCGCCTCCACCTGGAGCGGGACGCCGAGCGGGGTCGGGCGGCGGTAGCGGGTCTCCAGCGTCGCGGTCATGCCGGGCGTGCCGGACGCGGCCGCCGCCATGCCGAGCGCCTGGTCGAGCACCATCGCGGAGACGCCGCCGTGCACGTACGACGGCGGGCCCTCGTACACGGCGCCGAGGGTGAACTCGCCCCGGACGATGCCGCCGGAGGCGACCGCCAGCTCGATGGGCGGCGCGAGCGGGTTGAGCGGCCCGGTGACGGGGTTGGCGACCTGCCGGTCCAGCCGGCGCTCGCCGGGCGTGACGAACGGCGGGGCGTTCCGGCGCTCGGCGGTGAGCCGCGCGGTCAGCGCCGCGACCTCGTCCGCCAGGGCGCCCGCCTCGGCGGCGTCCACGCCGGTGAGGACGACGGCCTCGGCCAGCTCCCGGACGCGGGCCGCGAGCCCGGTTAGCGCCGCGGCCTCGGCGTCGCCCAGCACGGGCCGCTCCATCGGGATCGCGCTCATCCAGCCTCCTCGCGGGGACGTCCCCCCGAACACCGCCCCATGTGGCCGAACGAAATTCTAGAAGATGCCCGCGACCGCTCCGGACAGAGGGTCCCACTGAGTGACAATTCACAGGCTTTCGATGCCCCGCGGCGGCAAGCCCGGTTCCTATAGATTCCTATGGCAACGCCTCAAGGCATTGCCGAAGACCTAAGGACCAGCCGTGACGGACCAGCCCCCGCCGCCGCCCCCCGAGCAGCCGCCACCGTACCCGGGCGCCTACGGCGTACCGCCCGGTCAGCCGCCCGGTCAGCCCCCGGGGCCGCCGCCCCCGGGCGCGCCGCCCGGAGGGGGGTACGACCCGAACTACGGCTACGGGCCGCCCGGCGTCCCGTACGGACCGCCGCAGCACGCGCACGGCGAGGAGACGACCTGGGCGATCTTCGCCTATGTCGGGAACATCCTGATCGGCTTCCTGCCGCCGCTCGTCATCTACCTGGTGAAGAAGAACGACTCGCCGTTCACCCGCTTCCACGCGGCGCAGTCGATGAACTACCAGCTCACGATGCTGATCCACCTGCTCGCGGTGGCGGCGGTCTGCGTCCCGCCGGCCATCATCCTGGAGGCGCCCGCGTTCCTCGCCCTGTTCATCCTCCCTTACGCGGAGCTGCTGATCGGCGGGTGGGTGTTCCTCATCCTGGGCGCGGTGAAGGCGGGCAAGGGCCAGTACTACAAGTTCCCGACCTTCTTCTGCTACCGGATGATCCGCTAGCTCACGGATACGAGCCCGCGTACTCGTCCAGGACCGGCAGGACGGCCTCGCGGCCGCCGGAGGGAACCCGCAGCACGACCTCCTCGATCCCGAGCGAGGCGTAGTAGGCGAGCTTCTCCTCGGTGGGCAGCGTCCCGAACGGGACCACCCGCACCATGTCCCGGCCCGCGTCCGCGCAGGCGCGGCGCAGGCCGGGCAGCGCCTCCCGGATCCCGGCGCCGCCGATCGGCAGCCACCCGTCCCCGTACTCGGCGATGTGCGCGAACAGCGTCGGCCCTGGCGCGCCGCCGAGCAGCACGGGAATCCGGCCGGACGGCTTGGGCCACGACCAGCTCGCGTCGAAGTTCACGAACTCGCCCTTGAAGGACGCCTCCTCCTCCGTCCACAGAGCCCGCATGGCGAAGACGTGCTCGCGCACCATGGCCCGCCGCCGCTTCCAGGGGACGCCGTGGTCGGCGCCCTCCTCCGCGTTCCAGCCGTAGCCGACCCCGAGGACGACCCGTCCGGGTGCGAGCCGCTCCAACGTGGCGACGGCCTTGGCCGTGACGATCGGCTCGCGCTGCGCGGGCAGCAGGATGCCGGTGCCGAGGACGATCCGCTCCGTCACCGCGGCCGCCGCAGCGAGCGACACGAGCGGGTCCAGCGTGCGCGCGTACTCCTCGGGCAGCCTTTCGACACCGGTCGGCGGCGCCGTCTCCCGCGACACGGGGATATGGGTGTGCTCGGGGACGTACAGCGAGTCGAACCCGCGCTCCTCCACCGCCCTGGCCAGCTCGTAAGGCGCCATGGCCAGGTCCGTCGCGAACATCGTGATCCCGAACCGCATCCGGTCACAGTACGGGGCCGGGCGGGGTTCAGACGAGGACGGCGCGGTCGTCCACCTTGGCGACCGCGCGGACGGGTGCGCCGTCCGCGCCGGAGAGGGCGAGCGGGAAGAGGGAGACCTCGATGGCGCAGCCCGCCGCCTGGGCGGCGGCGAGCCGCGCGAGACCGGTCAGGTTCTCGGCGATCACCGCTCCGGCGCCGCACAGGACGCGGTGGGCGGCCAGGGAGAAGTCGTCCGAGCCGGGCGGCGGGGTGCGGTCCGCGCTGAGCGCGTCGATGCCGACGGTCCGGACCCCGGCGGCCACGATCGCCTCGGTCGTCTCGGGCGCCGGATAGGGGTGGGCCAGGTAGTCGCCGCTCCCCCAGTGGTCCGACCAGCCCGTCGCGATGAGCAGCACGTCGCCGGGTTCGAGGCCGGGCGGGACGGCGTCCGGCGGTATCGGGGCGCGAGGCGGCAGGCCGCGGACGTCCATCACCACGGCCGGGCCGGTGAAGCGCGTCAGCGGCAGCTCGTCCAGCCGGGGCAGCGAGTCGTCGATGTGGAACGGCGCGTCGACGTGCGTGCCGGTCTGCGAGCCCATGTGCAGGCGCAGGACGTTCACGCCCGACTCCGCGGCCGTGAGGGCCGGGACCGCCTCCACCTCCGGGTCGCCCGGATAGACGGGCATGCCCGTGACGATCGGCACCGACAGGTCGACCAGCTCAACACCCATGGAAACGATTATCCCGGCCCGATCCCCAGCCGATAGCGTTGCGACGTGTTGCCACATGTGACCGCCATCCGATACGTGACGCCGCTCCGCGAGGGCGGTTCGCTGCCGGGCGTCGTCGAGGCCGACGACCTCGGCACCTACGTCATGAAGTTCCACGGCGCCGGGCAGGGCCGCAAGGCCCTGATCGCCGAGGTGATCGCCGGTGAGCTGGCGCGCCGGCTCGGCCTGCGGGTGCCCGACCAGGTGCTCATCGACCTCGACCCGGCCATCGGACGGCACGAGCCCGACCCCGACGTGCAGGACCTGCTGAAGGCCAGCCCCGGCTGGAACCTCGGCGTCGACTTCCTGCCCGGGTCGCTCGGCTTCGACCCGCTCGGCTGGAGCCCCGACCCCGGCTTCGCGTCCCGGGTCCTGTGGTTCGACGCGTTCATCGGCAACGTCGACCGCAGCTGGCGCAACCCGAACATGCTCGTCTGGCACGGCGACGTGTGGCTCATCGACCACGGCGCCAGCCTCATCTTCCACCACGCGTGGGCGAACGCGGCCCGGCTGTTCTCCGGCCCGTACGACGTGGACGACCACGTGCTGACCCCGTACGCGGCCGAGCTGGAGGCGGCCGAGGCCGAGCTGGCCCCCAAGATCACCGAGCGGCTGCTGCGCGAGGTGATCGGGCTCGTGCCCGACCGCTGGCTGGAGGGCGAGCCCGCCTTCGCGGGCCCGGCGGCGCTCCGCGACGCCTACCTCGACATCCTGCTGCCGCGCGCCGGCAAGCCGCGCGAGTGGCTGCCCGCGCTGGACGTCAGCGGCCACCGGCCGGACACCTCCGCGCGGCGCGGCGAGAACCGTCCCGGCTGGCTCGGGGGCGCCCCGTGAGCGAGGTCAGGACGACCAACATCAGGACCGCGGGAGAGCCCACGGTGTTCGAGTACGCGGCGCTGCGCGTCGTCCCCCGAGTCGAGCGCGGCGAGGTCATGAACGTGGGCGTGGTGGTGTACTGCCGTGCCCTCGACTACCTGGGCTGCCGATCGCACCTGGACGAGCGCCGGCTGCTCGCCCTCGACCCCTCGCTCGACCTCGCGGGCGTCCGCTCGTCCCTGCGGGCGGTGGACGCGGTGTGCTGCGGCGGCGAGCGCGCGGGCCAGGCCGCCGAGGAGTCGCCTGGCGCGCGTTTCCGCTGGCTGACGGCGCCGCGCAGCACGATCGTCCAGCCGGGGCCGGTGCACGCGGGCCTGACCGGGGATCCCGCGGCCGAGCTCGACCGGCTGCTGGATCTGCTGGTCAGGTAGCCGTCACGTCCACTCCCAGCGGATGCCGTGGTAGCCGGCGGCCATGCCGAACTCGATGAAGTGGGCGCTGTGGTAGCTGGAGACGCGCAGGTCGGCGGAGTCCTTGAGGGCGGTGTGGCCGTCGGGGCGCCAGGTCCGGTAGCAGCGGGCGGGCAGCGTGGCCGGGTGGAACCTGACCTCGATGAGGTACTCGTGCTGCGGGGCGCGGAAGCCGCGGCCCTCCTCGGTCACCGGCGGGCCCGTCTCGTCGAAGCCGAAGCCGTACTCCAGCAGGTAGGTCTCGCCGCGGCCGAGGGCCCGGTCGAACAGCAGCTCGGCGGCGATGAGGCCGCTGGACTCGTCCATCCGGACGCGGCCGAACCGGCAGCCGCGCACGCTGCGCGACGACGGCAGGACGCCCTGCGGGTGGTGGTAGACGGCGATCCAGCGGTCGACGCCGCGCTGCTGGGCCTGGAACACCGCGCGGACGCGGACCTCGCGCATCTCCCGGCGGCGCCCGAGCACGTACTGGTCGTGCAGGCTGAGCCCGGTGAGCTGCCGTTCGCCGCGGTCGCCGATCTCGTCCAGCAGGTCGCGGACGCCCGGCTCGGGACACAGCTCCTCGACCGGCAGCCAGGACCCGGCGGGGCGTTCGGTGGTCGGCTTGAGCAGCGTCAGCAGGGAGTGCCGCGGCAGTTCGAGGATGGCCTCCAGGCCGCGGACGGCGCGCAGCGAGTCGGCCCGCTCGGGCCTGGTCCGGCCGCGCTGCCAGTAGCTCAGGGTGGACAGGCTGACGGCGATGCCCTGCTCCTCCAGGCGGCGCCGCAGCGAGTCGAGGCTCAGCCCCCGCGCCTGGATGGCGGCGTGCAGGGCGACATTGAACGGACCGTACTGGAGGACCTGGAGTAGATCGTCCTCTGCGACACTCTGCACTACCCGGCCTCCGGATCCGCTCCGGCCGGCCCCCGCGTAACGGCCTTGACAAATGCGATCGGCATTGACGCGCTCACTGTAAGGCCCCGCGGCCCCGATGCCAACAGGCAAACCGTCACAACCATGAGGTCAGTGCCACTCCCATTCGATGCCGACGATCCCGCGCCGCACGGCCCCGGCCGCGAGGTTCGCGCTGCCGGACGTGCCGATCCACAGCTCGCCGAGCCGCTGCCGCTGCGCGGTGGTGGTCTCGGCGGTGAAGCCGTAGCAGCGCGCGGGGAGCCGGTCTCCGGCGAACTGGATGATCGCCACGTAGTCGTGGACGGGATGCGGGAAGCGCCGGTCGTAGCTGTCGGCCGGCGGCCCGACCGGTCCGATCTCGTACTCGACGACCGCCGTGTCCCCCGCCGCCAGGACCCGGTCGAAGACCAGCTCGAACGCCACCAGCCCGGCCTCGGCGCGGACCCGGCCGGGGCGGCAGTACCGGACGTCCGCGAGCCCGGCGGCCCCGTCGCCCGCCTGGTGGACGCAGACGACGCGGTCGATGTCGTCGCCCGCGGCGCGCAGGACGGCGCGCACCGACAGCGTCCAGCAGCGGCGGACCTCGTCGACCCGGTAGACGTCGTGGATGCTGAGCCGTTCGAGCCGGTGGTCGCCCGACCGGTCGAGCTGGCCGACGAGGCCCGTGTAGCGCTCGGGGTCGGGCCACAGGTCCCGCACGGTGCGGCCCCGCTCCCCCGCGCCGGGCGGGCCGGCGGTGCGCGCGGCCGGCGCCCGGACGGGCGCGGTGGTGGGGGCGGGGTCGTCCAGCAGTTCGGTGAGCGTGCCGGGCGGCACCTGGAGGATCTCCTCCAGCGCGCCGACCACGGTGCGCGAGCGCGGGCGGCTCCGGCCGCGCTGCCAGTAGCTGAGGGTGGCCACGCTGACGGCCAGCCCCCGCCGGCCGAGCCGGTGGCGGATCCGCTCCAGGGTCAGCCCGCTCGCCTGGATGGCCTGCCGCAACGTCCCGGCGAACTCCACGGCGGGATGCTACCCGCCCGTCAAGATCGATTCAGGTACCGGGGCAGATCAGGCACGCAGCGACAACTCGCCGAGAATCCCAGGAAGCGGACGATTCAGAAGAGGATCGACATGAACGAGCCCAGTTCGCGGAACCCGACCCGCCGGTAGGCCGCCCGCGCCCGCGTGTTGTAGTCGTTGACGTACAGCGACACGGTCGGCGCGATGCCGCGCAGCGCCTCCCGCACCACCGCGGCCATCCCGGTCTCCGACAGACCCTGCCCCCGCAGCTCGGGCGGCACCCACACGCCCTGCACCTGGCAGGCCCGCGGGGTGACCGCGCCGACCTCGGCCTTGAACATGACGCGGCCGTCCTCGATGCGGGCGAACGCGCGGCCGTCGCGGATCAGTTCGGCGACGCGGGCGCGGTAGAGGACCCCGCCGTCGCCCGCGTTCGGCGACACCCCGACCTCCTCGGTGAACATCGCCACGCAGGCCGGGTAGACGGTGTCGAACTCCTCCATGCGGACGCGCCGCACCCCCGCGTCGGCGGGCACGCCGGAGACGGCCGAGGTCGCCATCACCGGCTGCGCCGCCCGGACGGCCCGGGGCGGCCCCCAGTACGGCGCGAGGATCTCCCACAGGTCCCGGACGGCGTCGACGGGCCCGACGATGGACGAGCAGCGCCGCCCCTGGGCCTGGGCCCGCTCGGCGAACGCCCGCACGGCCTCCGGGCCCGCGGCGACCGGGATGAGGTTGGCGCCCGAGTAGCACAGCGAGACCAGCCGCCCGTCGCGCAGGTAGCCCCACATCTGGGCACCGAGGCGCCGCGGGTCGAGCCCCGCCGCGTGCACGCGGGAGCCGACGAACACGTTGGACACCGGGTCGGCGTCCAGGATCGCGAGGGCCTCAGCCCGGTAGCGGTCGTCCAGCACGCGCACCGGCATCGACCCCAGCATGCGCACGGCTACCGGCCTCCGGCCCTCACCATTGAAAGCTCCACAGGCCAAGAATAGGTCGTCCTGGGCCCGCGCACCTCCACCGGCACCGACCTCGCCCGCCCGGGGACCCGCTCAGCGGTGGGCCGCCGTGTGGCCGGCCTTCTTTCCCGCGGCGGGCGCGGGCTCCGGCGCGGCCTTGCACTCGCGGTCCGGGCCGGGCCGGTTCGCGGGCAGCCGGCCGCCGCCGAGGTAGGCGGCGACGGCCCCGTCGACGCACTTGTCGCCGGACAGCGAGACGCCGTGGTTGCGCCCGCCGACCTGGACGAGCAGCCTGGACGTGGGGAACCGGCGGTGCGTCTCCAGCGCGCCCGGGTACGGGGTCGCGGCGTCCTCGGTCGCCTGGACGAGCAGGATCGGCGACAGCGACGGCGTGCCCTGCACCCGCGGCGGCGGGCCGCCCGGCACCGGCCAGAACGCGCAGGGCGCGTTGTACCAGGTGTTGCCCCAGGTCTCGAACCTGTTGCCCTCCCGGTAGAGCCGCTCGCTGTCGGCGTGCCAGCGGCTCCAGTCGCGCGGCCAGGACGCGTCGCGGCACTGGACGGCGTTGTAGACCGTGTAGTTGTTCTGGTCGAGCCGGGGCGGCGGCTGCCACGCCTTGCGCAGCGGCGCCGAGTCGTGCCGGACGGCGAACGCCGACAGAGCGCTCGCGTGCGCGGCCCAGGCGAAGTCGGCGTACCCGTCGGCGAGGAACACGTCGTCCAGCTCGGCCGGGCCGATCTTCCCGCCGATGGGCTTGGCCTTCACCGCGGCCCGCACCTTGGCGTAGGAGTCGGCGACCTTCCGCTCGGTGTTCCCCAGCTTGTAGACCTTGTGGTGGCGGGCGATCCAGGCGAAGTACGCGCGGATGCGCTTCTCGAACGCCACGTTCTGGTCGAGGTTGTCCTGGTACCAGACGCCGCTGGGCTTGACGACGCTGTCGAGCACCATGCGGCGGACCCGTCCGGGGAACATCGTCGCGTACACCGCGCCGAGGTAGGTGCCGTACGAGTAGCCGAAGTAGTTGATCTTCTGCCGGCCGAGGGCGGCGCGGATCGCGTCCATGTCGCGGGCCGCGTCGGCGGTGCCCATGTGCGGGAGCATCTTCCCGTACTTGCGGGCGCAGTCGTCGGCGTAGGCCTTCGCCTTCGCCTTCCAGGCCCGCTCCTCCGCGGCGTTCGCGGGAATGGTGTCGGGCCGCGCGCGCCCCGGGTTCTGGTAGCCCGGGTCGCAGATCATCTCGGGCTTGCTGGCACCGACACCGCGCGGGTCGAACCCGATCCAGTCGTAGGACGCGGCGACCTTGCCGGGCAGCGAGTCGCTGAAGAAGGCCGGGAGGTCGCGTCCGTGCGCGCCCGGCCCGCCCCGGTTGAGCAGCACGACGCCCTGCGACTTGGACGCGGTGTGCCGGGCGCGGGTGAGTTCGAGCGTGATCTGCTCGCCCTTCGGACGCGCGTAGTCGAGCGGCACCCGGACGGACGCGCACTGGAGTCCCTTGAGCCGGGTCCCCTCCACCGGGTCCTTGGCTGGACAGGACTTCCACGCGAGGCCGGCGGGCCGGGGCTCGGGATGGGGCGCGGGACGGGCGGCGGCCGCCGCCGCGGGCGTCCCCAGGGCGGCGGCTCCGAGCGTGACCGCGGCGGCCGCCGTCCCGGCGGCGGCCCTCTTTCCAGCGTCGTTCAGCACCTTGGCTTTCTACCGGCGGCACCGCCCGCGGCGCGGGACCCCGGGGATCCGCGCGATTCCGGCCGGAACCCGGACCAGAGCCGGAAAAGGAACGCGGCGTGCCCGTCCCGTCCCCGCGAGGGAACGGGCCGGGCACGCCGCGGTGCGGACCGCTACGGGCGTCCGACCGGAAGGTCCTTGCCCGCGGCGGCGCGGGCGGCCTTCGCGGTCATGGCCGTCGGGTCGGGATCGTTCAGCGCCGGGACGGCCTTGCAGTAGGCGTCCGGGCCGCGGTGGCCCGCCGGCAGCGCGCCGGTGTCGAGGTACGCCGCGACCTTGTCGTCCAGGCACGCGTTGCCGTTGAGCGTGTTGGCGTGGGTCTTGCCGCCGACCTCGAACACCAGGCGCGAGGACGGGAAGACCTTGTGCATCTCCAGGCCGCCCGCGACCGGGGTCGCCGCGTCCTGCGTGGACTGGACGAGCAGCATGCCCGGCAGGCTCCGGCTGCCCTGGAGCCGGAACTCCGGCCCGCCCTTGAACGGCCAGAAGGCGACCGGGGCGTTGAACCAGACGTTGCTCCACGTGTTGAACCGGTAGCCCTGCTTGTAGAGCTTCTCGGCGTCGCGGTGCCACTTGCTCCAGTTGCGCGGCCAGCGGGCGTCCGCTGCCTGGACGGCGTTGTAGACGGCGAAGCTGTTGTCGTCACCTCCCGCGCTCAGCCAGCCGAGGAGCCCGGAGGCGTCCTCGTTGTTGACCCACGCGGACAGCGCCTCGGCGAACGGGATGTAGTACCCGGTGTTGTAGCCCGCGGACAGGACGATGTCGTCCAGCTCGTCCGGGCCGATCTTGCCGGCGATGGGCGTCTTCTTCGCCGCGGCGCGGACGGCGTAGTACTTCGCCTCGACGGCCTTCTCGCTCTTGCCGAGGTGGTAGACCGAGTCGTACTTGGCGGCCCAGGCCCACCATGCCTTGATGTTGTGCTCGAACGCCTTGTCCTGTTCGAGCTGGGCGTCGTACCAGACCGTCTTCGGGTTGACGTTGCCGTCCAGCACCATGTGCTGCACGCGCTTGGGGAAGAGCGTGGCGTAGGTGGCGCCGAAGTAGGTGCCGTAGGAGAAGCCGTACCAGCTGATCTTCTGCTGGCCGAGCGCGGCGCGGATCGCGTCGACGTCGCGGGCGGCGTCGGTGGTGCGCATGTGCGGCAGCAGCCAGCCGAACTTCTTCGCGCAGTCCTGCGCGTACTTCTTCGACTTGGCGATCCAGGCCTTCTCCTCCTTCCACGAGGACGGGACGTAGTCCGGGCGGATCGGGTCGGAGAAGTTCGGGTCGCAGGTCAGCGCGGGCTTGCTGGAGCCGACGCCGCGCGGGTCGAACCCGATGATGTCGTACTTGGCCGCCACGTCGGCGTGGCCGACGCCGCCCATCCAGCGGGCCAGGGCGGGGGCGTACTCGATGCCGGTGCCGCCGGGGCCGCCCGGGTTCACGAGCAGGACGCCCTTGTAGTCCTTGTCGTCGGTGTGCTTGAAGCGCGACACCGCGATGGAGATCTTGCGTCCGCCCGGCCGGGCGTGGTCGAGGGGCACCTCGACCTGGGCGCACTGGGCGTTGTTCATCGGGTCGTCGGGGCCGCTGACCGCGCACTTGCCCCAGTCGATGCCCTTGGTCGCGGCGGCGCCGGACGGCCCGGTCGCCGCGTTCGCGGAGACGGCGACCCCTGCGCCGCCCGCCGCCATGATCGCCGCGGTCGCGACGATGACGATTCTCTTCACTTGACCCCCTCGGATCGGCGGCTCCGGGGCCCGCCGGGGCCGGAGGGGGGAGCGTCGCCGATGCATGGTGGAAACGGACTGCCTGCGATTGGCGGCCGTGCCGGGCCCCGCGGATCGCTCCGCGGGGCCCTTGCCCTGCACGGCCTGAGCGGCCTGAGCGGCCTGCGTCAGCGGATGACGCCGGCCTCCAGGCGCGCGGCCTTCTGCGCGCCGGCGCCGCTCAGCGTCCTGGCGGACGCGGCGGACGGCGGAGTCGGGTCACCGAGCTGCGGGACGTGCACGGTCCGCTGCTCCGGACGCTTCCCGGTGAGGAAGTAGGCGTCGAAGTAGGCGTCGACCTTGGCGGAGCCGCGGTGCACGATGCAGTGCGTGCGGTCGCCGTCCTGCACGACCAGGCGCGAGCCCTTGAGCCTGCGGTGCATGTCCAGCGCGCCCTCGTACGGCGTGGCCGCGTCCTCGGTCGACTGGAACATCAGGATGTTGCGCGGCAGGTTCCGGGTGTGCCCGATGTTCACCGGCTTGCCGGCCTTGGCGGGCCAGAACAGGCACGGCGCGTTGAACCAGGCGTTGCCCCAGGTCTCGAACGGGTGCTTGGCGTTGATCCGCGTGTTGTCGCGGTGCCACTTGGCCCAGCTGGTCGGCCACTGGACGTCCGTGCACTCGGTGGCGAGGTACATCGCGGTGCCGTTGTCGTCGGCCTCGCCGGACGTCTGGGCGCCGAACGTGCCGGCGAAGGTGGCGGTGTCGCCGGCCTTGTAGGCGGAGAGCCCGGCCGCGTAGCCGTGCCAGACGGCCTGGCTGCGGCGGTAGCCGGCGTTGAGGATGACGTCGGTCAGCTCGTCCGGTCCGACGGCGATCTCCTGGCCGCTGTCGGGGTCGGTGTAGTAGACCGGCTTCTGCTTGAGCTTGCCGCGCAGGTCGTAGAAGAAGTCGCGCACCTTCCGCTGGGTCTTGCCCAGGTGGTACACCGAGTCGTACCTGGCGACCCAGCCGAAGTAGTAGTCGATGTTCTTGTCGAACTGGACGTCCTGCTTGAGGTTGGCGTCGTACCAGGCGTCCGACGGGCCGACGTTGCCGTCGAGCACCATCCTGCCGACGTTGTTCGGGTACATCGTGGCGTACGCGGAACCGAGGTAGGTGCCGTACGAGGCGCCGTAGTAGTCGAGCTTGTCGTTGTTCAGCGCCTGGCGGATCGACTCCATGTCGTTCACCGAGTCGATCGTCTTGACGTGGTCCAGCAGCCCGATCTTGTCGGCCTTGTCGCAGTCCTCGGCATAGCCCTTGGACAGCTTCAGCCAGGTGCTGACGGACTTGCGGTCACCGGTGCCGTAGTCGGGGCGCACGGCGTTGGACCACGTCGGGTCGCACTTGACGGCCGGGACGCTCATGCCGACGCCGCGCGGGTCGAACCCGATGACGTTGTAGGCCTCGCGCATCGGGGCGGAGTTCTGCGCGAACACCCGCGGCCCGAACAGCGCGCCGCCGCCGCCCGGTCCGCCCGGGTTCACGACGATGTCGCCCTTGGCCTTGCCCTTGCCGGTGTGCGGCGTCCTGGTGAGCTGCAGGGTGATCTTCTTGCCCCCCGGCCTGGCGTAGTCGAGCGGAACCGACAGCTCGGCGCACTGCATGATCGTAGAGACCGGGTACAGGGCGTCGTACAGGTCGTGCACCTGCTTGACGAAGTCCGCGGGGCAGGTATGCCACTTCGCGGCGGCGGGGTTGAAGCCTCCGGCCGTTCCGGCGGATGGGCCCGCGGCCTGAGCGCTTGTGGCGGCCAGGCCGGTGAGACCGAGCCCGGCCACCGCGGCCACGACAACGATCCTCTTCACATATCCCCCTATCGTGCCGACTCCGGTTGAGTCAGACATACGGGTAAATGAGTGAAGATTGTGGCGGTTCTGGCATCCAGCCCAACAGGGGCCATCACGAGTGGATGCGGAATTGTGACAAGATCAGCGGAACTCTGTAACACATCCGGACGTTCCGGTCCCGGATGCTCACGCGAGCGCACCGCTCCGCGCACACGAAAAGGCCCCGGGTCGTGAACCCGGGGCCCTTCGTCCGCTACTTCGTCAGCGCATCGGGGTCAGCCGACCACCGGTCAGCCGACCACCACGTCGGCGCCCGGCCCGGAGACCGTCCCGTCCTCGCCGATCTCGATGCCCATGTCGTCGGCGATGCGCATGGCCTCCTCGATCAGCGTCTCGACGATCTGCGCCTCGGGGACGGTCTTGACGACCTCGCCCTTCACGAAGATCTGGCCCTTGCCGTTGCCGGACGCCACGCCGAGGTCGGCCTCGCGCGCCTCGCCCGGCCCGTTCACCACGCAGCCCATCACCGCGACGCGCAGCGGGACCGGGAAGTCCTTCAGCCCGGCGGTGACCTGCTCGGCCAGCGAGTAGACGTCCACCTGCGCGCGGCCGCACGACGGGCAGGAGACGATCTCCAGGCCGCGCTTGCGCAGCCCGAGCGACTCAAGGATGCCGATCCCGACCTTGACCTCCTCGACCGGAGGCGCCGACAGCGACACCCGGATCGTGTCGCCGATCCCCTCGGCCAGCAGCGCGCCGAACGCCACCGCCGACTTGATGGTGCCCTGGAACGCCGGGCCCGCCTCGGTCACGCCCAGGTGCAGCGGGTACTCGCACGCCGCCGCGAGCTTGCGGTACGCCTCGATCATCACGACCGGGTCGTTGTGCTTCACCGAGATCTTGATGTCCCGGAAGCCGTGCTCCTCGAACAGCGAGCACTCCCACAGCGCCGACTCCACCAGCGCGTCGGGGGTGGCCCTGCCGTGCTTCTCCAGCAGCCGCTTGTCGAGGGAGCCGGCGTTCACGCCGATCCGGATCGGGGTGCCCGCGTCCGTCGCGGCCCGCGCGATCTCCCCGATCTTGTCGTCGAACTTCTTGATGTTGCCGGGATTGACCCGGACGGCCGCGCAGCCCGCGTCGATCGCCGCGAACACGTACTTGGGCTGGAAGTGGATGTCGGCGATGACCGGGATCGGCGACTTGCGCGCGATCGCCGGCAGCGCGTCGGCGTCGTCCTGCGAGGGGACGGCGACGCGCACGATCTGGCAGCCGGACGCGGTCAGCTCCGCGATCTGCTGCAGTGTGGCGTTCACGTCGGCGGTGAGGGTCGTGGTCATCGACTGCACCGACACCGGGGCGTCGCCCCCGACCGGAACGGTCCCCACCATGATCTGGCGGGACTTGCGGCGAGGCGCGATCGGACCCGGCTCCCCCTGCCCGTCGCCGTCACCACGGACGCTCGGAATTCCCAGTGAAACGCTCATCCCTCTCCTCTTACTTGCGGCCCCGTACAAAGCCTAAGCGCCCTGCGCGGCTGAGCGGACGTCACCCGCCACTCAAAAATGTGACCATTCGACTACCTGGTGTAAACATTTTGTGTCATTCCGGTAGCTGGAGCGGGTTGAACAGGTCCGCAAGGATCAGCAGCACCCCGAACCCCACCAGCAACAGGACGGCCAGGTATGTCAAGGGCAGCAGCTTCGTCATGTCGACCGTGCCCGGATCCGGCCGCCCCCTGATCCGGTTGACGCCGGCGCGCGCCCGCTCGTACACGACGACGGCGAGGTGCCCGCCGTCCAGCGGCAGGAGCGGCAGGACGTTCAGCGCGCCGAGGAAGATGTTCACCGACACGACCAGCGACAGGAACAGGGCGACCTTGTCCCGGGTGGTGTCGTCGGAGGAGAAGATCTGCCCGGACACCTCGGTCGCGCCGACGACGCTGCCGACCTGGCCGCCGGGCGTGCTCTCCCGCTCCGGCGAGAACAGCTTGGGGATCGCGGTGGGGAGGTCCGCGGCGACCTGGCCGATCCCCTGGACGGTCCGGCCGATGCCGCGTCCGGCGAACACCGCCGCGTTGAGCGGCCCGGTCCGCTCGTATCCGGCGCCGACCACCCGCGCGGACATGCCGACGAACGGCTGGCCGTCCACGTCCGCGAGCGTGATCGGCAGCGTCACCGGCCGCGCGGCCCCCGGCCGCTGGACCGAGACCCGCACCGTCTGGCCCGGCTTCGCCTCGTCGATCGCCTCGGTGAGGTCCTTCCAGTCGCCGACCCGGACTCCGTTGAACGAGACGACGCGGTCACCGGCGCGCAGCCCCGCCTGAGAGGCCGGGGACGGCGGCCGGTCCCCGCCGCAGTCGCTCGTCATCGCGGCGGGCACGCACGGGGTGACCTTGTCGACCGTGCTCGTCACGGTGCCGGACTCGCGCACGCCGATCGTCATGGCCATCGCCATGAGCAGCAGGAACGCGAACACGAAGTTGGCGACGACGCCGGCCCCGATGACGACCGCGCGCCGCCCGGCGGGCTGCCGGTAGAAGGCGCGCGGCCGGTCCGCCGCGTCGATCTCCTCCAGCGGCGTGTAGCCGACGATCTTGACGAAGCCGCCCAGCGGGACCGCCTTCACGCCGTACTCGGTCTCGCCCCGGCGGGTGGACCAGAGGGTCGGGCCGAAACCCACGAAGTACTGGGTGGCCTTCATCCCGTACCGCTTGGCGGTGAGCAGGTGCCCGCCCTCGTGGAGCATCACCGACAGCAGCAGCGCGACCACGAACGCCACCGCGCCGAAGAAGAAGGCCATCCGGGATCCCCTCTGGGGCTCGCCCCGGGGGGGGTGGTCCCCCCGGGGTCAGTCGGTTCCGGTCAGTTCCCTGGTCCTGCTCCGTGCCCACCCGTCGGCCGCGAGGACGTCGTCCAGCGTCAGGTCCCCGGGCGTGCCCGAACCGTGCTCCTCCACTACCCGCGCGATCGTGTCGACTATCCCGAGGAACGGGAGCCGTCCCGCGCGGAACGCGTCCACACATTCCTCGTTGGCGGCGTTGTAAACGGCCGGGACGGTCCCGCCCAGCTCACCGGCGCGGCGCGCCAGCGCGACGGCGGGGAACGCCTCGCCGTCGAGCGGGGACAGCTCCCAGGTGTGCGCCTTCGTCCAGTCGACGCCGGGCGCCGCGTCCGGGACGCGGTCGGGCCAGTCGATGCCGAGCGCGATCGGCAGCCGCATGTCGGGCGGGCTCGCCTGCGCGAGGGTGGAGCCGTCGGTGAACTCGACCATCGAGTGGATGACCGACTGCGGGTGCACCATGACCTCGATCCGGTCCATCGGGACGTCGAACAGCAGGTGCGCCTCGATGACCTCCAGGCCCTTGTTGACCAGGGTCGCGGAGTTGATGGTGATGACCGGGCCCATCTCCCAGGTGGGGTGCTTCATCGCCTGCTCGGGCGTGACGCCGGCGAGCTCGGCGCGGCTCCGCCCGCGGAACGGGCCGCCGCTCGCGGTCAGCACGAGCCGCCGCACCTCCCGCGCGGTGCCGCCGCGCAGGCACTGGGCGAGCGCCGAGTGCTCGGAGTCGACCGGGACGAGCTGCCCCGGCCGCGCCCGCTCCTTGACCAGGGGCCCGCCGACGATGAGCGACTCCTTGTTGGCGAGGGCGAGCGTCCGTCCCGCGTCCAGCGCGGCCAGCGTCGAGGCGAGGCCGAGCGCGCCGGTCACCCCGTTCAGCACGACCTCGCACCGCCAGGCCGCGACCTCGGCGACCGCGTCCGGGCCCGCCACGATCTTGGGGATCGGGAAGTCGCCGGAGGCGTAGCCGCGCCGCTTGGCCTCGGCGTAGAAGGCGAGCTGGAGTTCCTGCGCGGCGGACGCCTTCGCCACCGCGACGATCTCGGGACGGAACTCCAGCGCCTGCTCGGCGAGCAGCCCCACCCGGCCCCCGCCCGCCGCGAGCCCGGTCACCCGGAACCGGCCGGGGTTGCGGCGGATCACGTCCAGCGCCTGGGTGCCGATCGAACCGGTGGAGCCGAGGACGACGATTTCGCGGGCGCCCGCGTCGGGGCCTGAGGGAGACTTCACCGGTCCATTGTCGGGCATCGCCCCGCTCAGGTCTCGCCGTCGTCGTAGGCGCGCCGCGACCGCTCGACCTTCTCCAGGTTCACCGCGGACCACTCGGCGAGCGTCGCGAACAGCGGCGCCAGGCTGCGGCCCAGCTCGCTGATCTCGTACTCGACACGAGGCGGGACCTCCGGGTGGTAGGTGCGGACGACGAGCCCGTCGCGCTCCAGCTGCCGGAGCCGCTGCGTCAGCACCTTCGGCGTGATCGAGGCGATGCGGCGCTGCAGCTCGACGAACCGCTGGCGCCCGTACTCGTGCAGCGTCCAGAGGATCGGGGTCGTCCACCGGCTGAACACGATGTCGACGACCGGAGCGATCGGGCAGGCCAGCCCGGGGTCGAGCGCCTCGCCGCTCTTGACGTTCCCCATCACGCCCCCACGGGTAGTCACTTTCCCCAAGCTACCGACTATACCCAGGACGCCGGCGCCCCCCCGCCTCGGGCCCTCCGAGCTTCGCCGCCGCAAGTCAACGGGGTTCGGGGGTGGCGAGGGGGAGTCGGAGGACGAGGCGGGTGCCGTAGGTGCCGTCGGCCACGTACAGGGTGCCGCCGTGGGCTACGACGATCTGGCGTGCGATCGCCAGGCCGAGGCCGCTGCCGCCCTTGTCGCGGCTGCGCGCGGTGTCGAGCCGGGAGAAGCGCTCGAAGACGCGGTCGCGGTCGGCGGGCGGGATGCCGGGTCCGTCGTCATGCACCTCGAGGACGGCCTCCGCACCGTCCGCGCGCGCCTCGACCTCGACCCGCTCGGCGGCGTAGCGCTCGGCGTTGGCGAGCAGGTTGTACACGGCGCGCACGAGACGCGGCCGGCTGCCCATCACCACGACGCCCGGCTCCACCTTGACGGCGGTCGGGACGGACGCGGCGCGGCGGCCGACCTCGCCCTCCACCAGCATGCCGAGGTCGATGCGCTCCCGGTCGGGCAGGTCGCCGGAGTCGAGGCGGGCGAGGATGAGCAGGTCGTCGACGATGTGGTGCAGCCGGTCGATGTCGGCCAGCGAGTGCCACAGGGTCTCGGCGGCGTCGCCGTCCTCGGGCGCGGCGAGGGCCAGCTCGATGCGGGTCCGCAGGCCGGTGAGCGGCGTGCGCAGCTCGTGCGAGGCGTCGGCGATGAACGAGCGCCGCTGCAGCGCCGCCGACTCCAGCCGGGCGAGCAGCGCGTTGACCTGGCCGGCCAGCCGCTCGGTGTCGTCGCCGGTGGACGGCACGGCTACCCGCAGGCCCAGGTCGGCGTCGTCGAGTTCCGCCAGCTCGCGCCGCAGGCTCCGCACCGGCCGCAGCGTCCGGGCGGCGACGCGGCGGGCGCCCCAGGCGGTCAGCCCGAGGACGCCCGCGGCGAGCAGGAGCATGACGGCGGCGAGCACCGCCGGGCGGCCGGCATCGGCGAGCAGGGCCAGCGCGGCGGCCGCGACGGCGACCGCGGCCAGCAGCGGGGAGCCGAGCGCGGTGACCATCAGTAGGGTCGCGCGCGCCCGCACCGGGCGGGGCCCGCGCGGCCGGACGCGCCGGGGACCGACGTTCCTGGCCGACATGCCTCCTTTGTACGCAACGGCCACCCAAAGGACGGCAAAGCCGCTGGTCGCCGACCGTATGGCCCTGGTCTGCAAAGCCCCTGGTCCAGGCGTTTTCGGGGTCCGCGCGGCGGCCCGTAGCCGGATCGGGCGCGACCGGCCCCGGCGACACGTGAGGCTTTGCCGCTCTTTTCACTTTCGGTAACGGGCACCACACGCTCCCCCGCCTATAAAGGAGTGACGTGAACCGACTCCCGCCGGGGGGATGGAGACATGGGCCAGACGGACGAGCAGGTCGTCGACCCTGGGGGGCTGAGCACGGCTCAGCGCCTCGGCGACGCGTGCGTCGTCTGCCGCAAGAGGTGGCCCCGGCCGCGCGTCCGCGTCGGCCGCCTGCCGGACTCGTCCGGGGTGTTCGCGTGCGACGACTGCGCACCGGCCCCGCCGGTACCCCGCGCACGGCGGGGCCTCCGGGAGCCGTTCACGGACGCCGGGCGGCCGGCCGGGGAGCCGCCGCCCGCGCCGGCGACGGCGCCGGCCGCCGTCGCCATGGAGGTCTCTCCAAGGAGAAGGGTGACCTGGGCCTTCGGGGGGAAGCCCGGGACCACCCGGCAGGCGCGCCCGGCTGGGGGCGGCCGGGCGCGCCGGAGAGACCTCTGACCCCTGCCGGTGACTCCTGCCAGGCCCCGCCGGCCGTCAGGCCCTCGTCGACCTGATCCAGGTCCGGGTCCACTCGGCGTAGTCGGTGCAGTCCTCGTCGTCCTTTTCGTCCTCGTCCTTGCCCGCGCGGCACGCCTTCGACGGCGCGTGCGCAAAGATGATCTTGTCGAGGTAGTCCCGGTCGCCGACGTGGTAGGCGGCGCAGAAGCCGGACTTGAGCCGGTCGCCCGAGCACGCCTGCGGGTTGGCGGGCGCCACCCCGGTCCACTCGGCGACCTGCTGCTGGACGTCCGGCGAGGCCGTCCACTGCAGCCACTGGTACATGCAGTTGGGGTGCTGGACGCGGGCGCCGATCATCCACGCGTCCATCCACCCGGTCGCGCCCTCGGACGGGACGACGCCCTGGACGGGCCGGGACGCGCGGTTCAGCACGTCCACGTGGTAGGGCCACCCCTGGCCGAGCACGGCCCGCCCGCCGGCGAACGCGCTGACGGCGTCGGCCGGGAGCTCCCAGTACTGCTGGACGTAGGGGCGCTGCTCGGCCAGCACCCGCCCCGCGGCGGCGAGCTGCCTGCGCGTCAGCGAGAACGGGTCGCGGATCTTGAGCTTGCGCTCCTTGCCCTTCAGGTAGAGCGCGGCCTCGGCGATGGCGAGCGGGCTGTCGCGCATGACGAGCTTGCCGGAGAACCGGCGGGCCTGGCCGGGGTCGAAGAGCGCCGCCCAGCTCGACGGCTGCGGGACGGTCCGGGTGTCGTACAGCAGCAGGTTGGAGCCCCACACGTACGGGATGCCGTAGTGCTTGCCGTCGCGCTCCAGCAGCTTGCGGAGCTTCGGCTCCAGCTTCTTGTAGCCGTCCACGAGGTCGGGGTTGATCGGGACGACCTGGTTGTCCTCGACCAGTCGCCCGGCGACCTCGGGCGGCGCGGCGACGCCGTCGTACCGGCGGTCCTTGTCCCGCATGAGGTCGGCCATCTCCTCGGGCGTCTGCACGGTCTTCAGGCCGACCTTGCAGTTGGTGCGCTCCTGGAACGGGGTGACCCAGTCGACGCGCGGGTCGGTGCTGCCGCTCTCGACCGAGCCGGGCAGCGTGACCAGGTTCAGCGCACCCTCGCCCGGGCCGAGGGTGCTCGCCACCTTGGCGACGCCGACCGGCTTCTCGTCCTCCCCGCTGCAGGCGCCGAGCCCCGCCGCGGCCAGCGCCGCGGCCGCCGCCACGGCCGCCGCCGCCTTGACCCGTCCCGGCATCACCCGTGCCGTGGCCTTCAGCCGCATGTCGCTCCCGATCCGTGCGCAGGGCCCTCCCCCTCGTGAACGGGCCCGTCGGCGCAGCGTAGCGTCTCCGGAACGGCCGGGCGGCGCGCACCCGCCCCGCGGCGGCGCTCCCCGCACCCGCCGGCCGCCATTCCGTCGGTCCCCGGCGGCATTGACGAATTTATCGCCGGTCCGCCGGAACAAATCCCGCCGAGCGGGCGCCGGCGCATCGGGAATTACCAAAGATCGCGACTCGGGTGCGTCGGCAAACGTTTCCCGGAGGTAAGAACTCCGTTACCAATGGCCCCACCCTTTGCTGTCGCAATTCGGGGCGGCGTGTCAACGAAGAAACCGCCGGGGCCCCGGGGGACGGTGGGTGCTGGCGTCCGCGCCATACACGGAGGTTGCCGGAGAGGGATATGGCGCGGGCTTCCGTCGTGCCCGGGGCCGCGGCGGCACCGGTGTGCGTGGCGAGGTTGGGGAACAGCGGATCACCGTGCGGTGCTGCCTGGCCACGCGATCACCGGTACCCGGCCGAACGGCGGCGGTGTGACGCCCTCGAGACGGAGGAGATTCGAGGGACGCCGCACGTCCGGACGGGTGTCGCGGGACGGCCGCGCTGGGCCGCCGTGGGGTGCCGGCCCGCCGGCCGGCCGCCGCCTGGGGGCGGCGTGCTTGACCACCTCGATCCGTGCGATGAGCCGCTGCGGGGTGTCGGCCTCCAGGAAGTCGCCGACGTCGCGGTCCTTGGGCGGCAGTGCCCACCAGTGGCCGGTGCGCAGGCCGAACCAAATGGTCCAGCCCGGGAATCGCCTTCCGAGCGCGTCCACCTCTGCGGCGTGGTCGCCTGCGGTCATAGCGCGGCTCTCCTGCACATCCGGCTCCATCGGGCCGTACGGCCCCTGGACCTCGTGTTTCTGACTGCCGACCCTGACTTTTTGAATTCGTCCCAATAAATGGAGACAGTCAGATTGTGTCGCCGGTCACAGAGCCAGTCAATGGGTGGCGCCATTATTCGTCCGCACACGTATGACGAAAATCAACGACGAAAAACGGCGCCGGTAGGAAATTCCCGAACGCTCAGCCGCCGGTGGGGAAGCCCAGGTTCACCCCGCCGTGGCTCCCGGGGGGCGGTGGGGCGTAGCCATGGGGGTGAGACGCAGCGAGCCAGCGCGAGGTCACGGCCTTGGTGCGGGTGTAGAAGTGGACGCCCTCCATCCCGTGGACATGGCTGTCGCCGAACAGGGAGTCCTTCCAGCCGCCGAACGAGTAGTAGGCCATCGGCACCGGAATCGGCACGTTCACGCCGACCATGCCGACCTCCACCTCGTTCTGGAAGCGGCGCGCCGCCCCGCCGTCGCCGGTGAAGATCGCTGTCCCGTTGCCGTACGGGTTGGCGGAGATCAGCTCCATCGCGTCCTCGTAGGAGCCGGACCGCACCACCGACAGGACCGGGCCGAAGATCTCGTCCTTGTAGGCGTCCATGTCCGGGGTGACGTGGTCGAGGACGGTCGGGCCGAGCCAGAACCCGCCGCCCGCGCCGCCGAGGACGTCCGGGTCGCGCCCGTCGACGGCGAGCGTCGCCCCCTGCGCGACACCGCCGTCCAGGTAGGAGGCGACCTTGTCGCGGTGCGCCTCGGTGACGAGCGGGCCCATCTCCGACGCGGGGTCGTCGCCAGGGCCGACCCTGAGCCTGCCGACCCGCTCGCGGATCCTGGCCATCAGCTCGTCGCCGACCGGGTCCACGGCGACGACGACGGAGATCGCCATGCACCGCTCCCCCGCCGACCCGAACCCGGCGGACACCGCGGCGTCCGCGGCGAGGTCGAGATCGGCGTCCGGCAGCACGAGCATGTGGTTCTTCGCGCCGCCGAGCGCCTGCACCCGCTTGCCGTTCGCCGCCGCCGTCTCGTAGATGCGGCGCGCGATGGGCGTGGAGCCGACGAAGCTGACCGCCTTGACGTCCGGGTGGTGCAGCAGCCCGTCCACCGCGGCCTTGTCGCCGTGCAGGACGTTGAAGACGCCGTCCGGCAGGCCCGCCTCGGCCCACAGCTCGGCGAGCCGCACCGACGCCGACGGGTCCTTCTCCGACGGCTTCAGCACGAACGTGTTCCCGCACGCGACCGCCACCGGGAACATCCACATCGGGACCATCGCCGGGAAGTTGAACGGGGTGATCCCGGCGGCCACCCCGACCGGCTGCAGGATCGAGTAGGCGTCCACCCGCGTCGAGACGTTCTCGGAGAAGCCGCCCTTGAGCAGGTGCGGGATCCCGCAGGCGAACTCGACGACCTCCAGGCCGCGGGCCACCTCGCCGGCCGCGTCCGAGACCACCTTGCCGTGCTCGGACGAGATCAGCCGCGCCAGCTCGTCGCGGTGCGCGCCGACCAGCTCGCGGAACCTGAACAGCACCTTCGTGCGCTGCGAGAGCGAGGCGTCCCGCCAGCCGGGGAACGCGGCCTTCGCGGCGGCCACGGCCGCGTCGACCTCGGCCCGCGAGGCGAAGTCGACCGTCCCGGCGAGGCGCCCGGAGGCGGGCTCGTAGATGTCGCCGCGCCGCGCGGACTCCCCGTCGAACGGCTTCCCGCCGATCCAGTGCGTGACGTGCTTGGTCATCCGGCTGCTCCATCCTTGTGGGGGGACGACCCCCCGCGCCCCCCGGCAACGGCGGTGTCGCTCACGGCTTCGAGGGATGCGATCAGGATGCCGAGGCCCTCGGCGGCCTCGTCGTCGGTCAGGGTCATCGGCGGCGCCATGCGCACCACATTGCCGTACAGGCCGCCCTTGCCGACGAGCAGCCCCCGCTCCCGGGCCGCCTCCATCAGCGCGGCGGCGAGCGGCGGGCTCGGCTCGCCGGTGCCCGGGTCGGCCAGCTCGATCGCGAACATCAGGCCCTTGCCCCGGACGTCCTTGACGACGGGGAACCGGCCGGCCGCCGCCGCCAGCCCGCCGATGATCGTCGCGCCCTGCCGCGCCGCGTTGGCCTGCAGGTCGTGGTCCAGGACATGGTCGAGCGTCGCGTTCGCGGCGGCCATCGAGACCGGGTTGCCGCCGAACGTGGAGATGCCGACCGCGTGCAGGCCGTCCATGAGGTCGCCGCGTGCGACGACGCCGCCGACCGCGAAGCCGTTCCCGAGGCCCTTCGCGAACGTGATCGCGTCCGGGGTCACACCGTGGTTGTCGATGCCCCAGAAGCCCTGGCCCGTCCGCCCCCAGCCTGTCTGCACCTCGTCGGAGACGAACAGGATCCCGAACTCGTCCAGGACGCGCTTGTACGCGGCGAACAGCCCGTCCGGCGGCATCGTGAAGCCGCCGACGCCCTGGATCGGCTCGGCGATCAGCGCGGCGACGTCCCCGCCGGTCGCGGTGGCGATCACGTGCCGGAGGTCCTGCGCGCACGCGTCGATGTACTGCTCGTCCGTCATTCCGGCGAACTGCGGCAGGTGCCGGTCGGCGCCGTGCAGGAAGTGGACGTCCAGCGGCGAGAACGACACGTTCGTCCAGGCCCGGTTGCCGGTGACGCCCGCCGCGGCGAACGACCGGCCGTGGTAGCTCTGCCGCATCGCGAGGACCTGGCCGCTGCGCCGGGCGTAGGCGGCGAGCAGCAGCGCCGTCTCGTTGGCCTCGGTCCCGGAATTGGTGAAGAACACCTTCGCGTCCGGGATGCCGGACAGCCGGGCGATCTTCTCGGCCAGCTCCACCTGCCCGCGCAGCAGGTACGCGGTGGATGTGTGCACGACGCCGGTGGCCAGCTGCCGCTCCACCGCGTCCCGCACCTCGGGCACGTCGTACCCGAGCATGTTCGTCAGGATGCCGGTGAAGAAGTCGAGGTAGCCGTTGCCCTCGGCGTCGGTCACGCGGTTGCCCTTGGCGCCGACGATCTCGATGGGGTCCGTGTAGTTGAGCGCCATCCACGACGGCATGACCGCCCGGTGGCGCCGGAGCAGGTTCGCGTGTTCCGACATGGCACAAGTCTCGGTCGCGCGGACGGCCGCGGCCACCCGCAGAGTGTCACGACCGCGCAATTCCGGTTAACGGTCTGCTGGCGCCGAGCGGAGCCCGTCGATTGGAGGGTGGGGGCTGGAGGACGGTCGCTGACACGGTGTAACGAGTGGATCACCGCCGCTGACACCCTGTCCGGATATCATCGCCGGTGATGCTGCCCACTGTCGACGACGTCCTCCAGCTCGACGCGGTACGCCGCGGCCAGCCGCACGTCGTCGCGGGCGCGGACCGCACCGGCAACCGGGTCCGCTGGGTGCACGTCGCCGAGGTCACCGACATCGCGCACCTGCTGCACGGCGGCGAGCTCGTCCTCACGACCGGGATCGCGCTGCCGGACGAGCCGGAACGGCTGCGCGCCTACATCGGCGACCTCGCCGAGGTCGGCGTCAGCGGGCTGATGATCGAGCTGGGCCGGCGCTACGCCAGCGTGCTGCCGGCCGCGCTGATCGCCGCCGCCGAGGAGTACCGCCTCCCGGTGGTCGTGCTGGCGCACGAGCCCGCGTTCGTCGACATCACCGAGTCCGTGCACGCCCGGATCCTGCAGGAGCAGTTCGCCGAGCTGCGCGCCTCCGAGCAGCTGCACGAGATCTTCACCCAGCTGTCGGTCGAGGGCGCCTCCACCGACGAGGTCGTCCGGCAGGTCGCGGCGCTCGGCGGGCACCCGGTCGTGCTGGAGAACCTCGCCCACCAGGTGCTCGCCGCGGACGCCGGCGCGGCCGACCCGGCGGAGCTGCTGTCGGCATGGGAGACGCGGTCGCGCGCCGTCCGGCCCGGCCGCCGCACCGGCTACGACGCGACGTCCGGCTGGCTGGTCACCATGGTCGGCGCGCGCGGCGAGGACTGGGGACGGCTGATCATCGACCTCGGCTCGCCGCCGTCGCCGCGGGAGACCGTCCTGATCGAGCGGGCCGCCACCACGCTCGCGCTCGGCCGGCTGCTCGACCGGCACGCCGAGAGCGTCGAGCGGCAGGCGCACGGGACGATCATCGCCCGCATCCTCGCGCACGCCTACTCCGACCCGCAGGAGGCCGCCGCCCGCGCGCGGGCCCTCGGCGTCCCGCTGTCGGGCCGGCGGCTGCTCGGCGCGGTGCTGCGCCACCGCGGCCCCGCCACC
>NZ_SMKY01000569.1 GCF_004349235.1 Actinomadura darangshiensis | reverse complement strand
GTTGCTGCGGGGGTTCGCGGATCTCGTGGACGCTCATGTGGACGAGTTGGCCGGGCTTGAGGTGCGGAACGCCGGGCATCCGATCGGGCAGGCCCGGTGGGAGGCCGGGAATCTGCGGGACGTCCTGCACTACTACGCGGCCGCGCCGGAGCGGCTTTCCGGGCGCCAGATTCCGGTGCCGGGCGGGCTGAACGTCACGTTCGCGGAGGCGCTCGGGGTCGTGGGCGTGATCGTGCCGTGGAACTTCCCGATGCCGATCATGGGGTGGGGGCTTGCGCCTGCGCTCGCGGCGGGCAACACCGTCATCGTGAAACCGTCCGAGCTGACGCCGCTGACCGCGCTGCGGGTCGGCGAACTGGCACTGGAGGCCGGGCTGCCCGAAGGAGTCGTGCAGGTGGTGCCGGGCGCCGGTGCGGTGGCGGGACGGCGGCTGGTCGAGCACCCGGACGTCCGGAAGATCGTCTTCACCGGGTCGACGCGGGTCGGCACGGAGATCATGGCGGCGTGCGCGCCGGGCGTGAAGCGGCTGACGCTGGAGCTGGGCGGCAAGAACGCCAACATCGTCTTCGCGGACGCCGACCTGGAGAAGGCCGCCGCGACCGCGCCCTCCGCGGTGTTCGACAACGCCGGGCAGGACTGCTGCTCCCGCTCCCGGATCCTCGTCGAGCGCCCGGTGTACGACCGGTTCCTCGAACTGCTCGAACCGGCCGTCCAAGCGGTCGTGGTGGGCGACCCCTCGAACGAGAAGACCGAGGTGGGGCCGCTGATCAGCGCGGCCCACCGCGCCAAGGTCGCCTCGTACGTGCCCGAAGGCGCGCCAGTGGTGATCCGCGGGTCTGCGCCGGAGGGGCCGGGGTTCTGGTTCCCGCCGACCGTGCTCGCCGGGCCGTCCTGCACGGGGCTCCCCTCCTGGCAGGACGAGGTGTTCGGCCCGGTCGTCACGGTCGTGCCGTTCGAGGACGAGGCCGACGCGATCCGGCTCGCCAACGACACGCCCTACGGGCTGTCCGGCTCGATCTGGACCCGTGACATCGGCCGCGCCCTGCGCGCCTCCCGGGCCGTCGAGGCGGGGAACCTGTCGGTGAACTCGCACTCGTCCGTCCGCTACTGGACGCCGTTCGGCGGGTTCAAGCGGTCGGGCCTCGGCCGCGAGCTGGGCCCGGACGCCCTCGACGCGTTCACCGAGACCAAGAACGTCTTCATCGCCACCGAGCAATGACAGGAGTGACACCCATGCAGCGTCTGGATGGCCGGGTGGCCGTCGTGACCGGCGGCGCCGGCGGCATCGGCCTCGCCACCGCGCGCCGCTTCGCGCAGGAGGGCGCCCGGGTCGTCGTCGCCGACGTGGACGAGACCGCCGGCAAGACCGCGGCGGACGAGGTCAAGGGCCTGTTCGCCAAGGTGGACGTCACCGTCGAGGACGAGGTCGCCGCGCTCTTCCAGACCGTCCAGAACACCTACGGACGCATCGACGTCGCCTTCAACAACGCCGGCATCGCCCCGCCGGAGGACGGCTCCATCCTGGAGACGGGCCTGGACGCCTGGAAACGCGTCCAGGACGTCAACCTCACCAGCGTGTACCTGTGCTGCAAGCACGTCATCCCCTACATGGTCGACCAGGGCAAGGGCTCGATCATCAACACGGCGTCGTTCGTGGCGGTGATGGGCGCGGCGACCTCGCAGATCTCCTACACCGCGTCCAAGGGCGGCGTCCTGGCGATGTCACGGGAGCTGGGCGTGCAGTTCGCGCGGCAGGGCGTCCGGGTGAACGCCCTGTGCCCCGGCCCGGTCAACACGCCGCTCCTGCAGGAGCTCTTCGCCAAGGACCCGGAGCGGGCCGCGCGGCGCCTCGTCCACATCCCGGCGGGCCGGTTCGCCGAGGCGTCCGAGATCGCCGCCGCCGTCGCCTTCCTGGCCTCGGACGACGCGTCCTTCGTCACCGCGTCCGAGTTCCTCGTGGACGGCGGCATCTCCGGCGCCTACGTGACCCCGCTATGAGCCGAGGTGCTAAGCCGGGCGCGGTTTGTTGGCACGCGGCTCGGTATCCGCGACCCGTGCCGGCTGCGCATCATGGGCGATCCCCCCGAGAAGGGACGAGCCTTGAAGCGCGGTCACCTAGCGGTCCTGGCATTGACGCTGGCCCTCGCCGGATGCGGCGGCTCCGACGACGGCGCCAAGGCGGCCGGGACGTCCTCCTCGCCCGCCCCCGCGGCCTCCTCGCAGGCCGCGCCCGGAACCCCGTCCGGCAAGGGCAAGGCGGCCACGCCCGCACCCCCGGCGCAGTCGAAGGCGGTCAAGGCG
>NZ_SMKY01000568.1 GCF_004349235.1 Actinomadura darangshiensis | reverse complement strand
GAGACAGACACACAGCACCCGGCACACCACCGCCAGCACCGCACCCACTCGACACCGCACCCACTCGACACGGTGGCCCGCAGCACCCGGCCCACGCAATGGCCCGCACGCGGGCGGCGGGTGGTCGGGTGGGCTACAGGGTTAGTTCGTTGGTGGCTCGGTGGGCGGATTCGATGGCGCCGTCTATGTAGCCGGCCCATTGGGTGGCGGTTTCGGTGCCGGCCCAGTGCAGGGGGCCTATGGGGCGGCGCAGGGACGGGCCGAAACGGGTCAGGGTTCCCGGGGCGGCGAAGGCGCCGTAGCAGCCGCGCGAGTACTCCTCGTCGGCCCAGTCGCGTTCGATGTAGGCGACCAGGTCCTTGGCTCGGGGGCCGAAATAGGCGGTCAGGTCGGCGATGACCTGGGCGCGGCGTTCGGCGGCGGTGAGGCGCGCGGCGATGTCGGCGTGCCGTCCCTCCAGGAAGCCGACGATCACGCCGGGCACGCCGCTCTCGGGCGTGTTGTCGAAGGTGATGCCGAACGGGCGCTGGTCGCTGGTGACCTGGCCGCTGAACCCGTCCGCGCGCCAGAACGGCTCGTCGTACACCACGTTGACCTTGATGACCCGTCCCATCGGCATGCGCTGGACGAGCTGGTCGCGGTCGCCGGGCAGGCCCGGGGTGTAGCGGATCCGTGCGGCCAGCGGCGGCGGGACGGCGATGATCGCGCGGCGCGCCCGGATCTCGCGGGACGGGGTCCGGAGCCGGACCGAGTCGTCCTCCCATTCGATCTCCGTGACCGGCGAGTTCAGGACCACGCGGTCGCCCAGTTCGTCCGCCAGCGCGAGGGCGATCCGCTGCGAGCCGCCGGAGACGCGGTCCTGCTGCGCACCGCCGGTCGTGTCGATCAGCGGGTCGAGCCCGCCGGCGGACGCCATGTAGAAGCCGGCCCACAGCGCCGACAGGTCCCCCGCCTCGGCCGCGAAGACCGCCTGCGTGATCAGCCGCAGGAATCCGCGGCCGCCGCTGGTGCGCAGGTTGCGCCGCAGCCAGGTCTCGAAGGTCTGGCCGTCCAGCCGGGCGGCGTGCCGGGCGGTCCACGGCTCGTCCGGCGGGATGCCGCGCACCATCCGGGCGATGCGCAGCTGGCCCTGCGCGATGTCGGCCAGTGTCACCGGGGAAAGGCGCGGGATGCGGCCCGCGTACTCGCGGCGGACGCGGCCCAGCTCGGCGATGTGCCGCCCCTGGTCGTAGGTCGGGTACGTGGACAGGCCCAACTCCTTGATCAGTGCGAGCACCCGGTCCTGGCCTGGGCCGATCCACTGGCCGCCGATCTCGATCGGCTCCCCGCCGGGCAGTTCGCCGTTCAGGACGCGTCCGCCGACCCGGTCGCGGGCCTCCAGTACGACCACGTCATGCCCGTCCCGGACGAGGTCACGGGCGGCGACCAGCCCGGCGACACCGCCTCCGACTACCGCGATGTCCGCCATGTTCCCTCCCATACCAGGCGCATCTCACATACACCATGTATGTGTTATACATGCCGCATGGCGGAGCAGGTCAAGACCCGGCGGGAACGGTACGTCGCGAGCACCCGCGCCGCCCTGCTCGAAGCCGGGCGCCGGTTCTTCGCCGATCGCGGCTTCACCGACGTGTCCGCCGAGGAGCTCGTCCGCGCCGCCGGCCTCACCCGCGGCGCCCTCTACCACCACTTCGCCGGCAAGCAGGGCCTGTTCGAGGCCGTCTTCGAGGACCTGGAGGCCGAGGCCGCGGAACGGATCACCACCGCGATGGCCGCCGAGGACGACCCGTGGACGCGGACGTCCGCCGGAATCCGCGCGTTCCTGGAGATCTGCTCCGACCCCGCCTACCGGGAGATCGTCCTGCTCCAGGGGCCGATCGCGCTCGGCTGGCAGCGCTGGCGCGAGCTGGACCAGCGCTACCTCGGCACCATCCTCACCGACGGCCTGGCCGCCCTCCTCGGCGACACCGGCCCGCACCCGCTCGCCCTCACCACGGCCGCCTTCTACGGCGCGCTGACCGAGCTGGCCCTCACCGTGGCGGACGCACAGGACCCGACACAGGCCCGTGACCAGGCACTTCATCTGATCGGGGGCATGTTCGCCGGTCTTCGGTGAACTCTCAGGGTTCTCCCAGGATCCGGCGTGGACTTCTGCCAGACCCGCCCGGTTACATGGCCCGCATGCGAACCAACCGCACGACGATCGCGGCCGCGGCCGGCGCCGCCGGCGCCGCCGGGCTCCTCGGGCTCGGCCTCTACCTCGCTGTCCCCGCCTCCGCCGCCGACCCCTCGCCGTCTCCGTCCACC
>NZ_SMKY01000567.1 GCF_004349235.1 Actinomadura darangshiensis | reverse complement strand
CTTCGGTGCCGTGACGGGACGGCATCGCGGGCAGCCGACGGACGGCGCTGCCGAGGACGTGGTGGACGAGGGCGCGGCCGGCGAGGGCGCGTCCCGCGGCAGGCGGATCGCGGTCGTCGCGGCGGCGTTCGCGGTACCCGTCCTGGTGGCGTCCGTGATCGCGTTCGGGTTGCGGGACGATCCCGTCCGGGAGCGGCCGGAGACGGCGGCGACGCCCACCCGGCAGGCGGCGCCGGCGCCGCCGGAGGGGGAGCCGACGTTCGGGCGGTACGTCCCGCCCGAGGCGGATCCGCAGGTCGCGAGCAAGGCGCCCGAGCGGGCGCCCGCGCCGGTGGTGAAGCCGCGCAAGACCAAGCCGGCGCCGGCGCCGTCTCCGTCCGCGCGGGGCCAGCGGCCGTGCCCGGCGGGCTGGGAGGACGTCTGGTGGATGCGCCGGTGGTGCGAGCCGCAAGGTCACCGGGTCCGCTGAACCCGTTACGCGCGGGTCATCGTAGAACCTGTAGTAGCGTTCTGCCGCTGTTCCGCAACTGGGCATCAGGAGGAAAACCACCGTGCCGAACCCCCGGTCGGCGGCGCTGACCGCGGTCTTCCTGGTGATGGCGACGCTCTCACCGCACGGCACCGCGACGGCGGCCGCGGGGGCCGACTCACTGGAGTCGCTGCGCCGCGAGGCCTCGAAGGCGCGCACCGAGATGGAGAAGGCCACCGAGAAGATGGAGGGCCGGCAGAAGGACCTGGCCGCCTCGCAGGTCAAGCTGCGCGGCACGCTGAAGGACCTCGCCGGTGCCGAGGCGGAACTGAACCGCATCCGGCAGCCGCTGGCCAGACTCGCGAACAGCTCCTACCAGCAGAGCGGGGCGGCCGGGTCCATGGCGATCTTCGGTGGCGGCGACCCGGGCCAGGCGCTCCGGGCGACGGCGGACGTGACGCTGATCGCCAAGTCGCAGCAGGCGCTCGTGGACCGTGCCGATGAGCTGCAGGACCGGCGGCAGCGGCTCGCGTCCACCGCGCAGGAACTGCAGTCGCGCAACGCGGTCGAGCAGACCCGCCTCCAGCAGGAGGTGGACGGGCTGAAGAACAGGTCGGAGCAGCTGACGAAGCAGCTCAACGCGATGCTCGACAAGCTGGCGGTGAGCCGGCAGAAACGGCTCGAACTGGGGTGCGACAAGAGCCTCGCGGCGGACGCCAAGAAGTTCCCGAACGGGCTCATCCCGTCGAAGTACCTGTGCGCGCTTCCGCAGAAGGGCGGGCACAA
This sequence comes from Actinomadura darangshiensis, assembly GCF_004349235.1. Lineage (GTDB taxonomy): Bacteria > Actinomycetota > Actinomycetes > Streptosporangiales > Streptosporangiaceae > Spirillospora > Spirillospora darangshiensis. The sequence goes on along the minus strand of NZ_SMKY01000567.1, from coordinate 1,057 downwards.
GCTGCGCGCGGACGCGGCCCTCGCCTTCTACAAGCTGAACGCCGGGTACAAGCGCCACTTCGGCCACGACATGTGCGTGACGGACGCGTACCGCAGCCTGTCCGAGCAGCATCGGGTGTACGCGGAACGCCCGGGTTTCGCGGCCGTTCCCGGGACGAGCAACCACGGCAAGGGACAGGCCCTCGACCTTTGCGGCGGTGTGCAGAACTCGGGTTCCGTTCCGTTCAACTGGATGGAGGCCCACGCCGGGAAGTACGGCTGGATTCATCCGGCGTGGGCCTACAGCAACCCGTTCGAGCCCTGGCACTGGGAGTACGGGACCGAGAACGAGTGACCCGGGCCTAGCGGGGGAGCTCGGCGGACGGGACGAGTTCCGTGGTGCAGTGACGGCAGCGGAGTGCCCGCACCGGAATGTCGCTGAGGCACTGCGGGCATTCGCGCTCGGTGGCCTCCTTGCCGCGGTCCATCCGCTCGATCAGCTTCGTCGTCGGCAGCACGACCAGGAAGTACACGATCGCGGCCGTGATGATGAACGCGATCGCGGACGTCATGAAGATCCCGTACGGGAACTTGGTGCCGTTGATCGTGACGGCCAGCGCGGTGTAGTCGGGCTTGCCGCCGAGCAGCGCGATCAGCGGGGTGATGAAGGAGTTGGCGAAGTCCTTCACCAGGCCGGCGAAGGCGGCTCCGACGACGAACGCGACCGCGAGGTCGACCAGGTTTCCGCGGATGAGGAACTTCTTGAATCCGCTCATGTCGGCTCCAGGGGGTCTCGGGGTGCGCCCCTGGGCTGGCGGGGCGCTGGAACGGCTACGGATAGTAATGAAACCCTCGTCGATTCGCCAAGTCGAACCACGGATGATCTCTGACGTGCGGCTTTCCGCGCGGCGGCGGCGACCGTCAGTGCCCAGTGATCGTCAGCGTCAGCGGCGCTCCGGCCCCTGCGAGCGCGACCGCCTGCTCCCGGTCCGTCGCGAGCACGACCAGCGCCCCCTCCTGCCCGCCGTCCTCATCGGGGGCCGGAACGGCGAGGACCGCCACCCCCGACACCACGACC
>NZ_SMKY01000566.1 GCF_004349235.1 Actinomadura darangshiensis | reverse complement strand
GTTCGCGTCCCGTCCGGGAGCCGATTGATGTCAGCAGGGAGTACGGGGCGCGTTTAACGCGCCGCGCGGCGAGCTCCCGGCGGATGTTCCAGGCAGCGGCCGAGTTGTGCGGTTGCCCTACCGGGGGTTCCAGATGGCGGCCGAGTTGTGCGGGTTGCCAGGACCGGGTGTTCCGGGTAGCGGCCAAGTTGTGCGGTTGCGGCGGGTCTTGTGGCGCAGGCATGACCACGGTCTTGGAGGGCCCGTGGGTGACTGCACGTCCGTGGTTGTGTTCGGTTTTGGTCGGCTGCTGCCCGGCCCCGAGGGAGGCGGGCCGTCGCCACCCGACCCGGACGTCCTGATGGCGCCTTGGTGGTCAGTCGGTCAGGTGTTCCGCGAGGATCTTCAGGTGGGTGTCGCGGGCCTCGCCGTGGCAGCGGCGTCCGGACTCGGTGATCTCGACAAAGACACCGCGGCGGTCGTCCTCGCAGAGCCCGCGCTGGACGTAGCCGTGCTTCTCCAGACGGGCGACCGTGCGGGAAAGTGCGCTCTGGCTGAGGTACATGGCCGCGGCGATCTCCTGCATGCGGCGCTTCTCACACCGCAGGTCGACGAGGCGGTCGAGCGTCTCGTACTCGCTCATGCTCAGGCCATGGGCGTCCTGCAGGGCGCGGTCCAGGGCGCACGCGACCGTGTTGTAGCAGGTCGCCAGCTTGCGCCAGCGGCCGACGAGAGCAGACTCCGCCTCCATGCCGCGCATCTTACCATGCACGCGCATCAGATGCCCCTGCATTGGATTCGTATGAATTTAGTGCGTGGACATTTGATGCACATGCATGTACTGTCCTCCGACGTGACTATCACCGACACCTCACCCGCCTCCACCGTCCGTGCGCCGGCCGCCGCGAGCGCGCCGGCCGAACAGACCTGGACTCCCCGGCTGTGGGGAGTCCTCGCGGTCCTGTGCGCCGTGCTGTTCCTTGACGGACTCGACGTCTCGATGGTGGGCGTCGCGCTCCCGTCCATCGGCGCCGAACTAGGCCTTTCCACCACGTCGCTGCAGTGGATCGTCAACGGATACGTCCTCGGCTACGGCGGACTGCTCCTGCTCGGCGGACGCACCGCCGACCTCCTCGGCCGCCGCCGGGTCTTCCTGACCGCCTTGGCCGTGTTCGCAGTCGCGTCCCTGGTCGGCGGCCTCGTCGATGACGGCACGCTGCTGATCGCCACCCGTTTCGTGAAGGGCCTGGCCGCCGCGTTCACCGCGCCGACCGCCCTTTCCATCCTGACCACCACCTTCCACGAGGGACCGGCGCGCAACCGGGCGCTGTCGGTGTTCTCCGTCTTCGGCGCGAGCGGATACTCGTCCGGACTGATCCTCGGCGGGCTGCTGACCAGCTTCGGATGGCGTTGGACGTTCCTGACGCCCGTGCCGCTCGCCGTCCTCGCCCTGGTCGCGGGCCTTGCGCTCATTCCTCGGGACCGTCCGGCAGTCGGCGGCGGCCACGACCTCCTCGGCGCGGTGACCCTCACCGGCGGCATGCTGCTCGCGGTCTACACGGTCGTCTCCGCGCCCGACCGCGGCTGGCTCGACCCGGTCACCCTGGGCTCCATCGTCCTCGCCGCGGCTCTGCTGATCGCCTTCTTCGTCACCGAGAAGAAGGTGCGGCATCCGCTGATCCGCCTCGGCATCCTGCGGATCGGCTCGATCGTCCGGGCCAACCTGAGCATCGTCGCCCTGTTCGGCTCCTACCTGAGCTTCCAGTTCATGATGACGCTCTACCTGCAGGACGTGCTGCGCTGGTCGCCGCTGAAGATGGCGATGGCGCTGCTGCCGGCCGGCCTTCTCGTGGCCTTCGGCTCCCCGTTCGTCGGCCGCCTGATCGACCGCTACGGGACGCCCCGGCTGATCATCAGCTCCATGACGTCGCTCAGCCTCGGCTACGCCTGGTTCCTCGGCACCGCCGGGAATACCCCGCACTACGCGTTCACGATCCTGCCCACGATGCTGCTGCTGGGCGGTGGCTTCGCCTTCGGCTTCAGCTCGATCATGGCGCAGGCCACCGACGGGATCGACGACTCCGAGCAGGGCCTGGCCTCCGGCCTCGTCCAGACTTCGGGCCAGGTGGGCGCCGCCCTCGTCCTCGCCCTCGTCACCGCCCTGGTCGCGGGCGGCACAGGCGCCGGCGGCAACGGCTTCGCCGAGTTCCACCCGGGCGTCAACCTGGTGACCGCCGTGGCTCTGGTCGGCCTGACCCTGAACCTGATCCCCCTCCTCCGCCGCTACAAGCCCAAGCACACCTGACCCGACAACCTGCCTAGGCCACGGCCCCGAGCCGTGGCCTAGGCAGGTTGTCGGGTCAGGTGTGCTTGGGCT
>NZ_SMKY01000565.1 GCF_004349235.1 Actinomadura darangshiensis | reverse complement strand
CACTGGGCATAGCCCCCCTCGAACCCGGAACCCCAGTCACCTTCAGCTGCCTTCCATGCTCAGGGACGAGGAACATCCGGCGTCCATCGCAGCCCACCGCCGACTCAGCGGACTCTCATACGTCAAAGGCCAGCAGCGGCGTCGAGTGGTCGCTGTCGCCCGGGTGAGCCGTTCGTTGACGGCTCGGACGACCCGAATAGCTCATCGATGACCCGGATCATGACGGAAATATGGCCGGTCGAAAAGATGACACGCTTTCTCGCAATGACTTGATGTGAAAGTCGTCATAGCCAGGGAAAACTGGCGCGCTCGCCGCGACCTCGTGTTCAGATGAATGCGGCAAGGGAGAATCTTCGGACTCGCGGAGAAAGAGCCAACGACATGAGACATGGGGCGACTCGTGCCATCGCGGCGATCGGAATGGTCGCGGCGGTCGGGTCTGCCGGGCATACCTCGGCAGCAGACCCGCATCCGGGATCGGTACTGGTCGGCGAGGCGTTCACCGATGCCACCGCGGACTCCCGGTTCCTCGGGTACGGGGCCGCCTGTCTGACGGGCGCTCCGTACGGCGGGCAGGTCGCCGAGGCCACGAATCACCCGCTCGGCGGCTGCCACCCGGATCCGACCGGCCCCGTCCCCCCAGCGGGCGGGGCACCGCACGGCTATCTCCAGCTCACCGACGCCCACAACGAAGAGACCGGCGCCGTGCTGTTCGACTCACCGGTCCCGGCGCGGGACGGTCTGGAGGTGACCTTCGAGCAGTGGCAGTACGGCAGCACCACGCAGGAACCAGCGGACGGGATCTCCTTCTTCCTCACCGACGGCGCCATACGGCTCACCACACCGGGCGCGTTCGGCGGAAGCCTCGGCTATGCCCAGAAACTGCCGGCAGGCCAGCCAGACGCGCATTTCGTCCCAGGCGTCGAGGGCGGTTACCTCGGCATCGGGCTTGACGTGCTGGGCGACTACTTCGGCGATGGAGAAAAGCGCGGAAACGGCTGCCCGCGACGTTCCCCGGCCGGAACCTCGTTCCAGCCGCCCCCTCCCGGCCCCGACATCGTGACCGCTCGCGGTCCAGGAAACGGCATCAACGGGTACTGCGTCCTCGACGCCACGACGAGCAACAAGACGATCAGCGGGCCCTGGCCATCGACACTGCCGGACCGACTCCACAGCGAGTTGGGGGACATGCCCGCCGACGTCACGCCGACGCAGGCCGACAACCTCCTGGAACCGGTCAAACGAATCGTCCGTGTCGTAGTGTCGCCCGCGCCGGACCGGCTGGCGACGGTCGACATCGACTTCCAGGACGGTGACGGCTTCCAGCGGGTGCTGCGCTTTCCCGCGCCAGAGCCCGTCCCGAGCACCGTCAAGTTCGGGTTCGCCGCGTCCACAGGGCCGCTCACCGACGTACACCTCATTCGCCGGGTCACCGTACGTTCCCTGACCAGGTCCCCCGTCACCCGGCCCCGGTGAAGTCCGGCCACCGCAGCCGGTTGCGCCAGCGCGAAGGCATTGAGTGCCCGCCCCGGGGCCCCTCGGCCTCATCCTCACTGCCGTGCTGCGGTGGCACACCCTCTACCTGAAGGCGGCACTCGAGTAGTTCAGGGCCGACGGGATACCCGCGGGACACATCGCTGATCTTTGCGCCTTCGGGCGTGCCGTCGACCCTGATCAGGGGCAGTAGCAGGCTTTCCAGGGCCGGGGACGCCACCACCCGATCAGACCTCATGGCGGGGCGCGACTTCTGGCCCCCTACCTGGGCAGGGTGGGCGGTGCTTCTTGCAGGTCAGGGGTTCGGGCGGGTTTGTCTTTGGTCGGCAGAGCGAGCCGGGTCTGAGCGGGCTGCCTGGTGAGGGGCGGTCATGTCGAGGAGGCGTAGCGCGTCGTGGTCAGGGGTGCCGGGTTCGGCGATGTAGACGCCGAGGCGCTGTCCGGGGGTGCCTTCCAGGTCCATGGACTGGGGGCTGAGGGTGATGGTGCCGACCTGCGGATGCTGGAAGGTCTTGCGGGCCGGTTTGCGGCCGGTGACTTCGTAGCGGTCCCAGAGTTTGGCGAAGTCGGGGCTTTTCAGCAGGAGTTCGCCGACGAGGCTGGTGAGGTCGGGGGCGTCGGGAGCGGTGCCGGCTTGGGCGCGCAGGCGTGCGACGCAGCCGCGGACCTGGGTGTCCCAGTCGGGGAACAGGTCGCGTGCGGCGGGGTGGAGGAAGAGGTAGCGGGCGAGGTTGCGGTGTTTGGCGGGCCAGTCGTCCATGCCGGCGTACAGGGCGAGTCCGCCGGGGTTCCAAGCCAGGACGTCCATGCTGCGGCTGACGATGTAGGCCGGGTTGGGGCGCAGGGTTTCCAGCAGGAGTTTGAGGTGGGGGCGGACGGTGCGGCTGGGCGG
>NZ_SMKY01000564.1 GCF_004349235.1 Actinomadura darangshiensis | reverse complement strand
GGGCGGGGGTGCGGGCGGGGGACATGTTGGGTCTTGGAGATGATGCGTGGCACCCCATCCACGAGGCGAACGACCACACCCAGAGCAGACCGAACAGCGTCCCGAAGCCGATCACGACCGCCGCCGAGGCCGAAGGAACCTGGAACCGCTCCCCCCCCCCGGGCCACCACGCCGAGCGATAAGAGCTTGCGCTACTGACCACCGATCATGATCCTAAGGTTCGCCGAACCAATCCATCGCTCCACCGAAACCAATCTGGCGGCTGCATGAGTACCCCCGACGACGGACCACGCTGGCCGACGGAAAAGCTAAACGCGTTGCGCCTCGGCCAGCCGCTAACGATCGAGGTCCCAGCCAGCGGCCCTCGCCGACGAGCTTTCGTCACCATCTGCCCAGTGACCACGCCTGCCGACCGCCAAGCACGCCACGAAGGCTGGAAACGGGCCGACCACGCGCGCGAATACCGCCTGACGCACTGGGACTACGACGCCGACCAGATCGACGGCTTCGACTACGACATTGGGGCCGTACTCGTCCAAGGGACGACAGTCACCGGCGAAGCAGAACTGACCGTAATGCTCCAGGCATGGAATCTACGGCCCGACCAGTTCCTTTATCCCTGGCAGACCGACGATCCCACTTGATCTCGCCCAATCCGTAGTGGCCTCCCTGCCATCATCGACAGTGACGGACGCCTTGGAACCGCTCACCGCGACTCGACCCCGTGGCAGCGGCGAGGAGCTCGTGCGGCCGAGCAGGTAGATACCGCCGGTTCGGCGCAGGTGAGTGAGGCAGGCGGCGTGCAATTAGCCAGGGTGATCAGGGGCAGCCACGGTCACTTGCGGTACGAGCGGAAAGCAGGTCAGCGGCCATGATGGCCCGGATCGGTTTGATTCCCAAGCTGACAGCGTGGATTCGGTTCCGTCGCCCGCTTCGGCGCCGAGGGCAGGTGGGGCCTTGTATCGGAGGACCCGGGCGATCGGGCAGCACGGAGCGATGCCCCTGGATCAGCCGGTGCCCCGCAGTTTGAAGGTTGTGGACACTGCCATGCTGGTCACGCTGGAGGAAATTGCACTCCGGCTGAGCCTCTCCCAGCGACTTCCCGTTGCATGGGTGGTCGAGAATGCCGCCCCCGAGGGGCGCCACTTGTGGCCAGCTTTCTGGCAGAGGCTGTCCCACCGCCCCGACATCCCCGACCACTTGCGATGCGAGTTGCTGCTACAGCTTCGTACCGGGGACCAAGTGAGGAGCCTGCTGGACGTACTCCCGGTGGATTTCGACCCGCTTGCGAACGTGACGTCACGCGCCGAAGGGCAACGGGTCGACCACCTGCTGAACACGGAACTTTCGGTGAGGGAATGGGATCTGCATAGGGCCGATGGTGCATCCGGTTCCGAGTGACCCTGGCGGTTGCTAACGGTGGTGCTAACAACAGAGGTGGATGATCTTGGACGGGTGTGGACGTCCGGGCGGGCGCGGTGCTGGTCAGGGGACTCGTGGGGGACATCCCTGGACAGCCCTGATCTCGCTTGTAACTGCCTATATCTTGAAACCAGTAGCTAAGCAACCATGGGAGGCTCTAGTGCCAGCCAGCCTGAAGCGGATCCGCGAGACCATGGACGTCGAGCCCACTCCTCGGGACAAGGGTCTCACGCTTACGCTGAAGCTCACCGCCTACGACAACGGCATGCTGGAGCTCGACACAGTGCCGTTGAACGACCACAAGAATGACGATGAGGTCACTGGGTGGTTGGCTGCTGCGGAGGTCATCACCGCAACACTCAACGAATTTCACCGTCAGGTTGCGGCTCGGGCCGCTAGCACGGCCGGTTAGCTGGAGTGGCGCCAGGTAAGCCTCAGCGGTTGGGCCTCTGTCCGCCGTGCCGAATGCGTGCCGAGGTTTCGTCCTTGAGGCCGAGAGAGTACAGGTCAACGCTGTTAGATGGTGGGAGTGTCAATCCGCTGCCCAGCGCGCCAAGGTCCGTCAGGTGTCAGCCTGTCCAGGTGATGTCGAAGACACGGAGGATCTCGGCCGTGTCGTCGACGTAGAAGGAGACCAGGCCGTAGGTACCGAAGATGACTTGGCGGTATTCGGGCTGGTCGTTGTAGAGAGCCATCGCGTCCCAAGGGCGGTCGGCAACGCCGGCGAGGGACGTCACCAGGGCGTCGAAGGCTTCCTGAGGGAGGCCGCCGATCTGGGCGAGTGCGGTCGCGTGCAGTTGGACGCGGTAGTTCAACGAGCGCCGTCCGTGCGCTCAGACCAGGCGGGGATGAGGTTCCCCCCGTAGCACGGACAGCTCGGGTGAGATGGGTCAGGTGGTGATGCTCGAGGTTCGGTGTCGTTCCTCGTAGTCCACCGGGCTCAGCATTTCAAGGCTGGAATGTCTTCTGAATGGGT
>NZ_SMKY01000563.1 GCF_004349235.1 Actinomadura darangshiensis | reverse complement strand
CCACCATATGACGGCCGTCCCGCCCTTCCGCGCCCACCCCGCCAGGACACGCTGGCGTCCCGGACGGCCCGTCCCGGCCGGAACGTTCCACTCGCCGGCGGGGTCCGGGAGGCGTACCGGACCGCATTCCGGAGAGGATCATGGCCGTGGAGGAGGACCGGCTCTTCATCGTCTTCCTGGCCGTCGCCATCGTCGTGCTGCCGGCCCGCGCCCTGGCCGGGCGGCTGCGCATGCCGGACGCGATCCTGCTCGTCCTGCTCGGGATGGCCGCCGGGTTCGTGCCCGCCCTGCCCGCCGTCGTCGTCCCACCGGACCTGGTCCTGCTCGGCTTCCTGCCGCCGCTGCTCTACCACGCGGCGTTCTTCACCGCCCGGCGGGAGACCCGCGCCGACGCCGTGCCCATCTTCACCCTGGCCTTCGGGCTCGCCACCGTCACGACCGTCGCGGTCGCCGCGACCGTGCACGCCCTGCTGCCGGACGCCGGCTGGGCCGCCGCGCCGGCGTTCGGCGCGGCCGTCTCGCCCACCGACCCGGTGGCCGCGACCGCGGTGGCGCTGGATCACCGACCCGGTCAGCCAGATCATCGTGTCCCTGGCCACGCCGTACGTCGCGTTCATCCCCGCGGACCACTTCGGCGCGTCCGGCGTCCTCGCGACCGTCGTCGCCGGGTTCTCCATCGGCACCCACGGGGAGGGCTTCATGCAGCCGGCGTCGCGGCTCGCCGGCACCACGTTCCGGCGCATCCTGACGTTCCTGCTGGAGTCGGCGCTGTTCGTGCTGCTCGGCCTGGAGGTCAGGGAGATCGTGCGCGAGCCCGGCGGCCAGACGTGGCCGATGGTGGCGGCGACCGCCCTGGCGGGGTCGGCCGTGCTGATCGGCGTCCGGCCGGCCTGGCAGCTCGGCAACGGGCCGCTGGCCCGGCGGGTGCCCGGCGGCCGGCGCGGCCAGGCCGGGCTCGGCCGGCGGGAGCGCCTGGTGATCGGCTTCGCCGGTATGCGCGGCGCGATCTCGCTGGCCATCGCCCTGTCGCTGCCCGTCGCCGTGGGGGACGAGCGCGGGCTCCTGGTCCTGCTCGCCGCGCTCGTCGTGCTGGTCACGCTGGTCGGGCAGGCGCCGCTGCAGCCGGTCCTGCTGCGCCGCCTGGGGCTCATCGAATCGGACCGGCGGTGGGCCGAGTCGATGCTCGCCCGCAAGGCCGGGCTGCAGGCCGCGCTGGCGCGGCTGGACGAGCTCGCCGAGGACGAGGGGGTCGACGCGCAGACCGCCGAGGCGTTCCGGCAGATGCTCGAACTGCGGCTCGAACGCGTCCGGTACTTCCTGGACGGCGAGGGCACCGAGCGGGAGGGGCGCCCGCCCAGCGGCGCGTCCGCACCGAACTGGTCCGGGCGCAGCGCGCGAAGCTGCGCAAGCTCTACCGCAAGGGCAGGATCGGCGCCGAGACGCTCCGCGAGATCAGCCGCGAGCTGGACTTCGAGGACCCCGTCAGCGTGCGGAGGCCGCGCCCCTGACCCGGTGCGGCCGCCGGGCGGGCGTCAGCGCTCGTAGTGCGGGTCGGCGACGACCGGGTAGAAGGCGTCGGTGTGCTGGACGCGCATCGTCACCACCGAGCCCTCCAGCGCGTAGTCCGCCTTCACCTGCCGGAACATCGAGTCGCTGGCCCACGGGTTGTACAGCCGCCCCACCGTGGCGCCGTACCGCAGGTGGACGACGTCGTAGCCGCCGGACGGCATCGACTCCAGCGCCAGGCCGTCGGCGAGGGAGACGGCGAACCGGAACTCGCTGGGGGCGTCGGGCCCGTGGATGACGGTGAGCAGGCGCACCCCGCCGGCCGTGGTCTGCGCGACGATGTCGGTGTCGACGTCCACGCCGACGAACACCCGCAGGCTGGGGCGCAGCACCTGCGCGACCGTGTCGGCGGCCGTCACGTCGATGCCGACGTGGATCCGCTGGCCGTCCCTGGTCGGCACCCACACCCCGTCACGCGCGCGCTGACCCCAGGCGACGTCGGGGTTCTCCATCTCCTGGGGCTCGTTCTTGCCCCGCGCGACCAAGATCTTGGAAGCGGCGCTCATCGCCGCGGCAGCCCCGTCCCGTGCATGCCTCATGGCGGGCCCCCTCGCCTTCTTCCATCGCTCGCGTGACTCGCGCTCGTCCTGGGTTTACCACGGGCAGGGCGGACAGGACGTCCCATGGCCTGCCGCTGGTCGTTTAGTGACGTTCGCCCCGTGCGTCGTTGGACCTTACACCACGCTTATATGCGCCGGTCGGGCCGCCCGCGGTACGGACGGCCCGATGGGTTTGGACGGTGGTGGGTGGGGGCTGGAGGACGGTCGCCGAGCGGAGCTCGTCCCTTGAATGGTGGTGGGTGGGGGCTGGAGGACGGTCGCCGAGCGGAGCTC
>NZ_SMKY01000562.1 GCF_004349235.1 Actinomadura darangshiensis | reverse complement strand
GCCCCACCCCGCTTCGACTACGATGCGGGACGAGCCCGCCGGCGTAGCTCAATTGGCAGAGCATCTGTCTTGTAAACAGAAGGTTAGGGGTTCAAGTCCCCTCGCCGGCTCCCACCCCAAAGGCCCCTTCCGACCAAGGAAGACGCCCTTTGCTAACGGGTTTGCTAACAGCAGCGCCTACGCGACCCTGTCGACCCTGTCGGCGAAGATCGTCGCTGCTTCGGCGAGCTGCTCGTTGACGACATGGGCGTAGACCCTCAGCGTGATGGCCGGGTCAGCGTGGCCGAGCCGTGCGGCCACCACGTGGACGGGGACGCCCGCCAGGAGCAACGTTGTCGCGTGGACGTGCCGGAGATCGTGAAACCGGGCATGGGGGAGCGGCTCGACGTCCTCACCGCCGTTGTTGTGCTCTTTGATCAGCACGGCCATCAGGGACGACACGGTGTCCGGATGGACGGGCTCGCCCCACCCGGTGGTGAACACGTACTCGTCTTCCGTGCCCTTCCAGGATTCGCCGAGCTTGAGCTTGTCGGCGAGCTGGCGCTTGCGGTGCGCTCTGAGGACCTCGACCGTTCCGGGATCGAGGCTTACGGCGCGGGACAGGCCGCTCTTGGTCGTCCCCTCGACGCGCTCGCCGGCGATGAACGAGGCCGAGCCCTTGATGTGGACCGACGGGCCGTCGAGGTCGACGTCAGGCCACCGCAGGTTGAGCAGCTCACCCCGCCGCGCGCCCGTGTAGGCCGCCAGGCGGTAGAAGGCGAACAGCTGGTGTCCCCCTGCCCCGTCGAGGAACGTCCGGAGCTGCGCGGGCGTCCAGACCTTCCCGGGCTCCTCCTGGTGAAGCCGAGGCCGCTTAGCGCGCTCCGTGGGGTTGGACGGGATCAGCTCATCAACCCGGACGGCATCGCCGAACACCTTCCGAAGCACCGAGTGCACGTGAGAGACCGTGCGAGGCGAGAGCCCGGTACCGCGCTTGCCTCCGGTGGTGACGAGGTCGCGGTAGAGCTTGGTGAGCTGGCCGGGCCGGACGCCCTGAAGTCGCAGGCCGCCGATGTTCGGCTTGACGTGCTGTTCGATCAGATGCCGGTAGTTGGCGAGGGTCTTGGGTTTGATCTCGACCGCGTGAGCGTCGAGCCACTCGTCGAGGTAGTCGCCCACGGTGATGGCATTGCGGTCGATGTACTCCCCGCGCCGCGCCTTGACCCGTGCTTCGTCGCGGGCCTCTTTCGCGTCGTCTTCGGTGCGGAACCCGCCAACCCATTCGGCTTGGAGACGCCGGTTTCAGGGGCGGTCACGCGGATGACGTAGTACCAGGTCTTGCCGCGCTTCATGACGCCGTCACGCAGCTTGGGCACGGTCTTGCTGGGCTTGCCCTTGGACGGCTCGCGTGGCGTGTCGGAGCTGGCGGAGTCGGTCATCAGGCAGCCTCTTCCATCAGGGCGTTGACGTAGTTGTTGAGGGCGTTGAGGGCGTTGAGCGGGAAGCGGCGTGAGCCGTCGATCCGGACGGATCGAATGGCGCCGGAGGCGAGGAGTTCGTAGAGCTTGCTGCGGGAGATGGCCAGGGCTTTGGCTGCTTCGGGGACGGTCAGCAGGAGCTTGGGCACGCGGAACTCCATTGATCGGTGGTGAGTGCGGGCAGCGGTTTGCCGGTTAGGGCGGCGGTGAGGAGCGCTTCGCCGGGGGTCATGCCTTGGCCGAGGTAGCGCCAGTGCGCGATGACGAGGACCTGGTCGTCGTCGAAGGGCAGGCGGCCGAGGGTGACCGAGTAGCGCCGGGATTGGTGGAGAAGTGACCGCGGAAGCCGAGCATGTGAGCCCACTCGGTTAGCCGCAGCTCGGCGAACTCCTCCAGGGCACCCAGGCGGAGGCATTCGGTGATGAGCCGCCGCGCGTGCCCGGATACGGGAGGGTCGGCCGGGTCGTCGGTGGGGCGTATTCGGCGGTCGAGGGTGCCGACGCAACACCTGGCCGACGAGCCACGGAGGCACAACGAGCACTCGCCACACTGCCCCCTCCCATGCCTGAACCTGTCGGTCAGGGTCACCAACGCCCTGAAGCCTCACCACGACGAGGTACGGACCATCGACGACCTCATGCGCATGATCCAAGCGGCGAACTCCACGAGATCCGCAACATCGGACGCCGCAGCCTCACCGAGATCCACACGGCCCTAGTCGCCGCCGGAATCGAGGTCCGAAACAGATAGCGGTGTAAATCAGAACGTGCGGTACGCCGCTTCTATGGCCTGATGCGGCAGTTGAGCGTGCATGACTGGGGAACCCCGTGGTTCCCCAGACCCCTCCTGGAGCCGGGGCGCTCGTTCGCGCGAGACGGTCTGTCACGGGGTGCGCGCCGTTCGCGCGAACGAGCACCCCGGAGCGTTGCGCGTCCGTGCAGGAA
>NZ_SMKY01000561.1 GCF_004349235.1 Actinomadura darangshiensis | reverse complement strand
GTCGGGGGTGGTCATGGGGTGTGGCCTTCCGTGCGGGGTGCGACGCGCAGGACGCGGTAGGCGGACCGGGAGGCGATCCGCTCGGTGGGGAAGCCCTGGCCGTTCAGCCACCGCTGCAGGGAGTCGGAGCCGAGGTGCTTCTGGACGACGAGGTGGGCGAGCCCGGCGGGGGTGAGGCGGGGGAGCCAGGCGAGGAGGAGGTCGTGCAGGGCGGCCTTGCCGATGCGGATCGGGGGGTTGGACCAGATGGCGTCGAACCGCAGCGCGGGGTCGGTGTCGTCCACCAGGTTGAACCTTACATTGTCAAGGCCCGCGGTTTCGGCATTGCCCTCAGCGACCATCAAGGCTCGCTGATTAACGTCCACTCCCAAAACTCTCGCCTGGGAAGAACGCTTCGCCATGGTCAGGGCGATGGGGCCGTATCCGCAGCCGAGGTCGAGGAGGTCGCCGGTGGCCGGGGGATCGGGGACGGTCTCCAGCAGCACGCGGGTGCCGAGGTCGACGCGGTCGGGGGAGAACATGCCGCTGTCGGTGTCGAGCCGCAGATGCAGGTCCGGCAGGACGAGGTCGACGGTACGGCGGCGACTGGCGGCGTCCGGCCGCTCGGCGAAGTAGTGTTCCCCCACGTCCGCCGACCGTATCAGCGTTCACCGCCCGCCCGCGCCGCTTGCGCGGGTCAGGGCAGGCGGGAGAACCAGGCGAGGGACACCCCGCCGGCGGCGAAGGCGAACAGCAGCGCGATGCCGGTGTAGCGGGCGGCGACGTCGCGGTGCTCGATCTTGAAGCCGAGGGAGCTGCCGATGTTGCGGTAGACGTCGTCGAGCTGCCCGGCGTCGGCGGCCTCGTAGGCCTTGCCCTCGGTGCTGTCGGAGAGGGTCTTCAGGGTCTCCTTGTTGACCGAGACGCTGGTGGTCTCGCCCTCGATGTCGACGGTCCCGTACGGGGTGCCGAACGCGATGGTGGAGACGGGGATGTGCGCGACGCGGCTGGCGTCGATGGCCTCCTGCACGGTCCGCCCGGTGGTGTTGTCGCCGTCGGACAGCAGGACGATGTGGGCGGGCGGCGGGTCCTGGCGGGCCTCGGAGTCGAAGGAGCGGACGGCCTGCAGCGAGGTGAACACGGCCTCCCCGATCGCGGTGCGCTTGGCGAGGACGAGCTGGTCGAGGGAGGCGATGGCGGCGTCGCGGTCGGCGGACGGCGCGGCGACGAGGTTGGCGTTGCCGGCGAACGCGACGACGCCGACGTTGAAGCGCCCGGGGAGGTCGCCGATGAACTTCTTGGCGGCGGCCTTGGCGGCGTCGAGGCGGCTGGGGCTGACGTCCCTGGCCATCATGGACAGCGACACGTCCACGGCGACCATGATGGTGGCGCGGTCGCGGGGGACCTTGACGGAGGTGGCGGGCCGCGCGAACCCGAACATCATCAGGGCGATCATGGCGAGGAACAGGACGGCGGCGACGTGCCGGCGCCAGCCCGGCCGTTTGGGCGCGACCTGCGACAGCAGCGCGAGGTTGGTGAACCGGACGGCGTACTGGCGGCGGCGCAGTTGCAGCAGCGTGTAGGCGGCGGCGAGCAGCGGCAGCAGGCCGAGGAGCCAGAGGCGTTCGGGTGACAGGAAGGTCATGGGCGCACTCCCGCGGTCGTGAAGGGCCGGCCTGCGGCGCGGCGCTGGCGGAGGGCGAAGCGGGCGATGTCGGCGATCCAGTCGCGGTCGGTGCGCAGGACGAGGTGGTGGGCGCCGCTGCGGCGCAGGGCGTCGCGGGTGCGGTCGCGCTGGGCGGCCGCCGCGGCGGCGTACTGCTCGCGGACGCGGCGGCTGAGGACGATCTCGTGCACGGTTCCGGTCTCGGGGTCGGTCATCTCGACGAGGCCGACGTCGGGGAGGTCGAGCTCGCGCGGGTCGATGATCTCGATGGCGAGGACCTGGTGGCGGGCGGTGAGGCGGCGCAGGGGCCGTTCCCAGGGGAGCTCGCCGTGCTCGGCGGGGCCGGTGCCGTCGGGGGCCAGGAAGTCGGAGATGATCACGCGGAGGCCGCGGCGGGTCTGGCCCCGGTCGAGGGAGGCGACGGCGGCGGCGAGGTCGCGGGGCGCCGCGGCGGCGGGGGTGCTGCGGCCTCCGGCGCCGTCGTGGACGGATTGGGCGTCCAGGGCCGCCTGGAGGAGGGCGTACATGGCGGCCTTGCCGGTGCGGGCGGGCCAGCGGCGCATGCCGTCGGTGTGCAGGAGGTAGGCGCCGACGCGGTCGCCGAGGCGGACGGTGAGGAATCCGACGGCGGCGAGGGCGGCGACGGCCAGGTCGCGTTTGATCATGGTGTGGGTGCCGAAGTCCATGCTGGGGGTGAGGTCGACCAGGGCCCAGGCCTCGAGTTCGTGGTCGGCGATGAGGTCGCGGACGTGGGGGG
>NZ_SMKY01000560.1 GCF_004349235.1 Actinomadura darangshiensis | reverse complement strand
CCGGTGGTGCGTCGGCCGGTGGTGCGTCGGCCGGTGGTGCGTCGGCCGGTGGTGCGTCGGCCGGTGGTGCGTCGGCCGGTGGTGCGTCGGCCGGTGGTGCGTCGGCCGGTGGTGCGTCGGCCGGTGGTGCGTCGGCCGGTGGGGCGGCGAACTGCGGAGCCGAGGCGGGCTTGTCCGGTGCGGCCCCGTCAGCCGGTGAAGCGGCGGGCGCCGGGGCGGTCGGCCCGGCCGCCGCCGGACGCGCCCTCACCGGCACCGGCGGCGACAGCGCCCGGCAGGCGGACGCCCAGGTCACCGCCGGGGTGCCGCGGCTGGTCATCCCAACGCCGAGCGGGCGGCCGTTCACGCAGGCGGACGCGGTCCGGTACGCGGCCGAGCCCTGGCTGGTTTTCGCCTGCGGACGCTACGAGGGCATCGACTCCCGCGTCGCCGACGAGGCCCGCACCCGGATGCCGGTGGACGAGGTCAGCCTCGGCGACTTCGTCCTCGCCGGCGGGGAGGTCGCGGTGCTGGTGATGGTCGAGGCGATCGGGCGCCTCCTGCCCGGCGTCCTCGGCAATGCCGACTCCGTCGCCGACGACTCCTTCGCCCCCGGCGCCATGGAGTCCCTCCTGGAGGGCCCCGTCTACACCAAGCCGCCTGTCTGGCGCGAACGGCCTGTTCCGGACATCCTCCTGTCGGGCCACCATGGTGCGATCGCCCGCTGGCGGCGCGACGAGGCGCTCCGCCGGACGGCCCGGCACCGTCCCGGACTGCTCGCCCGTCTCGCACCCGAGGCCCTCGACGAGCACGACCGGGACGTCCTCCGGGAGGCCGGTTTTCCGGTTGACGGCGAAGGTATGGCAGACTAAAGCGTCCGTGCGTCCAGACCGCACGGCACCCCAAGACCACTTTCCGCGGCGCGACGCCCCCACGCAGGACCACCGGGGCCTCTCGACGCCCGCGTTCGACCACGAGGAACCGCTGCGATGCACACCCTGATCCAGGAGATCGAGAAGGCCGCGATGCGCGCCGACGTCCCGGACTTCCGTCCGGGCGACACGCTGAAGGTGCACGTGCGCGTCACCGAGGGCAACCGTAGCCGTATCCAGGTCTTCCAGGGCGTGGTGATCCGGAGGCAGGGCGGCGGCGCCCGCGAGACGTTCACCGTCCGCAAGGTCAGCTACAGCGTCGGCGTCGAGCGGACGTTCCCGCTCAACAGCCCCTCGATCGACAAGATCGAGATCGTCACCCGCGGCGACGTGCGCCGCGCCAAGCTCTACTACCTGCGCAACCTGCGCGGCAAGGCCGCGCGAATCAAGGAGAAGCGCGAGCGCTGAGGAAAAGGACTCATCTGAGCGATGAACCACAACGCCCCGGGTACCCGTAGGAGGGAACCGGGGCGTTGCCCGTTTCGGACGAAGATGCCCGGCCCGGTGCCCGGCGACACGCCCATGGGCGGCGCCGTTCGGGCCCTGCGCCGCTAGGCTTTCGCTCTGATGACTGACGAGGATGATCGGAGAGACGTGCGATCCGAGGCCGAGGGCGCGGTGCCCGAAGAGAAGGAGCCCGTGAACTCGGCCGAAGAGACGGCCGAAGACTCCGAAGACGACGGCAAGCGCAAAAAGAAGAAGCAGGGCTCGTTCTGGAAAGAACTGCCCGTCCTCATCGTCGTCGCCGTCGTCCTGGCCCTTGTCATCAAGGCGTTCGCGGTCCAGGCCTTCTACATTCCGTCCGGCTCCATGGAGAACACCCTCCAGGTCGGCGACCGCGTCCTCGTCAACAAGATCGTCTACCACACGCGGGACATCGCCCGCGGTGACGTCATCGTCTTCAACGGCCTCGACTCCTGGGACCCCGAGGTCCAGGTGGAGGAGCCCACCAACCCGATCTCCAAGGCTTTGCGCGCGGTCGGCACCGCCTTCGGCGTGGCGCCCAACGAGAAGGACTACATCAAGCGCGTCATCGGGATCCCCGGCGACCACGTCAAGTGCTGCGACGCCAAGGGCCGCGTCACCGTCAACGGCGTCCCGCTGGACGAGAAGTCCTACGTGTTCACCGACCCGATCACGCATGAGCAGAACAAGCCGTCCAACGACCCGTTCGACGTCACCGTGAAGCCGGGCCAGCTCTGGGTGATGGGCGACCACCGCGAACTCTCCTACGACTCCCGCTCCCATCGCGGCGACCCCGGCGGCGGCACCATCCCGATCGACCGCGTCATCGGCCGCGCCTTCGTCATCGTCTGGCCCCTGGACCGCCTGGGCACCCTCCCGATCCCCGACACCTTCAAGCAGCTATCAACTCTCCAACACCGACCACGAAGACGACGGCGTCAGTCTCGCCCGCGCAGCGCTGGACGAGGCAGGGCCGGATGCACCGGCCAAAGCCCGCGCGCTCTACCTTGACCGAGTCGCGTGGGCA
>NZ_SMKY01000055.1 GCF_004349235.1 Actinomadura darangshiensis | reverse complement strand
CCCGAACACCTCGCCCACCGCCGTCGGCCCCGTCGCCGCCCCTGCCGGCGGCCCCTTTGTGGGCGTGGTCATCGGTCGTCCTCTCTGGGCGGCGGCGGGACGTTCTGGACGCCGTGCTGGCGCAGCGACAGCTCCACGGCGAGGTCCCAGCGGTCCGACAGCTCGCGCGACATCGCGTACGCGTCGTCGCACATGGCCGCCGCGACCGCCGCCGTCTCCCCGTCCCCGGCCCGCTCGGCGACCCGGCGCAGCATCTCGCCGGCCGCGATCTGCAGGTGCACGGCGACGTAGGCGTCCCGGATGTGCCTGCCGGTGGGGTCGCGGCGGGTGCGGCCCAGCCCGGCGTCCAGCACGGCGGCGAACAGCGCCCCGGCGTCCCGGACGAGCGACGGCGACGTCCGGTGCGCATGCAGCCGCGCCTCGATCTCCCGCGTGTGCCTCCGCGACCGGTCGGCGTAGTGGCCGAGCGGCCGGCAGATGTCCGGCACGCTCGCCACCGTGGTCAGCATCTCGCTCAGCACCGCCTCGACGTGCTCCTGCAACGCGTGCGCGTCCTTGAGGTAGCCGACGAGCTGCCGCTCGATCGTCGTCATGACCGCCGTCCGTTCGTGAGCGGCCCCATCACATGGACTCGGCCTTCATGTACCGGCGCAGCGCCGGCACCTCCTTGACGAACACGACCAGCACGGTGAGTGCGAGCAGCGCCATCATCAGCCGGACCATGCCCGGGCCGATACGGATTCCCTTCCTCATTTCTCAACTCCCCTCTCTGCGAGTTCCCTGTCGAGCAGCCGCTCGATCAGCCGGACGGCCTCGTCGACCGCCGCCGTGACCGGCGCGCTGAGTTCCATCTCCCACGTGGCGTCCGTGGTCTGCTCCGACGGTTCGCACGCGACGAGCAGGATCCGCGGCGGGACCGGGCCGTTGTCCCTCGCCAACCGCAGCACCTGCGCGGGGTCGAGGCCGTGCGCGTCGACGGCGGCACCGCCGAAGCCGCCCGCCTCGGGCTCGACGAGCGACACGGTGCCGGGCTCGTGCCCGCGCGCCGCCGCGTCGACCAGCACGACCGTCCGGTAGCCGTCACCGAGCGCGTACATGAGGTCGATGCCGCGGATGCCGAAGTCGGTGACGTCCACGCCGGGCGGCAGCGTCCGCGTCTCCAGCCGCCGGACGACCTCCACCCCGAACCCGTCGTCGCCGTGGAACACGTTGCCGATGCCCGCGACGAGCACCTCGCGGGACGGCGCGGCCCCGGGCAGCGGCTCGACCTCGTCCGGGCGGACGAAGAAGCGGTGCCCGAGCTGGTTGCGGGAGCCGAGGTCGCGCCCCGGGTCGTCGTCGATCGCGACGACCAGGTGCACCCCGCCCTCCATGTCCTCGTCGATGCGCTCGACGACGGCGGTCCGCCCGACCAGCGCGAGATCGAAGATGTCCGCGCCCCCTCGCGGCCGCAGCCGGACCCGGCTCCCCGGCGCCATCTCCTGCCCGCCGGCGATCGCCTTCCCGCTCACCACACGTCCTTCCGCGGGTCGCGCATGGTCCCGTGCAGCGCCAGCAGCTCGTCCGCCGACATGGCGCCGCACCGCTCCAGGATCCGCCGCGCCTTCGGGTCGGTCGCCGCCATCTCCCGCCGCTCGTCCTCGGTGAGGCTGAGCACGCTGAGGATCAGCAGCCGGTCGATCTCCGTCCCGTCGAACAGGTCCCCGGGGCTCTCCGGCGCCACCTGCGGCCAGTCGTACAGGACGATCGGCGCCGCGAGAACGGTGTCGTGGCTACCCGGCTCCCCCGCGAGCACCGGCCACAGCCCGTCCTTCCCGCACCCGTCCGCAGCCGCGGCCAATCCGTCAGGCGGATCGGTGAGCGAAACGAACGCGCCCCCGCGGGCTCGCGCCACAACATGCGCACACAACATGCCCGCCTGGACGGCCTCTTCGCGTCCCTTGGCGTCGCTGCTGTTGACGACCTCGACCCGCAAGCGCACGACCCCGTCCCCGGCGGGCGCCGACGAGAGCTCGACCCACCCGTCGACCCGCTCCCAAGACCGCACGAAGCGCACGCCCTCGCCCCCAGGCAGGCAGCGAACCGCCACGCTGGGCTGGTTGGTGAGGTGTTCGGCTTTGGTGCCTGCGGCGATCGCGACCGGGAACTGGACGGGCGCTTGCAGGAGACGGGCGAGCGGCAGGCGGGCGGTGCTCAGTTCACGTTCTCGGGCCTCTTGCCAGGTGGTGTAGGTCTCGTCCCCCACCCGGAGTTCGTCCGTTGGGGTGTCCCCGTTCATCACCTGGCGGTGGACGGCATGCAGGAAGCGGAGCGTGACCTCGACGTCGGTGTCCGGGCCGGCCTCAAGGAGGAACTCTGCGTGGACCTTCCAGTGGTCGTTGGTCCGTTCCGCGTAGGGGCGCGGGTAGACGCCACCGATCGTCCAGCGTTGGCGGTTCTTCAAGGACGACCGGCGGTAGGGCCACAGCAGGTAGCCCTCGTAGAGGACCGCGTCCGCGATCGCTCTTACGCGGTCCACTCTTCTTCCTCCTCGCGTAGCGCTTCGGCGCGGCGGAGCAGTTCGTCGACGGTGTCGTCGAACGAGGTGTGCGCGCGCCGGGCGCGGTAGGCGGACAGGCGGCCGAAGCAGTCGTCGTCCAGGCGGAGCCAGCGGGCGGTGCCGTAGTAGCGGCCCATCAGGTCCCGCCACGCCTGGACGGGCAGGGCGCCGGTGGCCTCGTGGTGCCACGGGATCTGGCCGGTGCGCAGCTTGCCGTCCTCGCCGGGGTAGAAGACCGTCCCGTTGAAGGTGAGGTCGAGCGGCACGTCGCCGCCGCCCAGCGCGTGCAGGTAGCGGTCGGCGGCGACCTGCATGTCGTGGCCGCAGGGCAGCGCCAGGGTCACCTCGGTCTCGCCGCGGAACGTGGGGACGGTGGCGCCGACGCGGGCCCAGGTCAGGCCGTGCAGCGAGCGCTCCCACAGGTCCGGTTCGCCGAACACGCCGGTGAGCCGGTCGCGCTCGGCGTCGTCGTAGTCGCGGCGCGCCGCCGCGATCGTCACCGTGGTGGTGAGCAGGACGCACTGGACGGGGCCGCCGTCCAGCCGCCGCAGCCCGATCCGCAGGTTCAGCGTCGGCGTCGCCGCGAACGTCTCGGCCTCGATGCCGAGCAGGTCGAGGCCCAGTTCCGGTGGTTCCCCGCTCATGCCGGCGAGAGGTTCGGCATGGAGTCGAGGATCGGGCCGTGCTGCGCCGGGTTGATGCCGGTCGAGCGGGCCGCGGTGGAGGTGCCGTCGGGCAGGTGCCCGGGCTGCCTGTCGTAGTTGCCGGTGCTGTTGCCCTCCTTGACGCCCCTGGTGTGCGACGGCTTGTCGGGCGACACGTCGGGCTTGCCCACTTTGATCATCGTGCTCCCCTCAGCTGCTCGAAGAACGTGCCGATGCGGTCCCAGACCGCGTCGCCGCCGGCGAAGCCCGTCCAGTGCTCGCGCAGCAGGGCGGTGAGCCGGTAGCAGTCGTCGATCGGGAGGATCCAGTGCTCGGACGCGCCGCGCGCCCGGTGCACGACGAGCGCCTCCACGTCCGGGCGCAGCCCGGCCAGGACGGGGTTGGCGTCGGCCAGGCGCCGCCAGCTGTCGGCGTGGACGGCCGCGTGCAGCGCCCCGGCCGGGCTCGGGTAGCGGGCCGTCACCGGGCCCTCGGCGGCGACGGAGAAGAACGCCAGGTCGACCGGGATGCCGAGGCCCGCCCAGAGGGGGCCGTCCAGGTGGAAGCCGGTCAGCTCGCGGCGGTCGTCCGGGACGAGCCGGTAGTGCCGCCCGCCCGCGGAGAGATCGTTGAACAGGACGGCGCACGCCCCGCACGCGCACAGCAGGTCGCCCTTCTCCAGGTCGAGCAGGTGCCGGTGCGCGTCGTGCAGCGGTTCGGCGCACAGTTCGCACCGCTCGGCGGCGGGTTCGGGCGGCGCCAGGGGCGACCTGGTGGACGCCAGTGCCGCCAGGCGCGGGGTGGACAGGGCGGTCATACCCGGCTCCGCAGCTGGTCCAAGGTGATCAGGACGGGTTCCGGGGCCGGCGCCTCGATGTCGACCCGTTCCAGCTCGGGGGCCGCGGCGAGGGCCGCCTGCTCCACGGCGTCCAGGACGGGCCGGGGCGCGGCGGCGCGGCCCTCGGTGGCGACCTTCAGCCGCAGCGCAGGCCCGTCGATCCCGGCGAACTCCACGGAGGTGCGGTGCCTGCCGAGGAAGCCGTCCAGCGCGGCGAGCGCCCGCCGGACCCGTGTTTCCGGTGTTTCCGGATGCAGGCCGTGCATGAGGAGGAGGTGGGCGATCAGCTCGTCGCCGGTCAGGGCCGAGGCGTCCGCGGACAGGCGCACGACCCGCTCCAGAGCCTCCCCGTACAGCTCCGCCAGCGCCTGGACGGCCTCGCCCGCCGCCGGGTCCAGCCGCTCCAGCAGCCCCTCAAGGCGCCGGACGTGCTCCCGGACACGCTCGTCGTCCCAGCTCATTGCGCACCGAACATCGGCGAGTGCTGCTTCTCGATCGTCCGGCCGCCGCCGACGTACATGTGGACGCCGCACGGCAGGCACGGGTCGAAGCTGCGGACGGTCCGCATGATGTCGATGCCCTTGAACTCGTCCGGGCCGTTCTCCTCGAAGATCGGCTGGTCCTGGACGGCGTCCTCGTACGGGCCCGGCGTGCCGTAGGAGTCGCGCGGGCTGGCGTTCCACGGCGTCGGCGGGTACGGATGGTAGTTCGCGATCTTGCCGTCCCGGATGACCAGGTGGTGCGACAGCACGCCCCGCACGGCCTCGTGGAACCCGCAGCCGATCGCCTCGTCCGGGACGTCGAAGTCGGTGAACACCTTGGTCCGCCCGGCCCGGACCTCGTCGAGGGCCTTCTCGGCGAAGTACAGCGCCATCCCGGCCGCGTAGGCGATGAAGTACGCGCGGGCACGGTCGCGTTCGATGGTGTTGGCGTACTGCGGCGGCGTCCACTCCAGGTTGACCTCCGGCATGCCGGGCGTCTTCGGCAGGTCGATCTGGACGCTGTGCCCGGTGGACCGGACGTACGGCGTGTCGACCTCGCCGGCCAGCGCGGTCGCCCACAGCCGGGCGAGCGGCCCGCCGCCGGTGTCGAGCGCGAGGTGGTCGCCCGTCTCGGGGTGCTTCCAGCGCGGGCTCATCACCCAGCTGTACTTGCCGCCGTCGAGGTCGCGCTTCTGCGGGTTCGGCAACGTCGTCTGGTTCCACGGGTGCCGCTGGTCGATGGGGTTGCCGAGCGGGTCCTGCTTGACGAACGTCTCCTCGTTGACCCAGTCGTCGTAGTACGAGCTGCCCAGCAGGATCCGCATGCCGAGGTTGATGTCGACGAGGTCCGTGGTGAGGAGCTGCCCGTCGACGACGATGCCCGGGGTGACGTAGGCGGCGCGTCCCCATTCGGACATGTGCCGGTAGTCGTAGTCGCAGACGGCCGGGTTCTGGAACGCGCCCCAGCAGCCGAGCAGCGTCCGGCGCCGGCCGACCTGGTCGTAGCCGGGCAGCGCCTCCAGGAAGAAGTCGAAGATGTCGTCGTTCATCGCGACGGAGCGCTTGACGAAGTCGAGGCAGCGGGTCAGCCGGACGAGGTAGTCGGTGAACACCTGCGGCGTCGCGACCGTCCCGACACCGCCCGGATACAGCGTGGACGGGTGGACGTGCCGCCCCTCCATCAGGCAGATCATCTCGCGGGTGATGCGGCTCAGCTGGAGGGCCTCCTTGTAGACCGAGCCCTCGAACGGGTTGAACGCGGTCATGATGTCGGCGATCGTCCGGAAGCCGTGGACGGAGCCGCGCGGCGCCTCGGTGTTCTTCGCCGTCGCCAGGAGGCCCGGGTTCGTCTCGGCGACCATCCGCTCGCAGAAGTCGACGAAGACGAGGTTGTCCTGGAACAGCGTGTGGTCGAACATGTACTCGGCCGCCTCGCCGAGATTGATGATCCACTCGGCGAGCGGCGGCGGCTTGATCCCGTACGCCATGTTCTGTGCGTAGATCGAGCAGGTCGCGTGGTTGTCGCCGCAGATGCCGCAGATGCGGCTGGTGATGAAGTGCGCGTCGCGCGGGTCCTTGCCCTTCATGAACACGCTGTAGCCGCGGAAGATGGACGAGGTGCTCCGGCACTCGGCCACCTGCCGGTTCGCAAAGTCGATCTTGGTGTAGATGCCGAGGTTGCCGACGATCCGGGTGATCGGATCGAACGCCACCTCGACCAGGCCCCCCTGCGTGGCGGCACGGCCGCTCCTCGCCTCGGTGCCCTGCTTCATGGACGGCCGCCTTTCAGTGCCGCGGCCAGCGGGGCTGGTAGCCGCTGGTCAGCCTGTCTCGGTTGTGGCGCCACTTCGGTTCCTTGTTGGCGCCCTTGTTGGTGATCGACCGCATCGACCGGATGAACGGCCCGTACGTGCGCAGCAGCGTGGAGGAAAGGCTCGCGCCGGGCGGCTCGTCCATGAACGGCATGAACTTGTCCGGGAAACCGGGCATCGTGCAGCCGATGCAGATGCCGCCGACATTGGGGCAGCCGCCGACGCCGTCCATCCAGCCGCGCTTGGTGACGTTGCAGTTCACGACCGGGCCCCAGCAGCCCACCTTCACCTGGCATTTCGGCGAGTTGTAGTCGCGGGCGAAATCGGCCTGCTCGTAGTAGGCGGCGCGGTCGCAGCCCTCGTGGACGGTCTTGCCGAACAGCCAGGTCGGGCGGAGCTGCTCGTCCAGCGGGATGACCGGCGCCTGCCCGGCCGCCTGGTACAGCACCCAGAGCAGCGTCTCCATGAAGTTGTCCGGCTGGACGGGGCAGCCCGGCACGTTCACGATCGGCAGCCCGGCGGCGGACCGGAAGTCCCAGCCGAGGTAGTCGGCGAGGCCCATGCACCCCGTCGGGTTACCGGCCATCGCGTGGATGCCGCCGTAGGTCGCGCACGTGCCCGCCGCCACGACCGCCCAGGCCTGGTGCGCGAGCCGGTCGAGCCACTCGTTCAGCGTGATCGGCTCACCGGTCTCCGGGTCGTTGCCCATCGACGTCCAGTAGCCGTCGCCGTTGATGTTCTCGTTCGGGATCGATCCCTCGACGACGAGGATGAACGGGTCCAGCTCGCCGCGCGCGGCCTGCCGGAACGCCTCCAGGAACTCGTCGCCGTTCTCGTAGGCGAGCACCTTGTTGTGCAGATGGACCTTGGGCAGGCCCGGTATCGCGCCGAGGACGACGTCCTCGATGCTCGGCAGCGAGGCCGCCGTCACCGAGATCGTGTCGCCGTCGCAGCTCATTCCCTCGGACGTCCACAGAATGTGGATCTCGTCCGTCAGCGGTTCCGCCGGAGCGACGTCCACCATCGCAGCCCCTCCCCCGACCTGCCGAGATGATTACCAATCCGGCCCTGCCCTTGCGGAACGGCGTGAAACACCGCCCGAAAACCCGTTCAACGGCCTTCCACCATTCGGTAAACGCACCGTTTGAGCGAGGAAGATCGGGGGCAGCACAGCGGCGCGGGGGCAATGGAAACGGGCCGGGAGGACGCGTGCACGAATTGGCCGTTGCGGAGAGCGTCATAGCAGCAATAAACACCCAAATGCCCGATTCGCGGGTGGTGGTGGTGCACCTCGAAATAGGGAGACTTTCCGGAGTCATGCCGGACGCGGTGCGGTTCTGCTTCCAGCTCGCCGGCGAGGGGACGTGCGTGGAGGGCGCCCGGCTCGACATCACCGAGCCGGACGGCACCGGCGACTGCGCGTCCTGCGGGACGTCCTTCACCGCCCGCGGCCCGCTCGCCCTGTGCCCGTGCGGCAGCACCGACGTGACGATCAGCGGCGGCGCCGATCTGACGATCAAGGCGGTGGAGGTGGCCGGCGATGTGTGAGACCTGCGGCTGCGAGGGGGACACCGCGCGCCTGACGACCCTGCCCGCCCCCGGACACGGGCATGGGCACGGGCACGGGCACGTCGTGACCCTCGACCAGAAGGTGCTGGCCCGCAACGACGACCTGGCCGGCCGGAACCGGGCCTGGCTCGGCGAACGCGGCATCGTCGCCCTCAACATGATGAGCTCTCCCGGCTCCGGGAAGACGACGCTGCTGGAGCGCACCGTCGCCGACCTGAGCCCGGACCGTCCGATCTCGGTGATCGAGGGCGATCAGGAGACGCTGCTGGACGCGGCGCGCCTCACCGCGGCCGGAGCCCGGACCGTCCAGGTCAACACGGGCGCGGGCTGCCATCTCGACGCCTCGATGGTGGCCGAGGCGCTCACCGCGCTGGCGCCGCCGGACGGCTCGACGGTGTTCATCGAGAACGTCGGCAACCTCGTCTGCCCGGCGCTGTTCGACCTCGGCGAGCGTGCCCGCGTCGTGCTCGTGTCCGTGACCGAGGGCGCCGACAAGCCGCTGAAGTACCCGCACATGTTCCGCGGCGCCGACATCCTGCTGCTCAACAAGACCGACCTGCTGCCGCACGTCGACTTCGACACGGAAGCCTTCCAAGACGCGACCCACCGCCTCTCCCCCGGCCTGCGCATCCTCCCCATCTCCGCAACCAACGGCGACGGCCTGGAAGCCTGGTACGACTGGCTCGCCGACCTCTGACCGCTTGACCTTGAGCGCACTCCAGCTCGTAGCGTTCTGCGCGTCCGCCCAATGAGGAGGCACGCCAGAAATGCAGTACCGCAAGCTCGGCCGTACCGGAGTCGAGGTCAGCAGCCAGTGCCTCGGCGCGATGATGTTCGGCGCGGTCGGCAACCCCGACCACGACGACTCGGTCCGCATCGTCCACAAGGCGCTGGACGCCGGGATCAACTTCATCGACACCGCCGACATGTACTCCGCCGGGGAGAGCGAGGAGATCGTCGGCAAGGCCATCAAGGGCCGCCGGGACGACATCGTCCTCGCGACCAAGTTCTTCTTCCCGCTCGGCGACGAGCGCAACAGCCGCGGCGGATCGCGCCGTTACATCGTCCGGGCCGTCGAGAACAGCCTCCGCCGCCTCGGCACCGACCACATCGACCTGTACCAGATGCACCGCCGCGACTGGGACACCGACCTGGAGGAGACGCTCGACGCGCTGACCGACCTCGTCCGCCAGGGCAAGGTCCGCTACGTCGGCTCGTCGACGTACCCCGCCGACTGGATCGTCGAGGCGCAGTGGGCCGCCGAGCGCCGGGGCGGCGTCCGGTTCGTCTGCGAGCAGCCGCAGTACTCGATCTTCGCGCGCTCCATCGAGGAGTCGATGCTGCCCGCGGCCCGCCGGTACGGCATGGGCGTCATCCCGTGGAGCCCGCTCGCCGGCGGCTGGCTCACCGGCAAGTACCGGCGCGGCGAGGCGGCCCCCGCGGGCTCCCGCTTCGCGCCCTCGGACAACCCGGCGTGGCGCGGCCGCACCGTCGACGTCGACCCCAGCGCCTCGGCGCGCTACGACGCCGTGGAGCGCCTCACGAAGATCGCCGAGCAGGCGGGCCTCTCCCTCACGCACCTGGCCCTCGGCTTCGTCGCCGAGCACCCCGCCGTCACCTCGACGATCATCGGCCCGAAGACCATGGCGCAGCTGGACGACCTGCTCGCCGCCGCCGACGTCCACCTCGACCCGGCCGTCCTCGACGCCATCGACGAGGTCGTCCCTCCGGGCACCGACATCGCGGGCATCAACCACGGCACCGGCAACCCGTCCCTGAAGCCCGAAACCCGCCGGGGGTAACCCCAGCCCCGGCGGATCGAAGCCCGACCGAGGTCACGGGCAGGCGCGTGGAGCGAGCGGAACGCGCCTGCCCGTCGGACGGGCGTCCGTGACGGGGGTTCCAGGGGGTCGCCCCCCTGGGAGTCATCTGATCAGGGGGTCGCGGGGGAGGCGGAGGATGCGCTCGGCTATCTGGTTGCGGGTGATCTCGGAGGTGCCGCCGGCGATGGACATGCCGCGGGAGCCGAGCCGCATCAGGCCGGCGAACTGGCCGATGCCCTCGTCGAAGGCGGTGCCGGGGCCGGCGAACTCGGCGAGGAGGGCGGCGGTGGCGTGGCCGTGCTCGGCGAGGACGAGCTTGGTGATGTTGCCCTCGGGGCCGGGTTCGCCGCCGGCGACGGCGCGTTCGGCGGACCGCAGGTTGAGCAGGCGGAGGGCCTGCTCCTCGGCCAGGTAGGCGCCGACCCGCTCGGCGGCCGCCGGAACGTGGCCGCCGTGCTCGCGGTACAGGCCGACGACGTCGGGTCCGGCCGGGCCGCCGGCGCCGCCGGCGCCGCCGCCGATGCTGACGCGCTCGTTGCCGAGGGTCGCGCGGGCGACCGTCCAGCCCTGGTTGGGGGCGCCGACCACGTCGGCGTCGGGGACGAACACGTCGGAGAAGAACACCTCGTTGAAGTCCGAGCCGCCGGTGATCTGGCGGAGCGGCCGCACCTCCACGCCGGGGCGCTCCATGTCGATGACGACCATGGTGACGCCGGCGTGCTTGGCCGCGTCCGGGTCGGTGCGGACGGTCGCGAAGCCCCAGCGGCAGTGCTGGGCGCCGCTCGTCCACACCTTCTGGCCGTTGACGAGCCAGCCGCCGTCGACCTTCACGGCGCGGGTCCTGACGGCGGCGGCGTCCGACCCGGCCTCGGGCTCGCTGAACAGCTGGCACCAGATCTCGTCGCCGGTCAGCGCCGGACGCACCCAGCGGTCGATCTGGTCCTGCGTGCCGTGCTGGACGAGGGTGAGGATCACCCAGCCGGTGATGCCGAGCTGGGGGCGCTTCACGCCGGCGGTGCGGAACTCGTCCTCGATGACGAGCTGCAGCCCGGCGCTCGCCTGCACGCCCCACGGGCGCGGCCAGTGCGGCTGCGCGTAGCCGGTGTCGATGAGCTTCTGCCGCTGCTCGGCGGCGGGCAGCGCGGCGACCTCCCGGGCCAGCTCGCGGATCCGCGGGCGTTCGGCCTCGGCTTCGGGCGGCAGGTCGAGGGTCGCGGCGCGGACGACGCCGGCGGCCTTCAGGCGGGTCACGTCCCGCTCGGCGGAGTGCGGGCCGAACACGGCCTCCAGCGTCGCGGCCCGGCGCATCAGCAGATGGGCGTCGTGCTCCCAGGTGAAGCCGATGCCGCCGTGCACCTGGATGTTGAGGCCCGTGTTGGACGTGAACGCGGGCAGGGCGAGCGCCGCGGCGACGGCCGCCGCCAGCTCGAACTGGTCGGACGGCCCGGACGCGGCCCGCGCGGCGTCCCACACGGTGGCCGTGGCCAGCTCAGCGGCGACGAGCATGTTCGCGCAGTGGTGCTTGACCGCCTGGTACATCGCGATGGGGCGTCCGAACTGCTCGCGCACCTTGGCGTACTCGGTGGCGGTCTCCACGCATTCGAGCGCGCCGCCGACCGCTTCGGCGGACACCAGGGTCCGGGCGAGGGCGGTGGCGTGGGTCCGGGCGCCGGCGAGGACGTCCGCGGCGACGCCGTCGAGCCGGACGCGGGCGGAGCGGCGGGACGGGTCCAGGTTGCCGGGCACCTCGACGGTGACGCCCGGCGCGTCCGCCCGCACGACGACCATGTCGTCGCCGGCCGCCAGGACGAGCAGCTCCGCGAGCCCGCCGCCGAGGACGACGCCCGCGTCCCCGGTGGCGGTGCCGTCCCGCAGGGTGAGGGTGCCGTCCAGGCCGAGGGCGGCCGGGGTCTCGCCCGACGCGAGGCCGGGCAGGAACCGCGCCCGCTGCTCGTCGGTCCCGGACGCGGCGATCGCGGCCGAGGCGATCATCGTCGGCAGCATCGGGCCGGGCGCGGGGGCGCGGCCCAGCTCCTCGGCGACGACGACCAGCTCGGGCAGCCCGGCCCCGCCGCCGCCGTGCTCCTCGGGCAGGTGCAGGCCGAGCAGCCCGAGCGCGGCGAACTCCGTCCAGAACGCGGGGAGCGTTTCCTTCTCCGCCTCCAGCAGGGCGCGGTTCGCGGCCCGCGCCCCCTGGTCGCGCAGGAACGAGCGTGCCGTCCCGGCCAGCTCCCGGTGTTCATCGCTGATGGCGATCGCCATGGCCCCTCCAAGCATCACGTGCGTCCAGAGACCAGAATGGCATTCGGTTGCGGTCCGGGGCGAGGGGTCGTCCCGATCTATCGCGTGCGCGCCGCCCCCGGTGCCGGGCTCAGCGCAGCGGACGGCGGCCGAGGAGGGCGACCAGGCGGTCCCCCGGGCCGGCGCGCGGAGGCGGGTCGACGGGGCCGGCGAACAGGGGATCCCGCTTCTCCGGCAGGACCAGCGGGGCGAGCGGGAGCAGTTCGTCCGCCAGGGCCGGCGGGATGGGGCGCCCCTCCCGCGTGGCCTGCGAGATGTCCCAGCCGTGCACGGCCACTTCCAGGGCGCCCGCGACGGCCAGCAGCCCGCCCGCCATCCGCCGGTCCCCGATCGCCACCTCCTGCCGGCGGCAGGTCGCCTTCAGCAGCCGGACGGCCCGCACCCGCAGCGCCGACACCGGATCGTCCACCGGGTCCGCCTGGGCCGGCACCGTCGCCACGTCCCCGCGGCGCATGCCCTCGTGCAGGGCGGCCAGCGACTCGCCGACGTGCGCCAGCAGCATGCCGAGGTCCCAGTGCTCGCACGGGGTCGGCCGCGCGAGCATGTCCGCCGCGACCGGCTGGACGGCCGCCAGCACGAAGCCGATCGCCTCTTCCAGCAGCCCGCCGCGCGTGGCGGGCCGCGGCCCGTGTGTCCGCTCGCGCATCCGGCCTCCCCTCGGGACGACACCATCAGTTATGTAGACAGTCCCCGCAACGAAAAGTCATCGGGAGAGGCCATGAACGCCGCGGCAGGCGGCCCGGTCAGGCGCGGTCGAGGCAGGCGAAGGCGGTGTGCATCGCCTGGACGGAGCCGATGAACTGGTCGCTGATGTCGCCGAGCGGGCCGTCCTGCGTCCAGGCGAGGAGCATGACCGCGCCGAGCGGGGTGCCGTGCAGGGCGACGTGCACCCGGCGGGGCTCGGTGATGCGCGGCCAGTAGGTGAGCGTGACGGCGCCGAGTGCCTCGCCGAGCGCGATGGCGGCGGTCGCGCTGTTGGCGTAGCTGATCCGCGGCCGGGCGCCGGCCAGGGTGCAGGCCGTCTGGAAATGCCCGGTCAGCGGCTGGCACTCCGGATAGGAGACGACGAAATGGTCGGCGTCGAGGTCGGGCAGGTGCACGGCGGGACGGCCGGCCAGGGGGTGGTCGTCGGGAAGGCACACGTACGGTGACTGCGTGGCGATCACCTCGTGCCGAACGTTCTCCGGCGGCTCTGGATCGAGTTCCGGGAAATGGCGGAACATCGCCACGTCGATCTCGTTCTGCGCGAGCAACTGCACGAGCCGCTGCCCGGAATCGTCCACCAGTAAGGACAGCGGCGCGATTCCGAGGTCCTCCACGCAGCGGACGAACGAGGTCAGGGTCGGCGAGGGAGCGGCGCCGATGCGGGCGGGCGACCGGCCGTTCGCGGGTGCCGTGCAGCTGCGCACGTCGGTGAACATGCGGCGCAGCGCCGGCAGGACGGTCTCGGCGTGGCCGAGCACGATGGAACCGGCCGTGGTCAGGGTGATTCCGGTGGGCTGCCGGTTCAGCAGCTGCATTCCCACGGTGCGTTCGACGCGTTGCAGCGCGCGGCTCAGCGCGCTTTGGCTCATGCCGAGTTCTTCGGCGGCGCGGTTGATGCTGCCCGCTTGGGCGACGGTGTGCAGAATCCGTAGCTGCCGGAGTTCGATGTCCATGGCGGGGGGTCTTCCGGTTTCCAGCCGATCAGGAGCGGGGACAGGAGTCGATTCTGGCGCCGTGGGCCTCGCGCAGCATCCGGGCGAAGACCGGTATCTGCTGCGTCCAGGAGCCGTCGGGGCGGTACATGAGGGAATGGCGGGAGACCCACGGCAGCCCCGATATCGGCCGCCGCGCGACGCCCGGCACGGGCGGCCTCCAGCCCTGGGTGAGCAGGACGGAGCCGTCGTAGCGCACCACCTGCTCGTGCGGCCCGTGCAGCGGCAGATGGTGCGCGATCGCCGGGGTGAAGCCGAACGGGCGGCACAGCCGGTGCAGCGCGGCGATGCATCCGTCCGGGCCGGCGATCGCGATCCACCGCTCGTCCCGCAGCTCGGCCATGTCCACCGCCGGGCGCCGCGCGAGAGGATGGTCGTCGCGGATCAGCATCTGCGGACGCTCGTCGATGACGTGCTCGACCGCGACGCCGTCCGGGCGCACGGCCTGCCCGTTCGTCATCTCGTTGACCAGCGCCATGTCGATCTCGCCGGCGGCCAGCCAGTCCGCGACCTGCCGGGCCGAGTCGTCGATCATCAGCTCGACCCGGGTGCCGGGCAACCGCCGGCGCAGCGCGGCGAGCAGCAGGTCGGCGACGCAGCTGGACGTCCAGCCGAGCCGGATCGTGCCGGTCTGCCGATCCCGGTGCCGGGCGAGATCGTCCCGGATGGCGGCGCAGTCGTCCAGGATCTCGGCCGCGTGGTGCAGGACGACGCGGCCGAGCGCGGTCGGGCGGACGCCGTCGTGGTGCCGGTCGAACAGGGCGCCGCCGAACAGGTCCTCCAGCCGGCGCAGCTGCCTGCTCAGCGCGGGCTGCGGCAGCTGCAGCCGCTCCGCCGCCCGGTTCAGGCTGCCCGCGGCGGCGACCGCCCGGAGCGTTCTGAGATGGTGCAGTTCCAGCTGCATTTCGCTGCTCCCAAGCGTGGGGATTCGCGATTCTCCTCACCCATTGTCGGCGACCTGGAGGAGCAGGTTGGGCGAATCCGCGCCCGGGTCCTGCACCTTGCCGGTCGCCGCCGCGTCCTTGAGCGCCTTGTCCAGGTCCGTCGGGACGGTGTCCGGGTGCTCGGCGAGATACATCGCCGCCACCCCGGCCGCGTGGGCGGCCGCCATGGAGGTCCCGCCTGCTCGCGTGTAGGCCCAGTCCGTGCGGGCGCCGGCCGTCACGATTGCGTCGCCGGGTCCGAACAGGTGGACGCAGGAGCCGTGGTCGGCGCTCGGCGACCGGCGGTCGGACCGGTCGGTGGCGGAGACCGTGATCGCGGTGGTCTGCCGTCCGGGCGTTGCGTTGCAGGCGTCCTCGCCGCCGTTGCCGGCGGCGGCCGTGTAGGCGATCCCCTCCTCGGTCATGTGGTAGAGCGCCAGGTCGAGGACGGATTCGGACGGGCCGGAGAAGCTGAGGTTGAGGAGCGCCGGACGCTCGGCGTTCGCGTCGACCCAGTCGACCGCGGACAGGATCTGCTCACCCGTGCCGGTGCCGTCGCAGCCGAGCGCGCGCACCGACTCCAGCCGGACGCCCTTGGCCACGCCGACGAAACGGCCGCCGATCGTCGCGGCGACCTGCGTGCCGTGCCCGTTGCAGTCCTCGCCGCCGCGGCCGGCCGGGTCGATCGCGTCGTAGGCGGCGTGCGCCCGTCCGCCGAACTCCTGATGGCCGGTCCGGACACCGGTGTCCAGGACGTACACGTGCACGTTGCGGGCGTCGTCGGGGTACCGGTAGGTACGGTCCAGCGGCAGGCCGGGCTGGTCGATGCGGTCGAGTCCCCAGGACGGCGGGTAGTGCTGCGTGCCCGCGACGCGGAAGGTCTTGTCCGGGGTGACCGAGGTGACGCGCTCGTCGCCGAAGTAGGCCATGACCTGGTCCGTCGTGAGTTCGGCGGAGAACCCCTGCATGACCGAGTAGTAGGTGCGGCGCAGCGTCCCGCCGTACTCGCCGATCATGGCCTTGGCCGTCGCGGTCACCTCCGCGCGGTCGGCGGGGACGCCGCGGAGCCCGATGATGTAGACCTTCCCGTCGTTCTGGCGGGCGCCGGCCGGGGTGTCCGCGCGAGCCGGGGCGCTCGTCCCGGGGCAGCCGAGCGGGAGCGTGAGCGAGACCGCCAGGACGGCGGCCGGCAACCAGGGCTTCTTGTTCATGTTCATCCTTCGCCTACGGGGTGGGCCCGGGCCCGCGGGAGCACGGGACCGGCGGGGGGACACCGGTGGCCCGGCGCTCGCGGGGCGCGCCGGGCCACCGGGCCGGCTCAGTAGTCGCCGACGACGTTGGTCAGCCAGTAGCGGAGCATCTCGGGCGAGGACGGGTCGAAGCCCACGAAGCGGCTGCCGTACTCGCTGCCCTGCCGGACGCTGACCAGCGCCGGAATGCCGCGGACGCCGTACTGGCGGACGAGGCTCTGGTTCTGGTCGACGTCCACCCGGGCCCAGATCCAGGAGCCGCCGTCATCGTCGTGGTACCGCTGCAGGTACGGCTTCTCGACCTGGCACCAGTGGCACCACTCGGCGGTGAAGTCGAGCACGACCGGCTTGGTCTTGGACATCTCCATGACCTGGTCGTAGTTGGCGGACGTGACGTCCACGATGGTCGGATCGGTCTGTGTCCGCTGCTGGACTCGCTGCGGGAGCGGCGCCGCGGACGCGGGCGTGGCCGCCGCCGTACCGGCGACCAGTGCGGCGGCCAGGGACATCGTCCCGGCCAGAGTGGTGATGCTGCGTTTCACGGGTGGTTCCTTTCTTCGATGGGGAGCTGGAGGGAAAGGTCTGTGGTGGTCACCCGGAGGCGGACTCGGTGGGCAGCCCGCCGGCCACCCAGTCCTCGATGCCTTCGCGGTACTTGCGCACGTCGGGATAGCCGAGCTCGACCAGCCGCGCGCCGACGAGCTCGCTGTTGCGGCACGGGACGTTCGCGCAGTACACGACGATCGAGGCGGACTTGTCGGGCAGGACGCGCGGGGCGTGCTCGTCGGTGAACTCCTTGGCCCGCTCGTAGGGGAACCCGGGGATGTTGCGGGCGGCGGGCAGGTGTTCCTTCGCGTAGTAGGCGACCGGCATCGTGTCGACCACGACGACCGTGCCGGCCTTCAGCGCGGCGGCGAGCTCGTCACGGGTGATCAGCGGGAGCACGTCAGTGTCCTTTCTGGCTCGTGGCGGGGAGGGGGGACGGTCGTGCGGCGGGCGTCGTCGCGCGCCGGGCGGACAGCCGTCCGAGGACGGTGTGCAGCGCGAACGCGACGGTGACCGAGGTGATGGCCGCGGTGCCGACGCCGAGGAGCGCGGCGGCGGTGCCGGCGGCCCAGCTGACCAGGGCGCGCGGCATCCAGTCAGCCGGGTCGGGCGGCGGCGCGCCGCCGGCGCGGGCGGCGCGCAGCGGGCCGCGGCAGGTCCGGACGAGGTAGTACTCGGCGATGACGATCCCGGCGACGGGCGGCGCGAGGACGCCGATCGCGGTCAGGAACCCGGTGAAGCGGTGCACGATCCCGGCGGCCGACAGCAGCGTGCCCACGGCGCCGAGCACGACCGTCACCGGAACCCGGCCGACGCGGCGGCCGGTCAGCACGTGGATCGCGTTGACCAGGCCGAGCGAGGACGAGTACAGGTTCCAGTCGTTGATCTTCAGGATCGCGGTGGCCAGCACCAGCGTGCCGAGCAGCCCGGACGAGGAGGTGACGATGCCGACCACGTCGGACGACCGGGCGGCGTGCGCGAGCAGCACGCCGATCATCCCGATCGCGTACTCGCCGAGCGTCACCGAGACGAGGGTCTGCTTCACCACATCGGCCGGCCGGCGGTTGAACCGCGTCATGTCCGGGGTCATGATCGCGCCGAGGATGAACGCGCCGGACACCAGCGTCACGCCGGCGCCGAGCGACAGCGGCGGTCCAGGCGGCTCCGCGGTGATGAGCGAGCCGAGCGAATGGTGGCGCAGTGCGTCCACGACCGACACCAGGGCGAGTGCCAGGAACGCCGGCACCGTCAGGTAGCCGACCCAGGCCATCGTCCGGAACCCGTACGTGGTGACCGCGGTGATCGCGACGCCGCCCAGCAGCGCCCACGCCCACTCGTGCGACCAGCCGGTCAGGTCGTGCATGCCCTGGGCGAACACGCCGTTCTGGACGCCGAACCAGCCCGCCAGGCTGATCGCCACGAGCATGCCGACGAGCGCCGAGC
This sequence comes from Actinomadura darangshiensis, assembly GCF_004349235.1. Classification (GTDB taxonomy): domain Bacteria; phylum Actinomycetota; class Actinomycetes; order Streptosporangiales; family Streptosporangiaceae; genus Spirillospora; species Spirillospora darangshiensis. The sequence goes on along the minus strand of NZ_SMKY01000055.1, from coordinate 21,153 downwards.
CGCGCCGCCCGAATCCGGCCCAGCGCGCCAGCACGGACGTCGACAGCCCCTCCCGGACGCCGGCGACGCCGAGCAGGATCGTGATCACCTCCAGCATCACCGAGCCGGCCGTGATGGCCAGCACCGCGTGCCAGAACGTCATCCCGTAGCCGAGTATCGCGCCGACCATGAACTGCTGGAACGACGAGACCTGGCCGAATCTCTGCACCGCGACGGAAATCCATGATCTCCTCGCCTCGTCGGGGACGCGGACCAGCGAATAATCGTCGTGATCGGCAGCAGCGCGCTGTGCGGCCATGGTTCAGCCCGCCGTTCCGATGGACGAGAAAGTGTGCTCCGCCTCCGGGCGGACGATCAGGAAGCCCTGCCCGTCGCACGGCCGCCACTCCAGTTCGCGGGCGAAGAACCGCTCAAGGAACCGCACCCGCTGGTGGTAGGCGAACATCGAATGCGAAGCGCCGACGATGTATCCGGAACCCGCGAACATCGGCAGTTCGGCGAGGAAATAGCGCACGCCGAGGCGCAGCTCTTCGCGATGGGCGGCGCGGCCGTCCGGCAGCTTGTGCTCAAGCACCCAGCGGGTCGCGTCGAGGCAGGCCTCCCGGAACTGCGCGCTGTCCTCGAACAAGCCCATGGCCCGGTCGAACAGCTCCTGGTAGCGGGGGTTCGCGTTGAGCCGGACCATGCTCAGCACGCGCTCGCCGGCGTCCGGCACCTCGACCGCGGCGAGCGCGGACCGGATCTTGTTGTGCGTGTACCGCGACTGCCGGTGCGCCTTCTGCCGGGCCCGCTCGGGGGCGTATCCGAGCGCCTCGAACGTGAAAGCGGTGATGTCGTCCGGTACGAAGAAATGGAAATCCGCGAACGCGTCCGATGCCCACCGCGCCAGGCTTGCCAACCGGGCGCCGCTGAAGTAGCTGTTAAAGGGACTGACCCCGATGCACACATGGTCCGGGCGGCGGAGCACGTTCTCGCATTCGGCGGTCAGCGGCTCGATCTCGTACACCGTCTCGGCACCCTTCGTCCGACGAGTTCGGTTCGACCGAGAGTGTGCGGTCCGTGCCGCCCAGCCGCTAATGCCAGGGGGTTATGCCGCGAATGCATAACCGCGGGGACCGGCATTTGCGCGCCGTACGATTCGGCTCGTCCCGGGCAGATCGTCCGGGGCGGGAGGCGAGGTGCGGCGTGATGCACGGCGAGTGGAATCTGATCATCATCGGCTCGGGTCCGGCCGGCCTCACCGCGGCCGTGTACGCGGCCCGCGCGAACCTGGATCCGCTGGTGATCGAGGGCGTCGAGTCCGGTGGCGCGCTGATGACCACGACCGACGTCGAGAACTTCCCCGGCTTCCCGGACGGGATCAAGGGCCCGGACCTGATGCTCGCCATGCGCAAACAGGCCGAGCGCTTCGGCGCCGTGCTGCTCGCCGGTGACGCCGTCGAGGCCGACCTGACCGGCGAGGTAAAGCGGGTGCGGACCGCGGAGGGCGAGTACCTGGCCCGCGCGGTCATCCTGGCGACCGGCTCGGCCTGGCGCCCGCTGGGCGTGCCCGGCGAGCGGGAACTGCTCGGCAGGGGCGTCTCATCGTGCGCGACCTGCGACGGGTTCTTCTTCCAGGACCGGCACATCGTGGTGGTGGGCGGCGGCGACTCGGCCATGGAGGAGGCGACGTTCCTCACCCGGTACGCGGCGACGGTCACGATCGTCCACCGGCGCGCCGAGTTCCGCGCCAGCAAGATCATGGCGGACCGGGCGCTGGGCGACCCGAAGATCAGGGTCCTGTGGAACACGGTGGTGACCGGCGTGGACGGCACCGACGAGGTCACCGGTGTCTTCGTCCGGAACACCGAGACCGGCCACACCGGCCGGCTCGGTGTCACCGGGCTGTTCGTCGCGATCGGGCACGACCCGCGCAGCGGCCTGTTCGCCGGCCAGCTCGACCTGAACGGGCGCGGCCACGTCCGGACCGCGGTCCCGGGCAGCCGCACCAGCCTGCCCGGCGTGTTCGCCTGCGGCGACCTGGTCGATCCCTCCTACCGCCAGGCGATCACCGCCGCCGGGTCGGGCTGCGTCGCCGCCCTCGACGCCGAACGCCACCTGGCGTCCTGAGCGCCTCAGCGATGACCCGCGCCCTGGGCGGGCGGCGGCGCGATATCTCGCCGAACGCCATTCAGCGGAGCACCGGTGTCAGGCGGTGGCTTCGACTTCCTGGCGGGTGAGGACGGGGTCGGGGGCGGCCGGCGCGGTGGAGGCGACCGGCGCCGACACGCCGCCCGCGACGCGCGCCTTCGCCTGCCGGAACTCCGGCAGGGGGCCGGTGGCGTCGTGCAGGCCGTTCAGGACGAGCCAGAGCGTCGACCGGCGCAGCCGCAGCGTCACCGGGTTGGGCGGCTGGTAGAGCGCGAGCTTCTGCGCCCACTGCGGGAGCATGTCGCGTGCCGCCCAGTCCATGAACGGGCTGCCGGGCTCCCAGGGCTTGACCTTGCTGTCGCGCAGGTTGGGGCCCGTCCCGAACGCCTTGATCGGGGTGAGGGCGAGGCGCGGCAGGTAGGACTCCAGGCACTCGGCGACCTCCGCCTTGGTGCCGGGCAGGTCGGTCCCGCCCAGGGCCTCGCCGACGCGGACGAACTCGCGGTAGTAGCGCTCCAGATCCGCGCCCTTCAGCGGCCGCCGGTGGTAGCGCTCGTGCGCGGTCGCGAGCCCCCACACGACCGTGGCGTAGTTCCAGCGCAGCCAGTCGGGGTCGTCGGCGTCGTAGGGCAGCCCGTCGGGGCGGGTGCCCTTGACCGTGTGGTGCATGGCCCGGACGGTGCGGGCCAGGCGCTCGGCGGTCGCGGTGGAGCCGTAGGCCGTCCCGATGAAGAACGAGAGCGAATGACCGAGCCGCACCGCCGCCCCTTCGGGGTCGATGCCGCCGGTCGGGATGCCGTCGGCGCGCTCGGGGATGCGGGAGTGGTCGTAGGCCATCCAGCTGATACTCGGGTCGAGGCCCTCGATGTAGGCGGCGCCGACCAGGCCGAGCAGCACGGTCGGCAGGTGCGAGTGGACGTACCAGACCGCGCTGCCGGGGCCGAACCAACCCGGGTCGCCGTCCGGCCCGGCGAACTCCAGGCCCTTGAAGAACCTGGAGCGGATCTCGGCGTCGAAGGCCCGCTCGAACCGCGCCGCGATGGGGTTGGACTTGGTGGACATGGCACGCTCCCGGCCCGTTCTGGTGACACCTGTAGCCAGAGTAAGTGTTTGGGTACACCCGTGTCCAGACTTGGTAGGGTGGCCGCCATGGCGAGCGCGCGCACGGCCACGTCCACCCGGTGGGCCGGGGTGCCCGCCGACCGGCGCCGGGACGAGCGGCGCGCCATGCTCGTGCGGGCCGCGTTCCGGCTGTTCGGCGCGGAGGGCGAGGCGGCGCTGACCGTCCGCGCCGTGTGCCGCGAGGCCGAGCTGCACACGCGCTACTTCTACGAGAACTTCGCCGGCACCGGCGAGCTCCTCGCGGCCGTCTACGACCGGGAGGCCACCGCCCTGGGCGAGGGCCTGGCCCGGGCCCTGGACGAGGCCGGCCCGCACCCGGACGTCCGCACCCGCGCGGGCATCCGCAGCGTGCTGCGCTTCATCAGCGATGATCCGCGCAGGGGACGCGTCCTGTTCGCCGAGGCGCGCGGCAACGAGGTCCTCGCCGAGCGACGCCGGGCCGCGCAGACCGCCCTGCTGGACGGCGTCCTCGCGATGAGCGGCGCCGAAGACCTTCCGGTCGTCATCGCCGCGACCATGTTCACCGGCGCCATGACCGAGCTGGCCCAGCAGTGGGCGGACGGACGGCTCGGCGACGACCTCGACGCGGTCGTCGACAGCGCCGTCGAGCTGTCCTTGGCGCTGTACGCCACCACCACCCGGCGCTAGGCGCCGAGGGCGAGGGCGTCCGCGAGCAGGCGCCAGTGCGGCATCGCGGTCTCACCCGGCTCGACGCCGATCACCTGGACGGCGACATGGTCGGCCCCCGCGTCGACGTGCGCGCGGAGCTTCTTGACGACCGTGTCGAGGTCGCCCCAGAAGACGAGGTCGTCGACGAGCCGGTCGGCGCGGCCGGCGATCTCCTCCTCGGAGTAGCCGAGCCGCTGGAACTTCGCCAGGTTGTACGGGGTGCCGGTGTAGGGGCCCAAGTGCTCGCGCGCCATCGCCCGCGCCCTGCCCGGGTCGGACTCGAACAGCACCGGGTGCTCGACACCGAGGAAGGCGTCCGGCCCGAGGACGGCCCGTGCGTGCGCGGTGTGCTCGACGTTGACGTGGTAGGTGTGCGCGCCGAGGCTGCGGTCGCGGGCCAGTGCGAGCATCTTGGGCCCGTACGCGGCCAGGATGCGGCGGATCGCCTTCGGCGCGGGGTCGGACGCTTCGAGCGCGTCCAGCTCGTCGAGGTACTCCCGCATCGCGGCCAGGGGCTTGACCCCCGGACGGCGCAGCCCGCCGTACCCCAGCCCCAGCACATGCCGGCCGGGATAGGCATCGGCCAGCAGGGCGGCGGCGCCGTGCGTCCGGCGGGCCTCGCGCGACCAGATCTGCGCGATGCCGTTCACGACGTGCATCCGCTCGGTACCGGCCAGCAGGTAACCGGCGTGGGTGAGCGCCTCGCGCCCCGCGCCCTCGGGGATCCAGAACGCGCGCCAGCCGCGTCCTTCCAGCTCCTGGACGGCATCGCGCATCCGCGCGGCCGGCAGGTTCTCGAAGTCGAAGGTGTAGATCCCGAACGTGCCGAGATCCCGGCCGTCGATGCCGCTCATCGAACACTCCTCGTACGTGGGGCCGATCAATACATATCGAAGAATCGCAGATTCTCGATATGTTGGCAAGTCGTCCGAGGGGGCCCGCGTCGAGGCGCGCCGCTAGAGCGTCTGTCCGAGCGTGGCGACGAGGCGGGCGATGCGCTCCTCGTCGCGCTTGTAGTGGGTCCACTTGCCGACGCGCGTGGCCCGCACCAGGCCCGCCCGCTGCAGTTCCGCCATGTAGGCCGACACGGTCGACTGGGCGAGCCCGACCTTGGCCTGGATGTGGCTCACGCACACCCCGACCTCGGCCGGGTCGGCGATCGCGCCCTCCAGCGGAAAGTGCCGCTCGGGGTCGCGCAGCCATGACAGCAGCTGCAACCGCATCGGGTTCGCCAGCGCCCGCAGCGCGCCGACCAGCTCGGAGTCCGGTGACACCACAGTCTCGGCCATGGCCCAAGGCTACCGGTCGCTACGACGTTTCGCGATATGTCGGCGTCGGCGACCGGCGGCCGCGGAAACTATCCGTCGGAGAGGGCCGGCGTCTGCCAGGTCCGCCAATCGGCCAGGCTGCCGGCCTTCCGGCTCGAAATCCTGATCGTGCCGGCGGCGTTCCCGCTCTTCAGCAGGTATTTCTGGATGTTCTGCCGCAAAGGCGTCTGCCATTCGGACCGGACGGCGCAATGGTTCCCGTCCTGGACGTCCGACCAGTAGGTAATGTCGTCGCCCGCACCGAGCGCTTTGTAGATCTCGGCCCCGCCCAGCGCCGCCACACTCCCGGACTTCGCGGCCAGCCAGTCGATGTGCGGATTCTCCATGACGAACAGCCCGCGCGGCGCGATCATGCCGACGACCTCATGGGTGTCCATCGGCAGCGCGGCCGGATTCCCCGTGAAGGACCCGAACGCATCGCCCAGCCACGGCTGCTCCGAATAGGCGCTGCTGAGCGGTTGCGCCCCGCTCTCCCCCGGAATCCCGCGGAAGATGGGCGCGCCGCCGCTGCCCGACTCGATCGGCATGGTCAGCGCGATGCGCTGGTCGAACGCGCCGGCCGCGAAGGCGCCCTTCCCGTACCGCGAGCAGCCCGTGACGCCCATCGCGTCCGCCTTGAGGACGGTGCCGCCCGACTGCTCGACGACGTCGATGATCCGGCTCACGCCCCAGGACCAGGCGGCCAGCAGCCCGGTGCCGCTCGTGGCGCCATAGATGCTGTAGAACGCACCCTGCTTGTTGTTCCGCCCGGTCCCCTCCTTCCCGACGGCCAGGGGGTCATAGCTGATGACGGCCGCGCCGGACGATCTGATGGTGCTCGTGTCGGCACCGAATCCGCCGATGACGACGACGGCCGGGAAGGGTCCGATCCCGCTCGGCAACTGGACGCCCGCCGAGAAGCTCGCACTCTTCCCGTTCTGCGAAACATTCACGGTGATGCCGGAACTCGACACCGTTCCCGTGACGCTCTCCGGCTTTCCGGGTTTCGTACCGTAGACGTACCGTTCCGCCAGCTTCTTGATCTCTTCCCGCCGGCACCGCCAATCGGACTTGGCAGTGACCCGCGTGCCGTCCAGTTTCGTGAAGGGGTCGGGCAGTTTGGAGTTCGCCGGGGTGGAACCCGGAAGGGTGACCGGGCAGTCAGCGCCGTCGTCCTCGACGCCCGCCGCCGCGGCCGCGCTGGGAATTCTCCCCGCCACCTGCACCACCCCGGCGATGACGAGCGCCACGATCGCCAGCAATACGATCATTGGACGAACCGCTCTGATGCCCACCGTGCTCTCCCTTCGGACGGCCGGGCCCGGGTGCGGCCAATGGTGATCGCGAATGGCGGGGGCCCGGCTCCCGCCGACATTAACGAGCCGCAATCGCCCACCCCAGGCCGCTTTCACCCCTTTCAGCCGTCGCGGCCGAGCAGCGAGGCGCGATGCCGTCTTGACCGCCGGCGCCGCAACCGGTGCAATACCACTGCGCATTCGGTGGCACTGCGCATCCGGTGGCACTGCGCATCCGGTCACCTGCGCCGCCACCGGGCGGGGGAATCGACGTGAAGCTGGAACTGCCATCGCTGGGGCCGCGGCAGAACGTCCGCGAGCGGGTGGCGGAGGCACTGCGGGCGGCGATCGTCACCGGGGAGATGCGCCCGGGCGTGGTGTACTCCGCCCCCGCGATCGCCGATCGGTTCGGGGTGTCCGCGACTCCCGTCCGCGAGGCCATGATCGACCTGGCCGGGGAGGGGCTCATCGGCGTCGTCCGGAACAAGGGGTTCCGGATCACCGAGCTGTCCGACCGGGAACTGGACGAGATCACCGAGGTGCGGGCGCTGATCGAGGTGCCCGCCGTCGTGCACGTCGCCCGGACCGGGCGGATGGCGGACATCCGCGCGCTCCGCCCGCTGGCCGCGGCGATCATGACCGCGGCCAGGCGCCGGGACGTCATCGCCTACATCGAGGCCGACCACCGCTTCCATCTCGAACCGGGCGACCTGTCCGGCACCGGGGAACTCATGCGCCACCACCTCCGGCACATCCGCGGAATCTGGGCCGATCGCCGGCCGCCAGGGGAGTGTGGGTGAGGAGGGCGTCTCCCCTGGCGGCCCTGGGGATGCGGCTCCCGGACAGTCTTGCCGCGGGACCCGGTGCGACGTCATCGGCTGGGGCATAATTTCCTGCTATGGATCTCGACATCCACCATCTCCGGATGGTGTGCACGATGGCCGAGGCGGGCAGCGTCACCCAGGCCGCGGCCAGGATGGGGATGTCCCAGCCGGCGATGTCGAACCAGCTCCGCCGCGTCGAGGAGATGGTCGGTGGAGAGCTCTTCGTCCGCAGCCGCAGCGGGCTGGAGCCCACCCCGCTGGGCGACCAGGTCATCTCCCGGGCCCGGACCGTCCTGTCCGAGCTGGACGCGCTGTTCGGCGACCTGCACGGGACGAGCGGCGCGCAGGGCGTCCTCGGCCTGGGCTCCGTTCACCTGGCCTGCGTGGCGAGCATCGTCGCGCAGGTGGCCGCGGCGCTGCCCGACAGGGAGATCGCGCTGCGCATCGAGTCGTCCTCGGCACTGCTGGCCGACGCGCTCGCCCGCGGGCACCTCGACGCGGCCCTGCTGGGCTTCATGGAGGGGTTCGACATGCCGCTGACGGCGCCCGTCGTCAGCCGGACCCTGGTGCCGAGATATCCCATCTACGTCGCGCTCACCGCGAGCCACCGGCTGGCCGGGCAGAAGGAGATCCGCCTGGCCGAGCTCCAGGACGAGTACTGGATCGGCCCTCCCGGAGCCGATGACGGCTCGCTCGCATCGCTGCGCGCCGCGTGCCGCGCCGCGGGCTTCGAGCCCTCGATGCGCTACGAGGCGCCGAGCGGCGCCGCGAACCCGCTGGTCGCGGCCGGACACGGCGTCCGGCTGGTGGACCCGTCCTGGCCCGCGCACCCCGGCACGGTCGTCCTGCCCCTGACCGGTGAACCGCAGATCGCGAAGCTGCTCGTGGCGTGGCGCCGGGACCGGCTCGCGGACGAGCAGGCCGCGGCGCTGTACCGCGGGCTGGCGACCGCCTTCGGCGAGCATGTGGACAACCACCCCGCGTTCGGAACCTGGTGGCGCGCCCACCCCGAGGTCCACCCGTTCCTCTGATCCGCCCTCGGCCGAGCCGCTCGTCGTCGTCCCCGGCGGGATACTCTGATCGTGGGTGAGGAGGGCGTGCCTATGGATGCGGTGGCCGATGCTCATGTCGGCCTGCCCGAACTCGGCGGGCGCGACAGCCTGCGCGAGCAGGTCGCCGAAGCGCTCCGGAACGCGCTGATCGGCGGGAAGCTGCGCAGCGGCGTCGTGTACTCCGCGCCCGCCCTCGCGGAGGAGTTCGGGGTGTCCGCCACACCCGTCCGCGAGGCCATGATCGATCTGGTCCGGGACGGCCTGTTCGAGACCGTCCGCAACCGGGGTTTCCGGGTGGCCCCGCTGTCCGCCCGGGACCTCGCCGAGCTCACCGAACTGCGCGAACTGGTCGAGGTCCCCGCCGTGGTACGGCTGGCCGGGGCCATCCCCGAGGCGGCGCGGGAACGGCTCCGCGCCCTCGCCGACGAGACCGCCGCGGCGGCTGAGATCGGCGACCTTCTCCACTTCCTGGACGCCGACCGCCGGCTCCACACCGAACTCCTCGGTCTCACCGGCAACCGCACGCTGGTGCGGACCGTCCTGGACCTGCGCTACCGGTCCCGCATGTACAGTCCGGCGCGCCCGGCGACGAAGGAGCGGCTCGCGAGCTCCGCCGCCGAGCATCGGGATCTGGTCGAAGCGCTGGTCGCGGGGCACGCGGACCGGGCCAGGGAGATCATGATGCGGCACCTCGACCACGTCCGGAACGCCTGACCGACCCTCTCCGAGACGATGACCTCTTGGCAGATCGGATGTGCCATTTTATAGTGCAATTTCACATTGCATAGCGGACGCCACGACTCCCCGTGGCACCCCCGTCCGCGAAGGAGGATCCCGCATGTCCCCCCGCCCGAAGCCCAGACGCGCCGCCACGGCCATCGCCCTGACCGCCGCCCTGATCTCCACGTCACTCGTTCCTCCGGCCATTGCCGGAGAGACCGGCCGGCGTGGCGCCGTCCCGTCCACGAGCAAGCGATCCCCGGCACGGATCCAGAAGGAGGCCAGGCAGACGCTCATCAAGCAGATCGTCAAGGACCACGGAGTCTCGGCCGCGGAGGCGGGCCGCCGCGCCGACCGGCAACCCGCCCAGTTCAAGCTGGCGGCGAAGACCGCCAGGGCACTCGGTGCGTCGTACGGCGGCGCCTGGATCGACCAGCGGCATGGCGGCCGGCTCACCATCGCCGTGACCAAGGACGCGGTGTCCCCCACGGTGCGATCGACGGCCAAGGCCGCCGGCATGGGTGACACCCGGGCAACCACGGTCCGGTACGGCTACAAGCACCTCGAAGGGGTGTCGGCCGCGCTGGCGAAGCGGGTCGCCGAAGCGAACAAGGGCGCGAAGAGCGGCCTGCAGACCGGCCTCGTCACGTCCCGGAACGTCGTGAGGCTGAGCAGCCTGAGGGGCGCCAAGCCCACTGCCGCGCAGCGGAAGACGATGCGCTGGGCGAAGCGCGAGTTCGGCGCCGCGGTGGAGCTCTCCACCTACGCGCACAGGTCGGTGCCGCGCTACTGCCAGGACGACTACGCCTGCGACCCACCGCTGCGGTCCGGCCTGGCGATCTTCACCAGCGGAGCGCGGTGCACCAGCGCGTTCACGACGTACTCCGGCGGCCGGTACTACATGCTCACCGCCGGCCACTGCGCCGAGATCGGCTACTGGTGGGACGTTTCCACCTACAGCTACGGCTACCAGAACGTCGGGGGCGTCGCGAACTACACCTTCGGCTGGTACGGCGACTCCGCGATCGTCTCCGTGGACGACCCGAGCTGGTGGCAGCCGCGCGGCTGGGTGCTCTACCAGACGCCGATCTACGGCAGCGAAGCCGACTACGTGGGCGGATACGTCTGCAAGCAGGGCTCGACGACCGGCTACACCTGCGGAACGGTCACCGAGGTCGATGCCACCGTGTCCTACCCCGACCGCACGCTCGCCGGGATGACGTGGAGCACCGCGTGCGACGGTCCCGGTGACAGCGGCAGCGGCGTGTACTACGGCGACTACGCGCACGGCATCCTGAGCGGTGGCCCGAACTCGGGATGCGGCATGATCCACGAGCCGATCGGGCGGGCTCTGTCCACCTGGGGCGTGTCACTGCTGAGCGGCTGACACCGGGCCCGTCCCGCACGACAGGGGCGGTGCCGTATCCCGCGAACGGCTACGGCACCGCCCTGCCATGCCAGGAGCGGCTCACCCGGCGAGGGACTCCATCCAGAGTTCGATCTCCTCGGGGTGGCGCGGCAGTTCGGAGGACATCAGGTGGGCGCCGTTCGCGGTGACGACGATGTCGTCCTCGATGCGGACACCGATACCGCGCAGCTGAGAAGGCAGCGTCAGGTCGTCCGGCTGGAGGTAGAGGCCGGGCTCGACGGTCAGGACGTGGCCGGGGCGCAGTTCCCCGTCGAGGTACTGGGACGCCCTGGCCGCCGCGCAGTCGTGGACGTCCATGCCGAGCATGTGGCCGCTGCTGCAGAGCGTGTAGCGGCGGTAGGCCCCGGACTCGGGGTCGAGCGCCTCCTCCGCGCTGCGCAGCACGCCCCACTCCTCAAGCCCTTCCGCGATGACGCGCATCGCGGCCATGTGGAAGTCGCGGAAGCGGGAGCCCGGCCGGATGGCCGCCAGCCCCGCCTCCTGGGCGTGGTAGACGAGGTCGTAGACCTGCCGCTGGCGCGGCGTGAACCAGCCGCTGATAGGGAGGGTGCGGGTGATGTCGGCGGTGTAGAGGCTGCCCGTTTCGACGCCGGCGTCGAGGAGGAGCAGGTCGCCGAGCCGCAGCGTTCCGTCGTTGCGGATCCAGTGCAGGACGCAGGCGTGCGCGCCGGACGCGGCGACCGTCTCGTAGCCGACGCCGTTGCCCTCGATGCGCGCGACGCGCGCGAACGTCCCCTCGACCCAGCGTTCCCCGCGCGGCAGGCCGGTGACCTGCGGCAGCGCGGCGGCGACCGCGGTGAACGCCTGCACCGTATGGTCGACGGCGGCCTGCAACTGGGCGATCTCCCAGTCGTCCTTGACCAGGCGCAGTTCGGCCGCGCAGGCGGCGAGCTCGCGGTCGAGCCGCGGGTCCTGCACGGGGACGGCCCGGTCCACGGACGGGTCGACGTCGCGGATCACCCGGGTCGGGCGCGAGCCGCTCAGCGTCTTCGGCAGATCGTCCAGCGGCGCGCACTCGATCCCGAGTCTCGCCTCGGTCTCGGCGAGGGTGGCGCGGGGGCCGACCCAGAACTCCCCGTTCCGGCGGTCGCGGTAGAAGCCCCCGTCGTCGCGCGGGGACCTAGGCCGGTGGTGGAGAACGGCGTCGTGCCCAGTGGCGGTCGGCTCCATCATCAGGACGGCGCCGGTCCCGGTGTCCTCGCCGGTGTCCCCGGTGAGGTGCGCGTAGGCGGTGTGCGGGCGGTAGCGGTAGTCGCAGTCATTGCTGCGCACCTTCGGCGGCCCGGCGGGCAGGACCAGGCGCTCACCCGGGAAGAGGGCCGACAGGGCCGCCCGGCGCTTGTCCGCGTACGGCGCGACGGCCTGGCGGGCGGACTGCGGCTTCTCGGCCGCGGCCCAGTCGCGGGTCATGAATGACGCGAGGGCGTCGGAGACGGGCAGGTCGTGGCTGCCCGTGGTGAAGCGGTCGTCCATGTGGAAGTCCCAGGGGAAGACGGAGGGGCGGTGGGGTGGAGATTCGGTAACGGGCCGCCGTGATGTACCTCGGCCGGATCGTCGAGATCGGGGCGCGGGACGTGATCTACGGTTCGCCCGCGCATCCCTACACGCGGGCGCTGCTGGCGGCGATCCCGCTGCCCGACCCGGCGGCCGGGCGGTCCCGGGAGCGGATCGTCCTGCGCGGGGATCCGCCCAGCCCGGCCGACCCGCCGTCCGGGTGCGCCTTCCACCCGTGGTGCTTCAAGGCCGGGGCCCGGTGCCGCACCGAGCGGCCGCGGCTCACGGAGGTCGACGGCCGACGGGTCGCCTGCCATTTCCCGGAGTTCGGCCCGCTCTTCTGAGAAGGGGGGCCGCCGAGACCGGACCTCATGGCCCGGCCCCGGCGTTTTTCTTCGGTGCGATTCCGCGGGATCAGTACTCGACCTTCACGGCCGCGCCGTTGAACGCCTCCTTTCCGTAGAGGCTGATGTAGTTGTAGCCCGCCGACGGGTTGGAGATGGTCAGGGATTCACCGTTTCCGGTGCTGGTGGAGCGCTGGCTGTAGGACGCCGATGTGGCCCACGAGCTCGCGTTGTAGTAGAGGTCGGCATCGCCGGTCCCGCCCGACGAGGTGATGGTGATCGACCGGGTGCCGGACGGAATGTAGATGTAGAGGTAGGCGAGACCGCCCTTGGTGGCCGACAGGTTGCCGCGCTGGCAGTTCCGGTCGAGCTGGCGGGTGTCGGAACCGGTGCATTCCGGTGCCGTCCCGCCACCACCGCCGGCGGACACGGAGATCTGCCGGCTGCTTGTGCCGGTGGCGCCGGCGTCGTCGGTGACGGTGAGCGCGACGGTGTAGGTGCCGTCGGCACCGTAGGTGTGCGACGGGTTGGCCGACGTCGAGGTGGAACCGTCGCCGAAGTCCCAGTTGCGGGAGGCGATCGTCCCGTCGGTGTCGGTGGACTGGTCGGTGAACTTGACCGTCAGGCCGTTCGCCGAAGAGGAGAACTTCGCTGTCGGCGCCTGGTTGCCGCCACCGCCACCGCCTGCGCAGGCACCCGACGCGCACGCGGCGAGCCACGTCCACCAGTCGCTGTCGTAGCGGCTGCCGATGGTGCCGGTCAGGAAGGTGCGGGCGCCGTTCCAGTCGCCGGCGCGGTAGTAGCCGAGAACCGTGGCGAGGTCGCCGGGGTGTCTCTCGAACATGTACCGGACCGCGAGATAGCCCCAATAGTAGATGCGGGTCGTGTCATTGCTGTAGGTGGTGTCCCACAGCGTGCTGAGCGCGTAGGTCTTCTTCGCCGCCTCGGCGATCGCCGAATCGTTGGTCACCTTCCGGTAGGAGTAGGAGACGTATTCGGCGAACCCTTCGATCCACCAGATGGTCGGCGTGGTGACATTGGCGTTGAAGTCGCCGTACATGTCGAACCGGCCGTCGAGGTAGTGCGTGTACTCGTGGTTGAGGTTCCAGATCTGGAACGTCGGGCGGACCCATTCGGCCTCGTAGGCGATGAACCGCGGCTGGTTGCCGGTGGCGGCGGGATCTCCTTCCAGGTACATGCCGCCGTTGTTGGTGTCGATGCCGAACATCGCGCCGGCGTAGGTCTGGTAGTCGGTGCTGGAGTCGAAGACGCAGACCTCGATCGTGGTGTTGTTGTCGTTGGCGACGGGCTTGTTCCCGTCCTTCACCAGGCTGTGGAAGTAGGCGTCCTGGTTCAGCAGGCTGCCGCAGGTGTCGGACAGTTGCGCCGCCGTCATGTCCTGCGCCCGGATCTTGATACTCGAACTGCAGGTGTGATTGACGGTCAGGACGTTCTGCGCCAGCCGCTGCTGCAGATTGCACGTGTCGTAGTACGAGCAGTTGGCCTTGTCGTAGTAGTCGGTCATCTCGGCGATGCCGACCCACAGCGGTGCCGTCTTTCCGGTCATGCTGCTCTGCCCGAGCAGTCCTCTGGCCAGCGGCCTGATCTTCGCCTGCAGCGGGGCGTGCTGGAGGAAGCGCGCCAGTTCACGTCCCGCGTTGGACGTCAGGTAACCGCGGTCGGTGCCGAGTAGCGCGACGTGCCCGGACGCGAAGGAGTCCAACGTGTCCAGAAGGCTCGGGTCGGACTGCACCGCGGACACGAATTCCGGAACCTGGTGGCCGCGGAACAGCACCGTGTACACGTTGTTGACCGCGTTCAGCATCCACCAGGACGCGTCATAGGAACTGTTGTAGTCGTTCAGCAGCCGCTTGACGACATAGATGTAGCGCGCGTTCTCCTGCGCGCTGTCTATCAGCGTGACCGCCTCGGCGAGGACCTCGCCGTTGGCGTCGCTGACCGTCGAGGACTTCGAGTTGCCGAAGTAGGCGTCCAGGCCGGACTGGATCGCCGTCTTCAGCGAAGGCCCGTAGGTCCCCACGGTCGACGGGTTGTACCACTGGACGTAGTACCCGGCGCGCAGGTACAGCACGAGTTGTGCCGTGCCCGTGCTGTTGTCGCCCGGGTAGTAGACCGCGTTGTCGCGCAGCGCGTAGGCGATCGTCACCATCTGCGATTCGCGGAACGCGTAGTAGGCGTCCCCGCCGGTCAGGCTGAACAGCGTGTTGATGCAGTCGGTCGTCGACGACTCGACCTGCTGGACCAGCGCGCTTCCCGAGCGGCTCGTGAAATCGCTCGGACTGCACGCCGCCGCCTTGGCCTTCGGCGCCTTCTTCATGGACGGCCGCTGATGCTCGGCCGGCTTCTTCGGCCGTTCCGGGCTGCTCTTCAGCGCGTCCTTCTCCGCCGCCAGCGGCGGACGGTCCTTGACCGGGAGCGGCGACTTCTGGACGTGCGGCGCCCGGTCGTCGGGCGTGCTGGCGGGAGGCGGCTTCGGGGCGGCGTTCGCGGGGCTCGCGGGCGAGACCATGAAGCTGATCCCGAGCACGAGCGCGACCGACGCCTGCAGGCATCTGACGGATCTGCGTCTGTTTCTCACGGGGGATTTCCTTCGGAGACATCCGCATCGAGAACGGATGGATTCACGGGGGACTCCGGGGTCCAATGCCCGGAGGACTCAGGGACGCCCGCAGTGTGCGAGGCGAATCCACGCCGTGGTCATACGCCGCCCCATCGGTCTCGGTTATGGATCCCCCAGGCACTCCCGAATCTTGCCCCGACGTGCAATTGTACTGTGCAATGGCACGCTGAAGAGTTGCCCAGCCCTCACCTTCGGTTGCCGTCTCGCCCCCGGTGCGCGCTGATCGGCCCGGCGGCCTACCGTGCGTTCTCCGGGGTCAGGCGGATCGCGTTCCAGGAGACGCGGGGCAGGACGACCGTGAGTTCGTCGCCGTCGGCGTTCGCCCGCTCGTTGGGACGCGGCACGACGCGGTCGGGATTGTCCAGGGTGTTGGTGGCGGTCAGGTCGCCGTCGGTCAGCGTGCACGCCTCCGCGAGCCGCAACCGCTCGGCGAACAGGTGCAGGTCCACGGTCAACTCCACCGCGTCGGACTGGTCGCGGTTGACCGCGAAGACGACCACCTCGCCGGTCTCCGCGTCGTGGGTCGCGATGGCGTCGACCACCGGCACCTCGCCGTGGCGGGCGGTGCCGTAGGTGGGCGAGGTGAGCCGGGTGCGCAGCACGTCGCCCCGGGCGAGCGCGGCGGTCTTCGCGAACGGGTGGAAGATGGTCTGCCGCCAGGCCGGCCCGCCCGGCTCGGTGCGGATCGGCGCGATCACGTTGACCAGCTGCGCCTGGCACGCGGCGGTCACCCGGTCGCTGTGCCGCAGCAGGGAGATCAGCAGGTCGCCGACGACGACCGCGTCCGCGACGTTGTACTCGTCCTCGATCACGCGCGGCGCCACGTCCCAGCCGGTGGCGGGCTCCTGGCCCTGGAAGCGGGACAGGTACCAGACGTTCCACTCGTCGAACGACAGGTTGATCTTCTTCTTGCTGCGCAGCCGCGCGCCGACGCTGTCGGCCGTGGCGACGATGCTGTTCACGAAGTGGTCCATGTCGACGGCGCTGGCGAGGAAGGAGCCGAGGTCGCCGTCCAGCTCCTCGTAATACGCGTGGCAGGAGACGTAGTCGACGAGGTCGTAGGCGTGTTCCAGGACGGTGGCCTCCCACGTGCCGAACGTCGGCATCGCCGAGCTGGAGCTGCCGCAGGCCACCAGTTCCAGGCCCGGCTCCGCCGAGCGCAGCGCCCGCGCGGTGGACGCGGCGAGCAGCCCGTACTCCTGGGCGGTCTTGTGCCCGGTCTGCCACGGCCCGTCCATCTCGTTGCCGAGGCACCACAGCGCGATCCCGTACGGCTTGGCCGCCCCGTTCGCCCGGCGCAGCTCGGACAGGGCCGTCCCCTCGGGGTGGTTGACGTACTCGTGCACGTCCAGGGCCTCCTGGACGCCGCGGGTGCCGAGGTTGACCGCGTACATGATCTCGACGTCCGCCTTGGCGGCCCAGCGGGCGAACTCGTCGATGCCGACCTGGTTCGTCTCGACGCTGTGCCAGGCGAGGTCGCGGCGGCGCGGACGCCGGTCGCGCGGGCCGACGCCGTCCTCCCACCGGTATCCGGAGACGAAGTTGCCGCCCGGGTAGCGCACCATCGTGACCCCGAGCTCGCGGGTCAGCCTGAGCACGTCGGTGCGGAAGCCGTCCTCGTCCGCCGACGGGTGGTCCGGTTCGTAGATGCCGGTGTAGACCGACCGTCCCATGTGCTCGACGAACGAGCCGAAGGTACGGCGGCTGACCGGGGCGACGACCGCGCCGGGGTCCAGGACGGCGGAGGCGTGCAGCATGGTTTCCCTTCGGGAGGCGGTCACTTGAGGGAGCCGAGGGTCAGGCCGCCGCGCCAGTACCGCTGGAGCAGCAGGAAGGCGACGATCAGGGGGATGATCGCGACGAGCGAGCCCGCCACGATGACGCTGAACAGGGCCTGGCCGCCGTTGCCGATGGTCGCCGACATGTACCAGGTGCGCAGGCCCACGGTCAGCGGGAAGAGGTCGTCGTTGCTCAGCATCACCAGCGGCAGGAAGAAGTTGTTCCACGTCGCCACCATCGTGAAGAGCAGCACGGTGACCAGCGCCGGGCGCATCGCCGGCAGCGCCACGCTGAGGAACACCCGCAGCTCGCCGGCGCCGTCGATGCGGGCGGCCTCCAGCATCTCGTCCGGCACCGAGTCGTGCGCGTAGACCCGCAGGAGGTACACCCCGAACGGGTTGAGCAGCGAAGGCAGGATGACCGCCCAGACCGAGTCGGTCAGCCCGATCTCGCTCATCAGCAGGTACGTCGGCAGGACGAGCGCGGTCATCGGCACCATGATCAGGCCGAGCAGGGTCGCGAACAGCGCGTTGCGTCCCGGGAAGCGGAGCTTGGCGAACGCGTACCCGGCCAGCGCGGCGACCGCCGTCGCGCCGAAGCCGCTCACCACCGAGTACAGCGCCGAGTTCCGCAGCCATTTCAGGTAGATGCCGTCACTCTGGCTGAACAGGTCGGACAGGTTGCCGAACAGGCTGAAGTCACCGCCGAACCACAGCGGCTGCGAGCCGAACAGCCCGTCGTTGTTCTTGGTCGCCGCGACCAGCAGCCACCAGAACGGCAGCAGGAAGTACACCGCCATGACCGCCATCACCGCGTGCGAGGCGATCCGGCCCGCACCGGACCGGGCGGGCCGGCGCGGCGCCCGGGCGGCCCGGTCCCTGGTGGACGTGCCGTCCATCGTCGCCGTGCTCACCGCAGCGCGCTCCTTCGCCTCGTGACGAACAGGAAGATGTACGACCCGATGAAGACCACCGCGCCCAGCAGGAACGAGATGGCGGCCGAGTAGTTGTACTGCTGGTAGGAGAACGCCTGGTGGTAGGCGTACACGTTCGGCGTGTAGCTGTTGGTGATGGTGCCCGGGTCGAGCGGCTGCAGGATCAGCGGCTCGGTGAAGAACTGCAGGGTGCCGATGATCGTGAAGATCGTGACCAGCACGATCGCCGCGGAGATCATCGGCGTCTTGATCCGCACCGCGATCTGCAGCGGGCCGGCGCCGTCGATGCGCGCCGACTCGTAGACCTCCCGGGGCAGTCCCTGCAGCGCCGCGTACAGGACGATCATGTTGTATCCGGCCCACTGCCAGGTCACGACGTTGCCGAGCGAGTACAGCACCGTCCCGCTGGACAGGAGGTCCAGGTCCGACACCGAGCTGAACAGGCCGGTCCGGGGGCTGTAGAGAAACCCCCACATCAGCGTCCCGATCACCACGGGCACCGCATACGGGACGAACGCCGCCAGCCGGAAGAAGCGCGCCAGCCGCGATGTGCCCGCGTCGATGAGCAGGGCGAAGACCAGCGACAGCCCGATCATCACCGGGGTCTGCACCAGCCCGAAGACGACCACTCGGACCACGCCGCGGCGGAACTCGGGGTCGCCGAACGCCTGCCGGTAGTTGCCCAGCCAGGCGAAGACCTCGCCCTCCACCAGGGTCGAGCGGTAGAGGCTGAGCTTGGCCGCGTACGCCATCGGCAGCAGCAGGAACGCGACGAGCAGGATGGTGAAGGGCGTGACGAACAGCCACCCGGCGACCGTCTGCCGCCCGCTGCGCCGCCTCACTGTGCGACCTTGAAGCCCTGCTGCGAGGCGTACTTCGACACGTTCTGCTGGACGGTGTCCAGCGCACCCGGCCAGGACGACTTCTTCTCGATCGCCTGGTTCATGGCCGTGGTCATCTGGCTGAAGTAGTAGCTGTTGAACGGGCTCCAGTGGAACTCGCCGATGCCGTTGTACGCCGGTACGAACACCTCGTTGACCTTCTGGCCGCCGAAGAAGCCGTACTTCTTGCCCTGGAAGTAGTCCCATTGCAGGATCGGCGTCACGGTCGGGAACAGGAAAGCCTGGTCGATGCCGATGCGCCAGGCGTCCTTGCTCGTCCCGAAGATCTCCATGGCGACCTTGGTCGCCTGCTTGGGATGCTTCGCCTGGTCGGTCACGGCGAACGCCGAGCCGCCCCAGTCGCCCTGCGCGTTCGCCCCGGCCGTCCATTGCGGCAGCGGCGCGGCCCGCCATTTGCCCTCGGTCTTCTTCGCGACGCTCGCCAGGTAGCCGGGGCCCCAGCCGGCGGCCAGGTAGGTGGCGTATTTGCCGGTGGTCAGCCCGCTGTAGAAGTCGGTGGTCTGGAAGGCGGTGGTGTCGGCAAGGCCGCTGCCGACCATGTCCTCCCAGTACGCCATCGTCGACTTGGCCTGCGCCCCGTTGACGCTGAGGCCGATGTCCGGCGACTTGGCGGCGGTGTAGTTGAACGGCCGCGCGCCGGCCTGCCAGAGCAGCCCCGTCATGAAGCCGCCGTCGTTGGCCCCGAAGTCGGTCATGAAGCTGTTCGGGGAGGCGGCCTTCAGCTTCTGCGCCTGCGACTTGAACTCCGCCCAGGTTTTGGGGACGGTGAGCTTGTACTTGTCGAAGATGTCCTTGCGGTACAGCATCGCCATCGGCCCGGCGTCGACGGGGATCGCGTAGACCTTGCCGCCATTGCTCACCTGCTTCCAGGCCCAGTCGACGTAGTTGCCCTTGGCCGCGTTCGCGCCGTACTCGCCCATGTCGACCAGGTGCTTGGTGAGCTGGAACGTGGGGATCTCCTGGAACTCGATCATCACCACGTCCGGTGCGCCCTTGCCCGCCTTGAGGGCGGTCTGGAGCTTGGTGTACTGGTCCTGGCCGGTGCCGGCGTTCGTCCACTCGATCTGGACGTCGGTGTGCGTCTTGTTGAACAGGTCGACCACCGGCTTGAACGACGGGTACCACGCCCAGACCTTGATCTTGACCGGGCCGTCCGGCTCGCCGCCCGCGTCACCGGACCCGCCGCAGCCCGCCGCCATCAGCGCGGACGCGGCGACCACCGCCACCGCCCGGCGTTTTAGACTGAAGTGCCTGACGCTCATGATCCCTCCCAGGGGGATTGACGCGCTCGTATCGCGTGTTGGGTGGGTCGGTCCTTGGCGCTGGCATGCCAGGGACCGGCTGTCAGGTCCCGCCCGCACCCGGCGCCGGCCGGGACGCGAGATGCGGCGGGAATCGCAAGCCTCACCGAGGACGGAAAGCACGCCCGTCGGCTTCCGTTATCCTCATTTTGCAGCGCTGCAAACAGGATGCACGCGGAGGCGGTGGACGGCAAGAGGCAGCGTGCCGGAAGCTTGTCGGGAGCGGGGCACAGGGCGGAGGGGGAGCCGATGCGACGAGGACGCGAGGTGACCCTCCGCGACGTGGCCGAGCTCGCCGGCGTGTCCAGCCGGACGGTCTCCAACGTGGTGAACGGCTACGCCAACGTCACCGAGCGCACCCGCCGGCGCGTGCAGGAGGCCGTCGACCAGCTCGGCTACCGCCCCAACGTGCTCGCCCGCAACCTCGCCAGCGGACGCTCCGGCCAGATCGCCCTCGTCGTGCCGTACCTGGACACCCCCTACTTCTCCGAGCTGCTCCAGGACGTCATCCGCGCGGCCCGGGTGCGGGGCTACAACGTGCTGATCGACCAGACCGACGGCGACCGCGAGCACGAGCGGATGCTCATCAACCACGGCTCCAGCCGGCTGCTCTTCGACGGCGTCATCTTCAGCCCGCTCGGCCTCTCCCAGGACGCCCTCGCCGACCGCGACCCGAACCTGCCCCTGGTCGTCCTCGGCGAACGGGTCAGCGACGGCACCTTCGACCACGTCGGCATCGACGACGTCGCGGCGTCCCGGCACGCCACCGAGCACCTGCTGGACCTCGGCCGCCGCCGGGTGGCCGCGATCGGCGACCAGCCGTACGAGACCGGCGAGGCGGCCCAGCTGCGCACCCGCGGCTTCCGCGAGGCGCACCGGCTCCGCGGCCTCCAGGTGCACGGGGACCTCATCATCGGCCGCCCCCGCTTCAACCGCGCCGACGGCGCCGAGGCCATGGCCTACCTCCTCGACCGCGACGACCCGCCCGACGCCGTCTTCTGCTACAGCGACCTGGTCGCGCTGGGCGCCATACACACGCTCATCTCGCGCGGCTTGCGCGTCCCGGAGGACGTGGCGGTCATCGGATACGACGACATCGAGGACGGCCGCTACTCCAACCCGACGGTCACCACGATCTCCCCGGACAAGGAGATGATCGCCACCACCGCGGTGGAGCGCCTGCTGCTGCGCATCGGCAGCACGACCCCGC
>NZ_SMKY01000559.1 GCF_004349235.1 Actinomadura darangshiensis | reverse complement strand
GGCCGAGGGCGCGGGGATGCTCGCCGCCCTGGTCATCCTCGTGCTGCTGTTCGGCTCCCTCGTCGCCGCCGCACTCCCCCTGGTCACCGCGCTGTTCGCGGTGGGCGGCGCGATCGGGCTGATCGCGCTCGCCTCGCACGCGTTCACGGTCGCCGACTTCACCCCGCCGATCATGATGCTGATCGGCCTCGGCGTCGGCGTCGACTACGCGCTCCTCATCTTCTACCGCTACCGGCACGAACTGCGGGACGGCTCCGACCCGGCCACCGCCACCCGCCGGGCCCTGGACGCCGCCGGACGGACGGTCTTCTTCGCCGGCTGCACCGTCATCATCGCGCTCCTCGGCCTGATCGCGCTCGGCCTCGGGTCGCTCCAGGGCGTCGCGCTCGCCGTCGCCCTGACCGTGCTGGTCACCATGGCGGCGTCGCTGACGCTGCTGCCGGCGCTGCTCGGCGTCTTCGGCGGACGCATCCAGCGCCAGGTGCTCAAGCGGGCCGCCAAGCGGCGGCCGCGGGAGGGCGGCTGGCGGCGGCTGGCCTCGGCCGTCCAGCGCCGTCCCGTCCCCGCGCTGCTCGTCGCCGTCGCCGCCCTGCTCGCCCTGTCGGCGCCCGCGCTGGACATGCGCCTCGGCTTCGCGGACGCCGGCAACGACGCCCCGTCCAGCACCAGCCGCCAGGCCTACGACCTGCTGGCGAAGGGGTTCGGCCCGGGTTTCGACGGCCCGTTGATCGTCGTGGCCCAAGGCGACCCGGGGCAGCTCCACACCACCCTGACCCAGACCGACGGCATCGCCGCCGCCACCCCGGCCTTCCCGTCCAAGGACGGCGCGGTCTCAGCCGTGATCGCCTACCCCACCACCGCTCCGCAGGACGCGGCCACCACCGACCTCGTCCACGAACTGCGCGACGACGTGCTCCCGTCGCTGTCGGACCGCACCGGCGTCGACTACCTGGTCGGCGGCCCCACCGCCGCAACCCAGGACTTCTCGGACGCGGTCTCGGCGCGCATGCCCCTGTTCGTCGCCGTGGTCGTCGGCCTGTCGGCCCTGCTGCTGATGGTGGTGTTCCGCTCGGTCCTGATCCCGGTCAAGGCGGCGCTGCTCAACCTGCTGTCGATCTCGGCGGCGCTCGGCGCGATCACCCTGGTGTTCCAGGACGGCCGGTTCGGCGCGCAGAGCGGCCCCATCGAGGCGTTCATCCCCGTGATGATCTTCGCGATCGTGTTCGGCCTCTCCATGGACTACGAGGTCTTCCTGATCTCCCGCATCCACGAGGAATGGGAGCACACGCGGGACCCGTCGCACGCCGTCCGCGAGGGCCTGGCCGCCACCGGCAAGGTCATCACGGCCGCCGCCGCCATCATGATCGTCGTGTTCGCGGCGTTCGTGCTGAGCCCCGACCGGATGCTCCAGCAGTTCGGCCTCGGCCTCGCCGTCGCCGTCCTCCTGGACGCGCTGGTGATCCGCTGTCTCATCGTCCCGGCCGTCATGCAGCTGCTCGGCAGGCACGCTTGGTGGCTGCCCGCGGGGCTGGCCAGGCGCCTCCCAAAGGTGGCCCTGGAGCGCCCCTGACGCCGGCCGGCCCCGGGTGGGCTTAGCGGCGCCGAGTAGGGAAGGATCGGCTCATGGACATCGATCTCACCGGCCGGACCGCCTTCGTCAGCGGTTCCACCAAGGGCATCGGCCGCGCCATCGCCGCGGGCCTGGCGCGGTCCGGCGCCACCACAGTGATCAACGGCCGCTCCGCCAAGACCGTCGAGGAGACCCTGCGCGCCCTCCGGGACGAGCTACCCGACGCCGATCTGAAAGGCGTCGCCGCAGACGTGGCCACCGCCGAGGGCGCGGAGGCGCTCATCAGCGAACTCCCCGACGTAGACATCCTGGTCAACAACCTCGGCATCTTCGAGGCGCGTCCCGTCCTGGAGATCGACGACGCCGAGTGGCGCCGGTACTTCGAGGTCAACGTCCTGTCCGGCGTGCGCCTCGCCCGCCTCTACCTGCCCGGCATGATCGAACGTGCCTGGGGCCGTATTCAGTTCATCGCGAGCGACTCCGCAGTAGTGATCCCCGAGGAGATGGTCCACTACGGCGTCTCGAAGACCGCGCTCCTCGCCGTCTCCCGCGGCTACGCGAAGGCCGCCGCCGGCACGGGCGTCACCGTCAACACGGTCCTCGCGGGCCCGACCCACACCGGCGGCGTCGAAGACTTCGTCGCCGACCTGGTCGGAGAAGACCTCCCCTGGGACGACGCCCAGCGCCGCTTCATGGCCGAACACCGCCCCAACTCCCTCATCCAGCGCCTCATCGAACCGGAGGAGATAGCGAACATGGTCGTCTACCTGAGCTCCGACCACGCCTCAGCCACAACCGGCGGCGCCCTGAGAGTGGACGGCGGCTACGTAGACGCCATCCTCCCCTGACGGCCGGGCCGCCCCCACCC
>NZ_SMKY01000558.1 GCF_004349235.1 Actinomadura darangshiensis | reverse complement strand
GACGAGGCCTAATGCGCCACGAGGCGCCTTGTTGTATCCCCGATTCAGTCGGGAGGAACTCGGAGGGAGGTTTCTGGGTCTGATGGCTTACCTGGATCCGAAAGGTTAAGGGGACAAGAGCATGCCAGGAAAGCAGCGGTCGTGTTCAGGCGTATGAAGCGAGGCGCTGCGGGACCCGTGTGATATGGCGAAAGCTGGATTGCCTGAATCCCAATCTCCAGACGATGCAACATCACATCCGTCGGAAAGACGCCTGAAACCGACGCCACATCCTGTATCGGATTAGTAGACCAGACGATACAACCTCTGGTATGTGGAGCGATGCCCAGTAAGGGTATTGAAGGAGATGAATGGGGCGCCTAAGTCACACTATACGTACAACGAGGACGAACGTGGGATCGCCTAATGGGCGCGAGCCCTATGGTGACGCAGGCCCCGTAGTAGTCGTGGGAGTCACGCCCCACCAAGGAGGACGGGAAAGCCGTCCGCAGGGCCAAGGGGGCCAGGTGACCGGACATTTGAAGGCCGAGAGGTATGCGCAATGCAGGACGCCGAAACGGTACTGAATGTCCTCCGTGATCGCGGTAGGCGTGGCCTGCCGTGCAACGAACTGTACCGGCAACTGTTCAACCCGCACCTGTATCTGCTGGCCTACGGGCGTCTGTACTCCAACCACGGAGCCATGACACCCGGGGCCGACGGGGAAACCGCGGACGGCATGTCGCTGGACAAGATCGGCCGCATCATCGATGCGCTGCGCCACGAGCGCTACCGGTTCAAGCCCGTCAAGCGGACCTACATCCCGAAGAAGAACGGGAAAACAAGACCGCTCGGCCTGCCACCCTGGTCGGACAAACTCGTCAGCGAGGTGATCCGCCTTCTTCTTGAAGCGTATTATGAGCCGACGTTCTCCGGCCGTTCACACGGATTCCGCCCCCGCCGAGGCTGCCACACGGCACTGACCGAGGTGGCAATAAACTGGACGGGGACGGTCTGGTTCATCGAAGGAGACATATCCGACTGCTTCGGGTCGCTCGACCATGGGGTCTTGCTATCCATTCTGGCGGAGAAGATCCACGATGGCCGATTCCTGCGGCTGCTGCGTAACATGCTGCAAGTCGGATACCTGGAGGACTGGGAATGGAATGCCACGCTCTCCGGAGCACCGCAAGGCGGAGTGGCCTCCCCGGTCCTGTCCAATATTTACCTGGACCGGTTGGACAAGTTCGTCGAGAAGGTTCTCATACCCGAGTACACCCGAGGGAAGGCCAGGAGACACAACCTGGAATACAAGAAGGTGCAATACGCGATCGCGCAAGCCCGCAAGCATGGGGATCGTACCCAGGCACGCCACCTACGCAGGCGGCTGCGCGGTCTGCCCGCCGGGGACCCCCAAGACCCCGGATACCGCAGGCTGCGCTACTCGCGATACGCCGATGACCACCTCCTCGGGTTCATCGGGCCGAAAGCCGAAGCCGAGCAGATCAAGCAGCGCCTCGCCGTGTTCCTGCGTGATGACCTCAAGCTGGAACTCTCCGAGGACAAGACACTGATCACCCACGCCCGCACAGGCGCGGCAAGATACCTCGGCTATGAGATCACCGTCCGGCACGATCAGCACAAGCTCACCCACGGCCGCCGGTCGCTCAACGGTGGGATCGCGCTGCGAGTGCCCCGGGCTGTGATCAAAACCAAGTGCACCCCCTACTTCCAGCTCGGCAAACCCGAGCATCGGCCCTGGCTGAAGAACCTCGCCGATCACGAGATCATCAGCACCTACGGGGCCGAATATCGAGGGATTATCCAGTACTACCTGCTCGCCGGCGACGTCTGGAGACTAGACCGGCTGCGTTGGGTCATGTTGACCTCGATGCTCAAGACGCTGGCGGCCAAGCACCGCTCGTCGGTCACGAAGATGGCCAACAAGTACAAGGCCACCATCGACACGCCGCACGGGCCTCGCCGGTGCTTCGAAGCCCGCGTCGAACGAGAGGGCAGGCAGCCACTGGTCACGCGCTTTGGCGGCATTCCCCTGCGGCAGCAGAAGCGAGCGGTCATCAACGACCGACCGCTGGCCCCGGCCGCCCGCCGAAAAGGTAAGGAGCTGATCCACCGGCTCCGGGCGAACCGGTGCGAGCTCTGCGACGAACGGACCACCGTGCAAGTCCACCAGGTCCGCAAGCTCGCCGATCTTCACCGCCCGGGGCGGCCACAGCCCGCGTGGGCGCAGCTCATGGCCAAACGACGACGCAAGACCCTGGTGGTCTGCTCGCCGTGTCACGACCTCATCCACGCGCGGCAACCAACCACGACAACCACGGAGTAGTCACTGGAGAGCCGGATGCCTGGAAAGCGGGCACGTCCGGTTCGGGCCGGGGGCCGTTGGAAAAGGACCTGCCCAAACAGGCACCTCGCCAACGGCCTACCGGAACCGGCGACAACAC
>NZ_SMKY01000557.1 GCF_004349235.1 Actinomadura darangshiensis | reverse complement strand
GTCTTGCGCCGCTTGCGGTGCCCGGGTGGGGGGTGACCAGGTGCGGGGTGAGGTCACCGCCGGGGCTTGCGGGGCGGGCGGCGGGCGGCCGGTGAATGCCGTGGCCGCGGCGGCCAGGCCGCAGGCGGCGGCCGTCAGGCCCAGCGCGTGGACCTGACGGTCGCCGTGCCATGGGGCTTTCATCGCCTCGGCGCCTCTGCGGTCATTTCCTGGTCATTGCCGGGCGCGGCGCCGCAGGACCAGCACGCGGGTCAGAGCGGCGGTGCCGGCCAGACCCGCACCGAGGCCGAGCAGCCAGCTGC
This sequence comes from Actinomadura darangshiensis, assembly GCF_004349235.1. GTDB lineage: Bacteria > Actinomycetota > Actinomycetes > Streptosporangiales > Streptosporangiaceae > Spirillospora > Spirillospora darangshiensis. The sequence continues at coordinate 2,165 of NZ_SMKY01000557.1, read as the reverse complement.
CTTGGACGCCGTTGCCGGCGGTGGAACCGGTGCCGGTGGCGGCGCCGCCCGCGGGCATCATCTTCAGCGGCCCGCACAGGGCCGGTGATGTCGCGGCCAGCGGCAGCGACGGGACCAGCGGGCTCTTCTCCTTCTGCGCCTGCTTGGGCAGGGTGGCGGGGTCCAGGCCGTGGACCACGATGACGCCGATCCCCGAGCGCAGCGACTTCAGGGTCGCGGCGTCGAGGTCGATCGTCCGCTGGTAGTCGGTGCTCGCGCCGCTGGGCGCGATCTTGATGTCGGTGCCGGCCTTGGGTGAGGTGTCGCCCTTGACCGACAGGGTGGTCTGGATCGGCCCGTAGGTCGCCTGGCCTTCGGGCGTGGAGATGACGCCGTCGCCGCTGGTGTCGTCGGCCTTGGTCGGGCAGACACCCTCGGCGCCGCCGTGGATGTGCTGTACGTGCGGGTAGGGCATGTCCTTGAATGTGGCCGCCAGGCCCGAGAAGTGCTCGGTGATGGTCGCGGTGCCGCCCGACAGTTCGAGGGTGAGGCTCCCCGAGCCGCCGGAGTTGTTGAGCGGGCCCAGCCTCGCCTGATAGGTCGCGGTGTCCTCGGCGTAGGCCGGGGCTGTCATGGCCGCCGCCGCCATCATCAGACCGGCCGCCCCGGTCAGGGCGACTCCGGTTCTCACGCTGCGGCAGGTCTTGCTGACGTGGTTTCTCATCGGTGCGGAACTCCCCTCGCTCGGGGGTCGATTCGTACTCGTGGGACGACATCGATCTGCCCGCACAAAAGCCGCGTTAAGGCATGTCCAGGTTATCGATCAAGCAAATGAAACGGACCGATTTGGGCGAATCACACCATTTCAGATCGTCGATCCAGCCGGGTGCTATGCACTCGTAGCAGCCGCTCTCGGGCGTGCCCGCGCCGGGCGCGACGCTCTGTCCCCTCCTTCGCCATGCGGCGTCACCACCCGTGGGTCGCACCGGTAATGGCGCAGGATGGCCGGTCCACACGCCGGTCCGTCAGTCGTGCCGCTTGTCGGCGATGGCGTGCTCATGGTCTGCGGGTGGGTCCCGGCGTGTCCTGGCGCGGCCGAGGCGTATGGCGTAGGTGATGGCGCTGAGGGCGAACAGGGCGCCGGTGACCAGCAGCCAACGCCACAGGTAGGGGTCCTCGGTGCGGCCGCCGGCGGCCATGTAGCGCTGCTCGCTCTGCCGCAGGATCATCGGGAAGAAGAGCAGGAGCAGCAGCCCCGAACCCGCGGCGGGCACTCTGAGGTGGTTCACCACCGGCACGGCCGGACGCGTCGCACCCTGACCTGCTCGCAGTGACCGCAGGCCCCGCAGGAGTGATCGGTCGGCGAGGGCGTAGAGCGGGAACAGGACGAGGTCGTGGCCGATGACGGCTCCGGCGAACCAGGCCAGCACGAAGGGCCAGTGCTTGGTCGATGCGAGCCGGTAAGCCGCGTATCCGGCCAGGGTGAAGCAGATGATGAGGGCGAGCAGATGCAGCGGGTCGGCTCCGTAGAAGGTTCTGATCCGCGGCAGGACCGGACGCATGTCAGCCGCCCCGGAACTCGATCGAGGCGACCCATTTGGTGTTGTGGACGCCCGGTAGCGCGGGGACGATGACGCGGGCGGGGTAGCCGTGGTCGATGGGCAGGTCCGCGCCGTTGACCCGCAGCGCGAGCAGCGCGTCGGGGTCGGAGACCTGGTTGGCCTGCAGGGTGGCGTGGTTGAACGCCCCACCGCGTTGCAGCGACCGCACGTACGCCGACGATGGGAAGGCCACGTCCAGGAGGGCGGCGAGGTCGCGGAGCCGGACGCCGGTCCAGGTCTGCACGGTGGACCATCCCTCGACGCAGGCGATGGGGAGCACGGCGGTGTGCTGGGGCATGGCCAGCAGCCGCGCCCGGTCCAGCTCGACCGTCCGGCTCCCATGAGCCAGCGTCAGCCGCCACTCGTCACCGACGTCGCGGGCGCTGAGCCCGGCCGCCGCCGCTGTCTTGTTGACCGGGAAATCGCCGGGTGTGGCGCGGTAGCCGCCGCGGGGCGCCAGCAGCGAGATCCGGCGGGCCGCGCCGCCGATGGTCTGCCCTGCGGTCAGGATCGCGATCAGCGCTCCGCCGCCGCCCACCAGCGCCAGTACGCCGCGCCGCGACAGGGTGGCCGGGCCGGGGGCGG
>NZ_SMKY01000556.1 GCF_004349235.1 Actinomadura darangshiensis | reverse complement strand
CGCCGTAGCGGGAGTGGAGGGCGGGGTAGACGTCCTTGCGGGCGGCCTCCCGGAGCATCCAGCTCAGGTCGGTGTGCGGGACCTGGTGGCCGCGGGCCAGCCGGTCGTGCGCCTGCCGCGTCACCCGGAGCAGCTCCGGATGCGCCGCCGACTCGGAGAGGATCATGCGCGCCGCGTCCCTGAGTTCCATGCCGGGAGTCTACGCACGGCACCGGATCAGGGGGGATGACCGTCCGGCCGCCCGCGCACCCGGCGGGACGGCCGGATACGGTCACGAATTCGGGGAGTATCCCCGGAAATAGTTGACTCGGGCGTTCGTCGGTTGTCAGGTCGTTGTTGCGAATGTTTCGCCGTGGGCGCGCCGGGGCGGCGTGGCGGGTGCGATGAGACAGGTCAGGGCGGGTGTCCCGGGGAGCGGCCCCGGTTCGGGGGCATCCTGAACAGGGTGCACCGCGGGTGGGGTTTGGGACCGGACCGTAATCCGGGCGGCCGTTTCGGGCGAGATCGCTAAAACGACAAAGTTCCAGCTCAATCGTTGATCACCGGGCGACCCCTTGTTAATCTGCCCGGCAGCCGGAGCGAACCCGGCCTCCACCACCAGTGATAGGCCGGATTCGCTCCGCTACATTTGTCCACCCCGCCAACAAATCCAACCGTTCTTGTGACCCTGGCCGACACAATCGGCCGCGGGCGCCTACAGCTACACCCGACCCCAGAAGTAGTCAGCTGAACGGTACAAATTAATGACTGTCCAATCGCAGGAATCGTCCGCCGGCCGACAGGCGGGCGACACCCTGGGACGGCGGCTCGCGGCCTTCGCCGGCAGCCCGCTCTTCCGCGGTGACGCCCAGTTACTCCACGGCCCGAACCCCTACCGCCGGATGCTGGTCCCCGGCTCGCTGGCCGAGCACGACTTCGACCGGCCGCCCGGCCCCGGCGAGTGGTCCGCCCATCGGTCCCTCGCCGCGCACCGGCTGCTCGGCACGTACTACGAGTCCGAGACGGTGCTCCTGCCCGAGCAGGGACTCGCGGGCCTGTACGAAGATTTTGATCTCTTCTACGGGCGGCAGCTGAAAGAAATCCGGGAAGGCTCGGTTTCGGAGCTGGAACGTTTCGCGTTCGCCTGCCTGGACGACGCGGTGGACGTCAGCGGCGCCGCCACCCCCGACGTGCTGGACGCCTACTTCCAGCACGTGGTGGACGAGGCCGCCGCCGGCCCGTCGCCCGCGCTGACCGCCATCGCGGAGGCCCGCGACCGGGAGAGCGCCGCCGACCTGTACCTCGTGCAGCTCGCGCTGGACGGGCTCACCGAGGCGTCCGCGATGTCGCGCAACCTCGGCGGCGCGTACGGGCCCGAGCAGTCCGCGCTGTTCAAGATCTTCATCGACGAATTCGGGTACGGCGTCTACGACGCCAAGCACACCACGATCTTCGCCAAAATGCTGCGCAGCCGCGCGATGGCGACGCATGTGCACGCGTACTGGAACTTCTATCTGGCCGGTCCGCTGGCGACGAACAACTACTATTACTACCTGTCCCGCGACCATGCGAAGTTCTTCCGGTACGCGGGGGCCGTTACTTATGCGGAAGCGGTTTTCGCACCCGCTTTCGTCGAGATGGTCAAGGTGTTCCGCGACATATTCGGGGACGCCGTCGATCTGCATTACTGCGACGAGCACGCGCACATCGACGAGCACCACGGGCGCATCACCCGCGAGCAGGTCCTGCTGGCGCTGGCCGAGCGGCACGGCCCGCGGGTCGTCCCCGAGCTACTGCGCGGCGTCGCGGAGGCCCGGCTGATCGGCGGCTGGTTCGAGGACGACACCGCGGCGCAGATCCGCTGGTCGGACGACCTCCCCCGGCACCGCGAACTCGCCGGGAGCGCGAAGACCGCCGGTGCGCCGCAGCGCACGCTCCTGACACCGGAGAGCCCGTTCGGCACCCGCACCCACGACGACGCCGTGGTGCTGGAGATCGAACGCGGCGAGGCCGACCTCGTCACGACGCCGACCGGGCCTCCCGAGCGGATGGCGCGCGGCGACGCCGTGCTGATCCCCGCCGGACGGCTCTACGGGGTGCGCCCGGCGACGTCCGAAACCGCCTGCCTCCTCCACACCGCCACGCCCGGCTGACGCACCTCCGCTCCCGCACTCCCGCACCGCCACCGCCTGACCGCGCCATGCCCTGTGCCGTCCCCGCCCGTCACCGGCCGCGCCCGACACCGAAGAGGAGCCGATGTCCCGCGTCATCGTGATGGATCTCAGCCGGCACAACACCGTGATGGTCGGCCACGACCGCTACTTCGTCCTGCACTCGGACGGGCGGGCACTGCTCGTCCGCGACCACTGCCCGCACCGTGGCGGGCCGCTGAGCCTCGCCCGCCGCACCCCGGACGGACGGCGGCTGAGCTGCCCGTGGCACGGCACCAAGGTCGGCGTCGCCGCGGTGCGGCGCAGCTGCCTGCCGATGGTGCGCAGCGGGGACGAGGCCGTCGTGGTGCTCCCGGACGGCGACGACGCGCCCGTCTCGGTCATCCACAAGGA
>NZ_SMKY01000555.1 GCF_004349235.1 Actinomadura darangshiensis | reverse complement strand
GCGCACTCAGCTTCGTCCTGATCGAAGGACCGCACCGCGGCTGGACGGCCGATTCCGTCCTCACCGCGACCGCCGTCGTGGCGGCGACCGCCGCGTTGCTCCCACTCAGGGAACGCCGTGCCCGCAGCACCGTCATGCCATGGGCACTGTTCCGCGGCCCCCTCTTCACCGGCGCCAACGCCGTGGGGTTCCTGTTCAACGCCGCGTTCTACGGAACACTCTTCCTGGTCGGGCTGTACTTCCAGCACGCCGCCGACGCCGACCCCCTGCGGGCCGGCCTGCAGATCCTGCCGCTGACGATCTTCATCCCCCTCGCCAACCTGGCCTTCGCACGCCTGTCGGCCCGCATCCCGAACGGCCCGCTGCTCATCGTCGCCCTGCTGGTGGCCGCCGCGGCCTCCCTGGTCCTGACCACCATCACCCCCACCACCCCGTACTGGACGATCGCGGCCGCCCTGGCGGTGACCGGCATCGCCGGCGGCATCGTCTCCCCCGCCATGACCACCGTCATGGTCGACGCCGCCGGGCCCGCGAACGGCAACATCGCGGGCTCCGTCCTCAACACCGGCCGGCAGACAGGCACCCTGATCGGTATCGCGGCCGTCGGCGCCGTCCTGGGCGCCTCTTCCGACTGGACGAAAGGCGCGGCGCTCTCATTCACCCTGATAGGCGCCGCTTACATGACCGCCGCCCTAGCGGCCTGGCACCTCATAGCCCGCCCCGAACGAGCAGACCGCGACATTCAAACCGCTCACACACCCGCCCAATGCGACTCCACCCCAACAGTCGCCTGACCGACCCCACGCACAGTCAGCGCCTAGAGCCGAGAGGGCCCAGGCAGCAACCAAGCCAGCGCACGGACCGCCAAGCCCGGCGCACACCTGGAAAGCCAGACCCACCCAAAGTCGGTACAGCGGCCCGGAGTCAGGGAACTCGGGCGGTCCACTCGGAGGTGTCGAACTTGTCCGTCACGTACTTGCGGGCCAGGCGAAGCTCGTCCTCCGTCACCTGGTCGGAGGTCAGCCCGTACGGAAGTGGCCGATCATGCGGTCGATGATCTCTTCGCGAGGAAGACCGGTCTGCCGGCGCAGCGGATCCACCCGCTTGACCGCACTGGCGATCCCCTTGTCGGAGACCTTCTCCCGGCCGATCCGGAGCACCTGCACCATCTTGTCGGCGTCGATGTCGTACGCCATGGTCACGTGATGCAGCACCGCGCCGGCGGCGAGCCGCTTCTGCGCCGCCCCCGCGATCTTGCCCTGGTCAGAGGTGATGTCGTTCAACGGCTGGTACCAGGCCCTGATTCCGAGCTCGCCGAGCGCGCCCAGCACCCAGTCGTCGAGGAACGCGTAGCTCTCGGCGAACGACATGCCCGCCACGAGCGTCCCCGGCGCGTACAGCGAATAGGTGATGGTGTTGCCCGGTTCGATGAACATCGCGCCACCACCGCTGATCCGGCGGACCACGTCGACACCGTGCCGCTCGGCCGCCTCGGCGTCGACCTCGTTGCGCAAGGACTGGAAGCTGCCGATCACCACCGCCGGTCCCGCCCACTCCCACACCCGCAACGTCGGCGGACGCCGCCCCGCACCGACCTCCTCGGCGAGGACCTGGTCGAGTGCCATGTGGAGCGCCGGCTCCTGCGGCGGCTCGTGGATCAGCCGCCAATCATGATCACGCCAGTCGGACGCCCGCGCGACGGCCCGCCGCACCGCGATCCCGACCGCCTCCGCGGTGATGCCGAGCATGACCGTCTCGCGCGGCAACCCGGCCTGCACCCGCACACCAATGGCCCGGGCATCGAGCCCCGCGGGCAACCCGTCGAGAACAGCGTTGATCGCGTCCAGAGCTTCGTCGGGCTCCAGGAAGAAGTCCCCGCTGATCCTCGCCCCGCGCAGCAGCCCGTCCACAACATCGACATCGGCGACGACCAGCTTGCCGCCAGGAACCTTGTACTCACCGTGCATCACACGAACAAGAACCCCGCAGCCCCACGCCCGATTCCGAACACCCGCCGCTGCCGCTTGCGGACGATCTGGGGCTCGAAAGTGCCGCCGGTGTCCCGCGGCACCTTGACCTCGACCGGGCCGACGTCGGTCAGCACGGCCTTGGCCCGCGTCCCGTTGCGACTGTCGCCGCTGTCCCGACCGGAGGGGTCGTGCTTGTCGTAGCCGACGTGGTCGGTGATCTCACCTTCCAGAGCGGACTCCAGTACCCGCTTGGTCAGCTGCTGCAACAGCCCGCCCTCCCCGGTCAGCGGCGGGCCCCTGGGGCCGAGCACGGTCCACCAGCATCGCGACCAACTGCTCGTCCGACGCCGCACCCTGCGGCGCCTCGACCGGCTGCTCCCCGGACTCGCCCTCAACGAGGGTGTCAGTCACCTGGCGTCTCCTTGATCATCGGATCCGCCGTTCATTAGGCTCTTCCAAGATTCCGGTGGTGACGGGGTGTGCTTATGTGAGGAGTATCCGTTTACGGAGTAGCGGGAGGGCGGCGCGTCCGTAGTACTGCCGTTTGAGGTACTTGATCTTGTTGACGACGCCCT
>NZ_SMKY01000554.1 GCF_004349235.1 Actinomadura darangshiensis | reverse complement strand
GGGCGGCGCCAAGGGCGGCCTCGGCGGTGCCAGGGGCGCGGGTCGCGCCGGCGCGGGTCGCGGCGGCATGGGCGCGCCCGGCGGCCGCGGTGGCGGCGGCGGTGGCAAGGGCGAGGAAGACCACGAGCGCACCACCTGGCTCATGGAGGACGAGGACGTGTGGGGCGGAAATGATGACGACACCGCTCCCCCCGTGATCGGCTGACCCCTTAGGCTCGGTCACCAGACGAAGCAGGAGACGGCGTGAGCAGATTCAAGGTTCTTGGACTGCTCACGCCGTGTTCGCGTAGTGAGGGTGCGTTGTGCGACGGATGACTCGATGGCTCGCCGCGATCGGAGCGACCTCAGCTCTGGTCCTGACCACGGCGGCACCGGCCGCCGCGACTCCCGGCCCGCGGACCGACCAGTGGTGGTTCAAGGCCTGGGCGGTCCAGCAGAAGGTCTGGCCCGTCAGCAAGGGGGCGGGCGTCACCGTCGCGGTCCTCGACAACGGCGTCAACGGCCAGATCCCCGAACTGCAGGGCGTCGTCGTGCCGGGCGCCAACCTGAACAAGGGCACCAACCTCGACATCGGCGGCACCGACGGCCAGCGCGGCGCGACCTCCGACGTGACGCTCTCGCACGGCACCGCGATGGCCGCCCTCATCGCGGCCAACGGCTCGGGCACGGGCTATGTCGGCGTGGCGCCCGAGGCGAAGATCATGTCGGTGGCCTCCAACCTGACCAACTGGGACAAGGCGATCAGGTTCGCCGTCGACCGCGGCGCCAAGGTCATTAACATCTCGCAGGCGTCCCGCGGGCTGGGCAGGTGCCAGGAGGAACTGCAGGAGGCCGTCCTGTACGCCCTGCAGAAGGACGTCGTGGTCATCGCCGGCGCCGGCAACAGCGGCACTGGCGGCAACCCGTCGATGGCGCCCGCGAACTGCGCGGGAGTGCTGGCGGTGGGGGCCGTGGACAACCAGAAGCGGGCCTGGGAGGACACCGAGCGGCAACCCTATGTCGCCGTCGCGGCGCCCGGCTTCCGGGTGAACGCCGTGCTCGCCAACGGTCAGATCACCGACAACGTGTCCGGGACGAGCCAGGCGACGGCGCTGACGTCGGCGGTGGCCGCGCTGATGCGCTCGAAGAACCCGCAGATGCCGGCGCGCGAGGTCGTCCAGCGGCTCATCAACACGACCAAGGACGCCGGGCCTCCCGGGAAGGACCAGCTGACCGGCAGCGGGGTCATCATCCCGGCCGACGCACTGAGCGCGCAGGTCCCGGCGAACGCGCCGAACCCCGTGTTCGCCAAGTACGACCAGTGGCTGAAGGACCACCCGAAGGTCAAGGAGACCGCCACCAAGGTGCCGAAGTCGGAGGCCACGAAGAAGGCCGACGCGGCGGACCAGCGGCTCCTCGTCATCATCATCGTGGTGGGCGCGATCGTGGTGATCGGCCTGGTCGTGTTCTTCGTCATCGTCAGGCGCGGCAAGAAGAAGAGCCCGCCTCCGGGTCCGCCGCAGGGCGGGCCGTCCGGACCGCCGCCCGGCTGGGGCGGTCAGGCGCCGCCTCCGCAGCAGGGCGGGTTCCCGCCGCAGGGCGGGCAGCCGGTGCCTCCGCAGGGCGGGCCGGCGGGTGCGCCGCCCGGGTGGGGCGGTCCGCAGGGGCCGCCGCCGGGAGGCCCGCAGGGCGGCCGGCCGTACACGCCTCCGCAGGGTCCCGGAGGCCCCCAGAACTAGTTCCGCTTTCTTCGTCGCGACCGTCCCCGCGCTCGGTATCGTGCGCGCGGACGGTCGCCTCCGGTGTGCGATCAAGGGACAGAAAGAGTGGTCATGAAGAAGCTCCTGGTCATTCCGGCCGCCGCATTCGTGCTGACGGTGGGCCTCAGCGCTTGCGGAGACTCTGACGACGGTGGCGGTGGCGGCACCATCTCCGGGAACGGCGGCGCCAGCAGCGCTCCCGCGACGCAGGGCGGTGGCGGCACCGTCACCGGGAACGGCGGCTCCAACGGCGGCGGCTCGGGCGGCGGCGGTTCCAAGGGCGGCGGCAAGCTCACGGCCGCGCAGCGCGAGTCGCTGACCAAGCTCCGGAACTGCATGGTCAAGAAGGGCTACGACATGCCCGAACTCGACCCGAACAACCCGGTCATGGCGCCGAAGAACACGGGCGGCAAGAGCACCGACCAGGTGAACAAGGACGCCGCGGCGTGCGCGTCGCAGTCGCAGCCGTCCGGCGGCTGACGGGAATTTCCCGGCCGCCGGATGGTCAGGAGGAGCTCGGGACCTCATAGGCTGGCGGGCGACGAAAGGAGGCGGAGTGCCGGACTCGAGCTGGCAGCACTCCGTGTTGCGTGATCTCGGTGTGTCCCAGCGCGGCCTGAAGACCCTCGGCACCGCGCCGGAGAACCCCGCCGCGGGTGCCGCCTGGGGCGCGGAGGCGGCCCAGGCGGCCACCGAGCAGCGCGAGCGACCGCCGGCCGTCCCGGAGCCTCCCGCGCCCGCACCGCCGCCCCCGGCGGCGCCGGGGCCCATGGTGGGCGCCCCCGTACCGCCGGAGCCCGTGCTGCCCGCCCCCGTGCTGCCCGAGCCGGTGG
>NZ_SMKY01000553.1 GCF_004349235.1 Actinomadura darangshiensis | reverse complement strand
GGTTCAGGCGACGTGATTGTGGTGATCAACCCGTCTACCAGGGGTCTCTCTACGTCAGGCCACCAACCGACGCATTGCGATCATGCTGTGACCAGCGGACTGCCGCCACAGGGATGAAATGGGTTCACTATTGAGGCGGCGTTCGGCGCGGTCCCGCGTGAAGCGTTCGTCCCTGACCTGGTCTGGGTCCGTGGTGACGACGGCTGGGCCGTTCCCCTGCGCCGTCAGGACGACCCGGACCGCTGGGCTGCCCTCGTGCACTCAGACGACGCGGTGACGACTCAGATGGATGACGGGACCGCCGACAAGGGCGTCTGGCCCACGAGCTCGTGCTCGGCTCCGCATGTCGTGCGGGAGATGCTGGAGCTGCTGGATCTTGGGCCCGGTCGGCGAGTCATGGAGATCGGGACGGGCACCGGCTGGAATGCCGCGTTGATGGCGGAGATCGTCGGGCCGGAGAACGTGACCACGATCGAGATCGACCCGGCGGTGGCCGAACAGGCAAGGGCGAACCTGGCCGGGGCCGGTTGTCCAGTCCAGGTCATCACCGGAGACGGCGAGGGCGGAAGTTCGGCAGGCAGTCCGTATGACCGAGTGATCGCCACGGCCGCCGTGGCAGTGCTGCCGTACGCGTGGGTGCGGCAGACACGGCCGGGCGGGCTCCTTCTGGTCCCGTGGGCTCCGACGTTCCACCCTGACGGCCCGATCGCCCGGATCACCGTGGGGGACGGGGGAGAGGCAGAAGGCCGGTTCGTGGCCCCCTCCTGGTTCATGCCGCTACGCGGTCAACGGATCTCCCAACCCGACCGCAACGCTCACAAGAAGCGGTGGACCGACGCTGGTGAGCCTGCCATTGACCGGTTCGGGATCACCGTGACGCCGACTGGCCAAACGATCTGGCTCGACTCCCCGGACACCCCGATCACCCCCGCCTGACCCAACCTGCGGGACAGCCGGTCCCTGACGGACAAACTCAACGCCCCCCGGCCATTGCTGGCACACCCTGCCCCCTTCGGCTCACGAACCGTCGAAAGGCCGCAACCCTCACCGACCGCCAGCGCTGCGTTCGAGTCAGCGCCCACCATCACCGCGCCCGTCCCCGATGGCCGCCGGGCGGAGCCGTCCTTGCGTAGGCGGTCACGCGTCCGCGTCGCTGGCCGTCCCCTCGTCGCCTGTGGCCGCGCGACAGACCTGATCAGTTGTCGTAGTGGACGGGATGTTTCACCTGATAGGCGGTGATGCGGCGCCGCATTGCCACATCTCGCCGGCTGCCCGTCGGACATCCGACGATGCCGCAGGTTGCGATGCGGGCATCAAGACCGCCCACAGGTGCGCCCGCGACAGTTGGGCGATTGGTTGTCGGTAATGTGACTACTTGTCAAGGCTTGTCGCTAAAGGTCGTATATGTGAAACTTCCTGTCGGTGTCAGCGATCGGAAGCGGGTTCATATGATGTCCAGACCATGGGAAGCCGATCACAGCGCTGGATTCCAGCGGCGGCTGGGTAAGACGGCCGCGGAGGTGGGGGACAGCCGCACGACGCAGGACTGCCCCGAGATCTGGGAGCTGGACAACGGCGACATCGCGATCATCGGACGCGATGCCACCGGTGCGTACGGCGATCGGCTCCCGCCGGGCGTGAGCATCGGCTCCGACGAACGCCTCGTGGTCATCTCCGGCCGCATGCTCGCGGCGGCCAAGCCGGATATCCGGGACGCTTGACCAGGAATCCGGGTGGCGCACCGGAACGCGCGGCCTCCCACGGAAACTGAAGAGCCGATCACGCGGGCGCTTGCCGCAACAAGCCGCCAGGCTTGAACATCCGGTGCGTCCGCGTGGTCGTGCAACCGTGCTCGTCCAGGGAGATCTCTACGCATTGCGGATGCTCCGAGCTGGGGGTGCAGCCAGTCGGCGAGTCGGGCCGCCGCGATCGAACCGTCCACCTGTTCATCGGAAGGGGCGCCCGATTGTTTGCATCCACCGGGAAACACTTCGCCGTCCTCGCTGACCGGATTATCTTCGCCGTGTGCCTACCCTCCGTGTTCGCCTGAAAGCAGTCAGTCTCAGTCTCCTCGCCCTTCTGGCCAGCGTCATCGGTGTTTCGTTCTGGGCCTTGCGCACGTCCGGCGAGTCCGCCAACCGTTGGGAGCAACTGAGCTTCGGCGCAGCAACGGCCGTCGTGACCGCCGTCGCGCTGGCGGGCATCATCGCCACGCTCGTCCTCCAGGCGCGGGAGACGAAGATCTCGCGTGAGGAGGCGCGGCGTATCGCGATCGCCGAGCTGCTCAAGATGGCCATGGACGATCCAGACCTCGACGCGGCGTGGGGCCCGGTACCGGCGGGCGAAGACCGCAAGGCCCGCCGGCAGCTCATGTACATCAACATGATCATCTCGGAATGGCAGATGTCGTTCGAGACGAAGGCGACGCCCGAGACGCGGCTGCGCGCCATCTCCCGCGAGATGTTCAGCGCCCACCCTGGACGCGCCTACTGGCGCGAAGCACGCCAAGTCCGCATGAGCACCTCGGAGACCAAACGCGCCCGCCGCTTCCACCAGATCCTCGACGAGGAGTACAAC
>NZ_SMKY01000552.1 GCF_004349235.1 Actinomadura darangshiensis | reverse complement strand
GGGGCGGGTGGGACGAAATGTGCGCCGATTGCTTGTTCTTGTATTGGCGTGCGAATACGGCCGCCCTGCGACCGGAGTGGTCGCAGGGCGGCCGCGGGTGGGCCTTTTGTCAGCGGCCCGGAGTGCGCTGGGCTTCGGCGCCTTCCGCGAATGCGGCGCGGAAGGTGATCGGGCCGAAGATGCCGTCGGCGTCGATCTCCTTGCGCTTCTGGAAGGCGGTGACGGCATTGGCGGTCGCCGCGCCGTAGTACCCGTCCGCGACGACGGAGCCGTCCTGGAGGACCTTCATCGCGTACTGGATGCCCTTGACCTGGCTGTGCCGGCCGCTGCCCTGGCCGATCTCGCCGCCGTCGTCACGGAGCGCGCCCCAGGTCTCGGCGTCGAGCCTGCCGGACTCCGGCAGGTTGTGCGAGGCCTGGTACTTCTTCAGCGCGGGCCCGAGGTCGGCGGGCCAGCCTTCGCCGGCGGACGTCGGAGTGCAGTCGTCGTAGTAGCCGAACTGCACCAGGTAGCAGCGGGCGGAGGCGATGCGGTAGTCGCTGTCGCCAGGCCCGAGCTCCACCCACGGCTGGGACTGGATGGCCTTCGTCACCGCGGGGTTGGTGTCGGGGCCGTCCGCGTTGGCGGCGTTCATGGCCCCGACGCTGACGCCGAGGGCGAGGAGCGTTGCCGCGATGCCGAGCACCGCGCGAAGCAAGACCTTCATCTGTGGAACCCCCTGTTCCGGTCGATTGGATCCTGTACTTCGGTGTGATGCGGGCGGGTTGGGAATTGTTCTCGGTAATTCCGATAAATTGTCCCGACGAATTCGGTGCCGCACCGGTTTACCTGAATGCGGATAATTTACCTAGTTAAATTCGGGGGTGCGGGTGGCGGTATGTTCGCGGTGCCAGAGGGTGCTGTAGAGGCCCGGGCGGGCGAGCAGATCGGTGTGGGTTCCGCGGTCGGCGACGCGGCCCTCGTCCAGGACGACGATCTCGTCGACGGCGTCCAGCCCGGCGAGGCGGTGGGTGACGAGCAGGGTCGTGCGGCCTTCGGTGGCGGTGAGGAGGTCGGCGGTGAGCTCGTCGGCGGTCGCGATGTCGAGATGCTCGGCGGGCTCGTCCAGCAGGAGGATCGGGAAGTCGGCGAGGAGGGCGCGGGCCAGGGCGATGCGCTGGCGCTGGCCGCCGGAGACCTGGGCGCCGTGCTCGCCGACGCGGGTGCCGAGCCCCCGCGGAAGGGACTCGACCCAGTCGGCGAGGCGGGCGCGGCGCAGGACGTCGCGGATCTCGTCGTCGGTGGCGGCGGGACGGGCCAGCCGGATGTTCTCGCCGATCGTGGAGTCGAAGAGGTGCGCGTCCTGGGCGCAGAGGCCGATCACCCGCCGGACGTCGTCGCCGGTGAGGGCGCGCAGGTCCACGCCGTTGAGGGACGCCCCGCCGGTGAACTCCAGGAAGCGGAGCAGGACGGCCGTCAGCGTCGTCTTGCCTGAACCGCTCGGACCGACGATCGCGCAACGGCGACCGGGGGTGAGGTCAAGGGAGATGCCGTCGAGGGCGTAGGGCGCGTCGGGCGTCCAACGGGCCCGGACGTTTTCGAGTGCGAGCGTGTAGGGCGCCACGGGGAGTGGTGCGGACTCGTCCGGGTCCCGTACCGGGGGCGGGCTGTCCAGGACGGCGAAGATGCGCGTGGCCGAACGGCGAACCCTCTCCATGTACTGCGCGGCCAGGGGAAGCCCGGCCACGACCTCGAATGCGGCCAGCGGGAGAAGGACGACCACCGCGAGCAGGACGCCGTCGAGCGCCCCCGAGCGGACGGCCGGTACGCCCACCATGAGGCTGCCCCAGACCGCGAGGCCGCCGGCGAGGGCGGAGAGGGCCGCCCCTGCCCCGGCCGTCGTGGCGGAACGTGCCGTGGCGCGAGTGAACTCGCGGTCGAGTTGTGCGGCCTTGGCGAGCTGCTCTGGGGCGGCGCCGTACGCGATGAGCTCGGGCGCGCCCTGCAAGGTGTCGACGACGTGCGAGGTCAGTTCGCCGCGCAGGTCGGTGGTGCGGCGCTCGGCGCGGCGGGAGACCGCGGCGGACAGCCATGGGGCAACGACACCCGCGAGCACCAGCGCCAGCAGCAGGACGACGCCCGCGGACGGGAGTAGCGCCCAGGCGAGCCCCACGGAGGCGCCGCCGACGACCGCCGCGACCGCGCACGGCAGCAGTACCCGCAGGAACAGGTCCTGGACGGCGTCGACGTCCGCGACGAGCCGGTTCAGCAGGTCGCCGCTGCGGAAGGCGGGGAGCCCGCCGGGAGCGAGGCGTTCCAGCCGTTCGTACACGCGGGCCCGCAGGTCGGCGAGGATCCGGAACGTCGCGTCATGCCCGACGAGACGCTCGGCATAGCGGAACACGCCGCGTCCCAGCCCGAACGCACGGACCGCCACGATCGCGACCATCAGCATGAGCACCGGTGGATGCTGAGCCGCCCGCGAGATCAGCCAGGCCGACGTCGCCATCAGCCCGGCGCCGCTACCGAGTGCCAGCCCCCCGAACACGACCGCGAGAACGAGCCGCCCCCGCCCCGGCCGAGCGAACCTGATCAACCTGAGGAT
>NZ_SMKY01000551.1 GCF_004349235.1 Actinomadura darangshiensis | reverse complement strand
CTCACCGTGAACGGGTCGGGCTGCCCCGCCGGAACGGCGGCCGTGGCCACGGCGAGCGACAACACCTCGTTCACCGTCACCTACAGCGACTACCTGGCCCAGGCCGGCGGTAGCTCCAACCCGACCGACTTCCGGAAGAACTGCCAGCTCAACCTAGGCGTGCACGTCCCGCAAGGGTTCACGTACGCGATCGCCGGCGCCGACTACCGGGGGTTCGCGTCCCTCGCGGACGGCGCGTCCGGCATGGAGAAGGCGAACTACTACCACCAGGGCATGGCGCAGACGACCCCGGTCAGCCACACGATCAAGGGCGCCTACTCCGACAACTGGCAGTTCTCCGACCGGACGGACGTCTCGGAGCTCGTCTTCAAGCCGTGCGGCGTGGACCGCAACTTCAACATCAACACCGAACTGCGCGTGTACAGGGGCAGCTCGGCCGCGTCCGAGACCAGCTTCATGGCCTTCGACTCGGCCGACGGGAGCGTCAAGACGACGTACCACTTCGCCTGGCTGAAGTGCCCCGCCTGACCCGTTCCCGCCCCCTCCAGCCGGGCCGCGACCCCATCCCAGGGGCCGCGGCTCGGCCTTCATCTGCGCGGATACCGGCGGCGCGGCCCGTCCAAGGCAAACCAGAACACGTTTTAGAGTGGAGGGGACTCGAGGAAGGATCTTCACCATGCCCTTGGCCCCCCGCCTGCCGGCACCACCCGAGACACTGGCCGTCCTGGAGGAGTCCTACGAGAGGGTCCTGCAGCGCGACCCGGGGGAAGCGGAGTTCCACCAGGCCGTCCACGAGGTACTGGAGTCCCTCGGCCCGGTGCTCGCCGCGCGGCCCGGCCTGGCCGCCGCGAAGCTGGTCGAGCGGGTGCTGGAGCCCGAGCGGCAGATCATGTTCCGCGTCCCGTGGCAGGACGACGACGGCGAGATCCACGTCAACCGCGGCTTCCGCGTCGAGTACAACGGCGCGCTCGGGCCGTACAAGGGCGGGCTCCGCTTTCATCCGACCGTCAACCTCGGCATCGTCAAGTTCCTCGGCTTCGAGCAGATCTTCAAGAACGCGCTGACCGGCCTCGGCATCGGCGGCGGCAAGGGCGGCAGCGACTTCGACCCGCACGGCCGCTCCGACGAGGAGGTCATGCGGTTCTGCCAGTCGTTCATGACCGAGCTGCAGCGCCACGTCGGCGAGCACACCGACGTCCCGGCCGGCGACATCGGCGTCGGCGCCCGCGAGATCGGCTACCTGTTCGGCCAGTACCGCCGGGTGACGAACCGGTGGGAGGCCGGGATGCTGACGGGCAAGGGGATGCTGTGGGGCGGTTCCGCCTGCCGGACGGAGGCGACCGGCTACGGCAACGTCATGTTC
This sequence comes from Actinomadura darangshiensis, assembly GCF_004349235.1. GTDB lineage: Bacteria > Actinomycetota > Actinomycetes > Streptosporangiales > Streptosporangiaceae > Spirillospora > Spirillospora darangshiensis. The sequence goes on along the minus strand of NZ_SMKY01000551.1, from coordinate 1,228 downwards.
ACCGCCGAGATGCTCCGCCGCCGCGGCGAGGACCTCGACGGCCAGCAGGTCACCGTGTCCGGTTCCGGCAACGTCGCGATCTACACGATCGAGAAGGCGCAGCAGCTCGGCGCCAACGTGATCACCGTGTCCGACTCCGGCGGCTACGTGGTGGACGAGAAGGGCATCGACCTCGACCTGCTCAAGCACGTCAAGGAGGTCGACCGCGGCCGGGTGTCCGACTACGCCGACCTGCGCGGCGCCTCGGCCCGGTTCGTGTCCGGCGGCCGGGTCTGGGACGTCCCCGCCGACATCGCGCTGCCGTCCGCGACGCAGAACGAGCTGGACGCCTCCGCCGCCGCGCTCCTCGTCCGCAACGGGGTGAAGGCCGTGGCGGAGGGCGCGAACATGCCGACGACGCCGGAGGCCGTCCGCATCCTCCAGGAGGCGGACGTCGCGTTCGGCCCCGGCAAGGCCGCCAACGCCGGCGGCGTCGCGGTGAGCGCGCTGGAGATGCGGCAGAACGCGGCCCGCGCCGCCTGGTCCTTCTCCCGGGTGGAGGAGGAGCTGTCGACGATCATGACGAGCATCCACGACACCTGCTACGAGACCGCCGAACGCTACGGCGCCGCGGGCGACTACGTCGTCGGCGCCAACATCGCCGGTTTCGAGCGCGTGGCCGACGCGATGCTCGCCCAGGGCCTCATCTAGGACGCACGCCGGTCGCCAGGAGGTGCGGGCCGATCCCGAGCAGTTCGGGGACCCGCTCGATCGCCCGCGCCGTCTCCAGGACGACCGTCCGGCCGAGCGGGTCCGCCATCCGGTCGGCGACGTCGTGCAGCAGGTAGGCGGGCCCTTCGACGCTGACGAGGTCCACCACCCGCAAGCCCGCCGACCGGAGTTCGGCACGCAGCTGCCCCGGCCGGTGGCAGTAGGCGGAGAAGTCCCCGCCGAACAGCGGCGGCATCCAGCCGGTCCGCTCGACCTCGGGAATGAGCGGGCTGACCGTCCCGATCCGCTCGTAGAGCCGCTGCGCCAACTCCCCGTCCAGCCGAGGCGCCCACCGCGAAATGGCGGCCGCGAACACCGGCCCACCTGGCCGAACGATCCGCAACGCCTCCGACAGCGCCCGGATCCGATCCACCCGCCGCGGCAGATGGTAAAGCGGCCCAAGCAGCAGCACCGCATCCACCGACGCATCCTCAAGATCAAGCTCCCGGGCGTCCCCCACCCCCGTGCGGATCTCGCC